>JAKAQW010000115.1 GCA_021819525.1 Actinomycetes bacterium
ACCAGGTGCCGGCTCCTCGCTGCCTTGGCCGGATGAGGCACCCCCCGCCCCCGGCACGCCGAGACCCGTGCTCAGAGCGTTCTGCGCTGTGCGCTTCTCGCCTGGCAGTACCTGGATCGTGCCCGAGGAACCTTGCGCGGTCCTCGGAGCGCTCCCTGAGCCCCCCCGAGACGGATCCCCACCCGCACTTGCGCTACCACGTGCCACCCTGGGGAACGCTCCCCCCGCCTGAGCGGGCAAGCCGGCGGAAGGCACCCCCTGCCCCCCATGGAAAGCACTGGCCGCCACCTGGCGTCCTCCGTCCGTCGCGGAGACGACGGCGCCTGTGGCAGGGGCGTAGGAGCCCGAAGACGATGGTGCCGCTGTCCGTACCGGGGCACCTGGAGCACTCGGAGGAGCAGCGCCACGGTTCACAGGTCCGCCTGGTGCCGACGCCGCGGCGCTCGTGGCAGCACTGTGGCCAGACGCCGCGGGAACCGGACCTTTCGCGCCGGCAGCGGATCTCGACGACCTCGTCTTCGGCGTCTTCGACACGTTCGACACCTCGTCGAGAGCACCAGCGAAGCTGAGCCCCGACCGAGCAGGGCCATCAGACATGGCCGCTGCGGCGCTCGGTGACCCCGGTCCAGGTGCCGGAGCCAGCCCTGTCCGTGCACGCGGGGTAGTCGCTGCCGGCGCGCTCACGGCACCACTCCCAGCGAAGCCATGATGTCTCGCACGTAGTTCTGCGTCTGCGTGTAGGGCGGGATCCCTCCGTAGCGGGCGACGGCATTCGGCCCGGCGTTATAGGCCGCCAGGGCGAGTGGCACCGACCCCCCGTACTGCCTCAGGTAGCTCGACAGCAGTGTGGCGGCTCCATCGACAGCCTGCCGGGGGTCGAAGGCGTCCACACCAAGCCCCGCGGCCGTCGAGGGCATGAGCTGCATGAGCCCCTCGGCGCCCGCCGAGCTGACGGCACTGGGATCGAAACCCGACTCCTGCCTGGCCACCGCGGCCAGCAGTGCCGCGGGTACGCCAAAACGGCTCGATGCCTGCTCGAAAAGCGCGACAAGCCCGCTCGGCACCCCCAGGCTGGCCGGGATGCCGCCACCGGAGGACCCTGGCATGCTGGGCACGCCACCACCCCCCTGCTCCGCTGCGGTGCCGTATGCGGACATGAGCCCTGCCAGCGATCCCGGTACTGTGAGCAGGCTGCTGGCAGTGCTCGGGCTCCCGAGCAGGTCGAGGCCACCTGGTCCGCTACCCGCACCGAGGAGGTTTGCGGTTGCCAAGAATGCGGTGCTGCTGCCGGTGCCTGAGCTGTGCCCACCAGCAGCAGCACTGGTCGACGGGGTCGGGCCGGGGACAGCACTGGCGCCGATACCGGCCATCTCGCCACGAACGGCCCCGAGCACGTCGCCGAAGCCCCCGGTCGGGGCAGCCGCTGCGAGCGACTGGCCAAGGGATCCCAAGGTGGTCTCCAGGGCCTGGATCTCCGCCACCACCGCCGGGGTGCTCACGACGCTCAGCATCGGGCTCCTTCACGAGATCGCGCCGCGTCTGCGGGCAGGAAGCGGGCGGTGACCAGGTCGTCGACTTCGACGCTGTCGGCCCGGGCGGCAACCAGCGCATGTTCGACGCGTCGCCGGTCGTCGAGACGCTCGAGCGCCGCGACCCGTTGGGACGCCTCCCGCCATGCTGCTTGGTGGTCGGCGGCGACGACAGCCAGGTCCTCACAGCACCGTGCGACATGGGCCACGCTGGCAGCTGCCAGGTACTGCCAGGACTGCTCGGCGCGCGCTGCGGGCACATCCACCACGCCGCTCGACACGTTCACGCTTTGGTACCGGGCCTGCTCCTGGGTCAGCAGCACCTGGGCGTCCCGCAGGCGGCGGTTCGCCAGCGCCAAGCTCTGGCGGGCCAGATCCTCCTGGGCTCGCCGGGCACGCAGCACGCTCTGGAGACGGAACTGATATCGCTTCATCGAAGCACCTCGGGCACAGAGCGCCAGCAGGCGGTGAAGAACGGGGACTTGCCCGTGCCGTCTATGCAGTCGAAGATCACGCCGATCACCCTCGGCTCCCCGAGTGCTGCGACGACGCCACCAGTTCGTGCAGTGCTTCCCAGGAGTCGGCCACAGAGACAGTGGCGGAGACGTCTTGGCACAAGAATCCCTCGATGGCATCGGCCACCCCGATAGCGCGGTCCACCAGCGGGTTGGCACCGCTCACATAGGCGCCTATCTCGATCAGATCCCTGGCGTCGCGATGGGCCGCCATCAGCCGGCGCAGCTCGCGTGCCGCGCCTCGCTGCTCAGGCGTGGTGATCGCCGGCTCGACGCGGGAGATGGAGTCGAGCACTTCGATGCTCGGGAAGTGCCCGGACGTGGCGAGGCGCCTGGAGAGCACGATGTGACCGTCCAAGATCGAGCGCGCCGCGTCGGCGATGGGCTCGTTCATGTCGTCGCCTTCCACCAGCACCGTGTAGAGGCCGGTGATCGATCCGCTCTCTGCCGCACCGGCGCGCTCGAGGAGCCGGGGCAGCAGCGAGAACACCGACGGCGGGTAGCCCCGGGTGGCCGGGGGCTCTCCGGCCGACAGGCCCACCTCGCGCTGGGCCATGGCGAAGCGCGTGAGGGAGTCCATCATGAGCACCACGTCCATGCCCTGGTCACGAAACCACTCTGCGATCCTGGTGGCGGTGAACGCTGCCCGGATCCGCACCAGCGCCGGCTCGTCGGAGGTGGCGACCACCACCACCGAACGGGCCAGTCCCTCGTCGCCGAGGTCGCGGTGGATGAGCTCGTTCACCTCGCGCCCGCGTTCGCCGACCAGCGCCAGCACCGACACCGCGGCCTCGGTGCCTCGGGCGATCATCGACAACAAGCTCGACTTCCCGACACCGGAGCCGGCGAAGATGCCGAGGCGCTGCCCACGCCCGCAGGGCACCAGCGTGTCGAGCGCCCGCACCCCCAGGGCTATCTGACGATCCACCAGCTCGCGACGCAGCGGGTGCGGGGGGGCGCCGTCGACGGGGACCTCGCTCCAGGGGACCAGCGGCGCCTTGTCGTCAAGTGGCCGACCCAACCCGTCGAGCACCCGGCCGAGCAGCCCCTCGCCGACGCGCAACGCGAGGGGCCGTCCGAGGGACTCCACCGGGTCACCGAAGCGCACCCCGGTCAGATCCCCCAGCGGCATGCACGCCAAGGTGGAACCCTGGACGGCCACCACCTCGGCGTCCAAGGTGCCCCCGCCGCGCCAGATTCGTACGGCATCGCCGACGGCGGCTTCCACCCCGTCGACCTCCAGGCGGAGGCCGACCAGGCGGGTGACCCGGCCGGTGCGTCGGGGAGCCATCGCCTCGCGCAGCTGATGGCGCACGGCATCGGTGACAACGGTCACGCCGCCGCCTCACCGGTCGGCTCGACAGGCACCGTTCCATCTGACCCCGTGCGGGCGTTGCTGGCCGGGTCTCTCGCAGCATCGCTGTGCACGTGGCCCGATGGGTCATTCTCCCCAGGGGGATCCGTACCCCCGCCCGCCACCTCGCCACCCGTCTCGTCGCCGGCTGTGACCTGCCCACCACGGGACACAGCCGGCTCGTAGGCCATGACCTCCGAGCCGACCCGAGCAGGGGTCGGGGTCTCGAGCTCCACCAGCAGCCGACGAGCACGGTCGATCGACGGACCGATCTGGGTGTCGATGTGGCACGCACCGGCATCGACCAGGCACCCTCCAGGCTCCACCGCCGGATCAGCGACGACCCGAACCTGACGGTCGGGGACCACCCCATGGAGCTCACCGATGCACGCCACATCCTCAGGGTGCAGCCGAACCACCAGATCCTCCCCGTCAGGCACCAAGCCCAGCGCCCGCTTGAGCGCGTCGGCACTCGCCGTGGTGCTCGATGACACCTCCCGACGGAGCACCGCTTCTGCCAGCTCGATAGCCAAGGCGACCACGTCTGCCTCGGCGACAGCCACCGCATCGGCCCGCAGCGCCACTACGTTGTGCAGCGCAGCGCTCATCGCATCGACCAGGCGTGCCGTCTGGCTTCGACGCTCGGCTTCGATCCTCATGTCCGCCTCGGCCAGGCCGGCCTGGTACCCGTCGTCAAATCCCTGCCGATGTCCCTCGACACGGACAGCCTCGATCCGTTCGGCAACGCTGGGCGTCACCTGTCCCTGCGCCGGCGGACGGACCCCCCTGCATCCCAACTGTCCGTCGGTGTCGGGGGGACTCACGGTGAGCACGGCGCTTCGGGCACGCGCGCTCTCTGCTCCTCGCAGGATCCGGGGCACGGCGGTCCTAGACAAGCTCGTCGTCTCCACGTAGCAACACGATCTCGCCTGCGGCATCGAGCTCGCGCACCACTTTCACGATGCTCTGCTGGGCCGCCTCCACCTGTGACAGCCGGGTCGGTCCGAGGATCTCGATCTCTTCGGCCATGTCTTCGGCAGCTCGTTCCGACAGGTTTCGCAGGAACTTCTCGCGGACCTCTGCCTCGAGCCCTTTGAGCGCGACAGCCAAGTCCTTCGGCACCACATTGCGAAGCACCCGCTGCAGGGTCCGGTCGTCCAAGTTGACGACGTCGTCGAAGACGAACATCTCGTTGCGGATCTGCTCGGCGAGCGCCGGGTCCTCCTGCTCGAGTGTCGCCAGGATCTGCTTCTCCAACGAACGTTCACTCTGGTTCAAGATCGCGACGATCGATCCGACCCCGCCCACCTCGGAGGCCGCCCCCGCCCCGGCCCGCACGACGGCGGACAGCTTCTGCTCCAGGGTGTCGGCCATGGTCTGCACGACCTCAGGAGAGATCCTCCCCATGACGGCGACGCGCCTGGCGACATCTGCCCGCAGCTCCTCGTCGAGCAGGCCGAGAACTTGTGCTCCGTGATCGGCAGAGAGATGCGCGAGGACCACGGCGATGGTCTGTGGGTGCTCGTCACCGAGAAAGCTCACGATCTGGTGGGCTTCGAGGCGCTGCAAGATGGCCAGCGGGCGGGGCTGGCCGGCTTCGAGGAACTGCTCGAGGACCTCCTCGGCGCGCGAGGGACCCAGCCGCTCGCGCAGCAGGCGCCGGGCCACGTCGACACCACCCTGGCCCACCTGGAGCAACGCGGCGGCCTGGCCGGCAAACTCGGCCAGGATGCCGCGCACCGCGTCGACGTCGAGTGGCGGCAGTGTGGCCACTGCGGACATGAGGTCGACCACTTCCGACTCCGACATGGCCTTGAGCACCTTGGTCGCCCGGTCGGTGTCCAGTTGGGCCAAGACGACAGCCGCCTTCTGCACACCGGAGAGCATCGGGGCGACGCCAGTGCTCATCTGGGTGCCCCGCTGCGCTCAGCCAGCCACCCTCGCAGCATGGTTGCCACCTCCTCGGGCTGGGCGTCGATCATCGAATTGACCTGCCCGGCCTCCGCCGAGCGCGACACCTCTGCCTGTGCCGCTGTTACGGCAGGAAGTTGACCGGTGGGCTCATCGGTGACCGCCGGCATGGCCAGCGCACCGAACGAGCCCGGCATGGCAACGGGATCCATGGCCAGTGCGGATCTGGCTTTGCGGGCCGACCGCCACAACAAGAACAGTGCCAGGAGGATGGCCAAGACGACTGCAGCGATCTTCACGTCACCCATGAGCGACTTGGTCTTCCCCGCAGCGGCCGCCGCAGCGGCTGCCTTGGCGGCTTGGCGTGCAGCCGCGGTAGAGAACGGCATGGCGCTGAGCGCGAGCGTGTCACCTCGGGCCGGGTCGATGCCCGCCGCCGCGGCCACGCCCGCTTTCAACTGCGCGACGCTCACCCCCTTGGGCAGCGCTGTCGAATTGACCAGTACCGCCACCGACTGGACCTGGACGGTGCCCGGCGCCTGCTGGGCGACGATCGTCTGCTGGTTCGTCTCACAGGTCTGCGACCCCTGGGTCTGTGAGAATGCGCCGGTGCCGGTGCCAGTCGGGGTGATGGCCCCAGCCGCGCCGGTGGGCGGGGTGCCCGTACCGGTGTACTTCTCGTTCGACGTGGTGGTACTTGTGCAGAAGCTGACCGGCTTGCCGCCTGGCCCAGGGACGATCTGCTGGGTGGTGGTGTGCACCTGGTTGTAGTTGAGCGTGGCGTTCACCTGGACATCGGCGTTGCCCGTGCCGAGCACGGAGGCCAGGTACGCGTTCACCTTGGCCTGGACCTGGGTGTCGTACGCGGTGGTGGCGTTGCTCGATCCACCGGTCCCCTGGGCCACACCGGGCCCGGCGAGCAGCTGGCCAGAAGAGGTGGCGACCGTGACGTCCTGCGATCGCAAGTTCGGGACACCATCTGCCGCGAGCAGCACGATGGCCTGGACCTCTTGGGAGGTGAGGTTCTGGCCGGGGTTCATGGCGACCAGCACCGAGGCACCGGTGGGGCTGTCGTTGGCGAGCGCGAACGTCTGATTGGCGGGCAGGGCGATGGTCACCTGTGAGCTTTGGACCCCTGAGATCGCGTCGACGGTCTTCTCCAGCTCGTCTTGCAGCGCGCGGAGATAGTCGGCCTGCTGGGTCATGTTCGAAGCGGTGATCCCCTCCTTGTCCAGCAGGGAGAGTCCCTGGGTGGACTGGGCGGGCAGCCCGGCTTCGGCCATGGCCAGGCGTTCGGTGGCGACGTCGTTCGCCGGGACCAGCACCGTGGCACCACCATTGGCCAGCTGGAACGGCACATGTGACGAGGTGAGCTTTGCCGTGATGTTCGCGGCATCCGCGGGCTGGAGATTGGTGAACAGCGGCACGTAATCGGGCTTCGAGGACATGGACATGAACAGCACCGCTCCGACGAGCACCGCTCCCGCCGCGGCGATGGTGACTGCCTTCTGTCCGGTAGTAAATCCGCTGGCGAATCGCTTCGCGCCGGCCCGTGCCCGGGCCAGCTGGTCGTTCGCCCGCGCTCTGGTGAACTGATCGCTCGGGACGAGGGCCATGTCAGATCTGGAGGTTCATGACGTCGGTGAAGGCGGTGATGGCCTTGTTCGTGAGCGCCACGGTCACCTGGGTCTCGAGCGAGGCCTCCGTGGCGGCCACCATGGCGCTCGTGACACTTCCCTGGCCGGCTGCGGCGTGTGCTTCGAGCGACGAGGCGGTCGCCTGGGTCTGCTGGAGATGTCCGAGAGCGTTCGTGATCTGCGCGGCGAAGCCACTGCCGGTGCCGGTCGTTCCTCCGACCCCAGAGGCTCCCCCGCCCGGTGTGGTGGCGGGTGACGCCGGTAGCGGTGCGATGGGAGGGATCACGCCTACGACCCCAACGTGAGCGCTGACTGGTACGCAACGACGGCCCGGTCGTAGGCAGAGGCGTTCGCCTGGTAGTAGTTCTGAGCTTCGACCAGTGCCACCAACTGGCTGGCAGTGGAGATAGCGGGCTCGCGCACGAGGCCCTGGGCATTGGCAAGTGGGCTCGAGGGGTCCGAGACGACCACCCCGGCCGGCGAACCGAGCTGCACCGAGGACACCGCTACGCCGGCGCCGGGGCCGGTGACACGTCCCACAGCGCTGAACACCGGGGTCTGCTGCTGGTAGGCAGCATTGCCGAGCGGCACGGCGTCGTTCATGTTGGCCAGGTTCCCGGCCGAGGTGTCGATCCAGCTCTGTGCAGCGTCGATCCCGCTGGCCGAGATGCCGATGGCAGGGAAGATGCTCACTGGAAGCTCCCTCCGGCCGCACCCTGCACCAGGAGGAACTGGGCGTTCAACATGTCGACCATGGTCTGGTACTGCAACGTGTTCTTCTCAGCGGCCACCAGCTGCTGGCCTGTGTCGACGTTGTTCCCGTCTGTGGCGGGCAGACCGGGCGTCGAGGACATCGACACCTGGGCTGTGCCTCCGACGGGTGATCCGAGAGCCTGGCGCAAACTGGACTGGAAGTCCACCTGCTGGCCGATGTAGCCCGGTGTCTGCGAATTGGCCAGGTTGTCGGCGATGGCCTGCTGCTGCTGGCCAAGGCCGTCCACGGCGAACTGCAAGATGCCGACGATGCCACTCATGGGCGCGCACTCCTGACGATCGCATGCTCGGCCCCACCACCTCGTCTCGCTCGACGGTGCTGGGACTGTCGGTACGCCCGTCCTGGGCTGCTCGGGGTGCCATCGTGGCGCCGGGTCGTAAGGACATTCGGCGCCACCTCCGTCGAGCTTTAGCGCTTTCCCCGGCGTCCCCAGGTCGCCGTGCACTGAGCGTGAGCAACTGTGCTGCGTCCCGGGCGTGAACGGTCGTGCTGCGTCCCGAGCGTGGCATTGCGGGCTGCCTGCCGAAGCGGGCAGCGCTGTCCCAGGCGAGCGGGAGGGTCACAGCCTCTTGTCGACGAAGGCGGGTGACTGGGGGCCGTCGGCGAACCGACCGCTCGAAGCCCGAACGGCGTCCAGCGTCGTCGAGACGGCCACCAGACGCCGTTTCGTGGCGTCCTCGCAGACCTCGGTGCTGGCCAGTGCGCCACGAGCCCGCTCGGCGAGCGCGAGCGGCAGCGCGCCCGCGACCCGAGGCAGTGCCCGGAGCACGGGTGGGACGCGGCGTTCGGCCAGCGCCTGGTGCACCAGAGCCACGCGCCGGTCCATCTCGTCGAGAAGCTCGGCCCAGCTCACCGGCTGCGCCTCGGCTGCTACGGGCTCACTCGGCGTCGGGTCCATCTCGTCTCGGGGCACGGCCCATCTCACGGCACGGCCCATCTCGCGGCACCGTCGCCATGCTCGGCACGGTCGTGGCACGGTCGCGGCACGGCCCACCTCGGGGCACGGCCCATCTCACGGCACTGTCGCCATGCTCGGCGCGTAGGCGCGATCTCGCGCCGCTCGCCAGGTGGCAGCCACCTCGGTGACCATCTCGGTCACCAGGGACAGCCGTCCAGGATCCTTCTCCATGTTTGCAGCCAGCAGCTCGCTCTGCCACAGGTTGTACAGCCCGGCCAGTTGGGCACCTTCGGGCCAAACGGTGACGTCAAGGGTAACTCTGAGAGCGGCAACGATCTCTTGTGCATGGACGAGGTGCTCGTTCACGGTGAAGTTGTCACCGGTCATGAACCCCGCCTTGGCGTTGGCCAGGTCGACCTCGAGGCGGTCGAACAGCATGATGAGCCGCTCCGGGGGTGTGGCGGTCTCGATGGCTTCGGCCAGGTACCGCGCCGCCATGGTGTCCGAGTCGGGGGGAAACCCCATCAGCATCTCCTCACAGGGTGCTCAGCCCGCTCAGCGCGGACGCCAACGACTGGCTCTGGTTCTGGAGCGACCCGAGGGTCGCCTGCAGAGCGGAGAACTGGTTGCTCAGCATCTTCTGCTCTTCGGCAGCGATGGTGGTGTAGAAGGCGATCTGGCCGTTGAGCCCCTGGGACTGGCCTTGGAGGTTCGCGATGGTCTCGGTGATGCTGCCGGTCACCGGGGCGGTCATCGCGGCTGCGAGGCTCGCCAGCGCCTGGGCGATGCCAGGCGAGTAGGTGTACGTGCCGAGGTTCGTCGCCGAGGTGATCCCGGGGGCAGTGACCTGCAAGGAGAGCCCGGCGGCCGGTGAGCTCGAGCTGGTGGGCACGGTCAGGAACTGGCCGTTCCCGGTGGCGGCGACCCCGTCGATGGTGCCGGCCACGTCGGTGCCGGCGTAGGTGACGGCCGTGCCGGCAGTAGAGCCGGCCAGGCCGGTGGTGCCTGACGCTGTGTCGGTGGAGGTGACCGAGAACGACGCGCTGGAGCCGTAGTTGGTGCTGGCCAGCTGGAGCTGGTCACCGCTGTCGATCACCGATGCCGACATGCCCATCCCCTGGCTGGCAAGTGCCTGGTTGATGCCGGCGGCGACGTTCGCCAGGGACTCGCCGGCGGTGGTGGTGTAGGTGGCCGTGCTTGTGCCTGTCGTCAGGGTCAACGTCTCGGCGACCGACACGGCGCCGCTGCTCAGCACGGCACCGGTGTCCACAGCCTGAGTGGCGGAGTGGCTCACGTCGACGGCGTAGCTGCCCGGAGCGGTGGCGTTCGCCGCGTCGAGGAGGGTGACCTCGCCGGTGTAGGTCGACGACGCCGGGGCGAAGGTCCCGCCCTGGGTGAACATCGCCTCGACCTGGCGTGGATGGGCGCTGAAGGCGGTCTCGAAGGTCGACTTGTCGAAGCTGAGCTGCCCCTTGGACAAGGTGATCCCCAGGTTCTGGGCGTCGCCCAGGTTCGAGGTGCCGGTCACGCTGGCGAAGACGGACTGGATCTGGTTGGTGAGGTTCTGCAGGACGGCGGATCCCATGAGTGGTCCGCCGGTCTTCGTGGCCTCGTTGTACCCGGCGTACTTCTGCAGGGCGGACAGCACGGTGTTCGCGGCGCTGACCATGGTCTGCACATCCGCTGCCACCGCCGACGCGTTGGGCGAGACGGTGACGGTCACCGGGGTGCTGCTCACCGAAGCGGCAGTCACAGACAGCCCGGGGAGCAGCCCGGTGAAGGTATTGGTCTGCGACGAGATCACCGTGCCGCCGGTGCCCCCCAGGTCGATC
>JAKAQW010000116.1 GCA_021819525.1 Actinomycetes bacterium
CAGCTCATCAGCCCACCGTTCGCCTCGGGGCTCCACGAAGCCTTCGACTTCGCCGTCGTCGCCTGCCTGGTCGCCGCAGCCGCCTCGTGGTCACGCGGCAAGCGCTACGTGCACCACGCCGAGCCGACGGCCGCGACAGCGTCCACCAGCCACGCCGACGAGCCAGCTGCTGCCGGCGAGGCAGCTTCCGCCGGCGAGCCAGAAGCCCCAGGACCGACCACGACCGACCTGACCGCAGACGAGGCCACCACGACAGCGGTCGCTACCCCGGCCTCTGGAAGCTCTGCGTGACCCCACAGTCCCGAGGCTCTGCACCGGCCGAACCGCTCAGCTCGGTCCGAGGGTCACGGTGGAGTAGTTGGGGACCAGCTCCACCCAGGTGCTCCCAGGCGCCAAGTCGATCCGGTTCCCCGAGGCGGTGACGAGGCGGGTGATCTGGCTCGTCGAGGATCGCTCCCAGTAGCCCTTCACGGCGACGCCGTTGCGGAGCACCGTCACAGGTCCCCTCCCGACGGTGATGCTGTGCACGCCGTGGGCGCCTTCCGAATCTTCGACGTAGGGTCCCGGTACCGTGTGGACCCGCTCGATCACCACGTTGGCCGCCGAAAGCTGGGTGCCGCTCGCACCGTCAGCCGGAGTGGTGCCGTAGAAGCGCAGCCATCGGCCAGACGAGGCCTGCCACTGCCAGGTGACCTCGTAGATGCTGCTGTAGGTGAGCGCCACTGACCGAACTGCCTGCACGGTGCCGCCCGCCGGTGCCGTTGCCGAGTAGGTGAACAAGGCCGGTGGCGGGTGCCGGGATGCGTCGAGCCGCCACAGGCTGGTGGTCGAGACGTACAAGTTGTTCGGGGCGAGCCGCGAATGGCCACGGGTGTAGAGGTCGTAGTAGCGCAAGAAGTCCGCGTCGAACAGCGGCGACGACGCCACCAGCTGCAGATCCGGCTTGATGCCACCGGCGAACCCGAAGATCGGGTGGCCGAGCTGCTGCAAGATCTGCACGTCGATCCACCGCGTCGAGCGCACGGGACCGACCTTTCCCGCTCCGTGGCACTGGAACACGGCGATGAGCCGGGTGATAGCCCCTTCGATCGGCACCTCGAAGACGACATCGGCCGCCGAGAGACCACTTTGCGGCCTGGCCCCCGGATTGTTGCCGACCTTGACAGCCAGCGCAGGGCGCTGGGGCACCTGGCCGCCGGGCGCTGGCGCGCCGGTGAGCGGGCAGGTCGACGTCGACGTCGGCGGCGGCGCTGTCACCGCCCGGGACGACGTCGAGCCTCTGCTCGGTGCGACCGCAGGCTTCGCATGGCGACCGATCTGCGGCGAGGCTGCTCGGGAGCTCAACATGGCCACGGCCAAGCCAGCGAAGACCACCACCGTGGTCGTCGCAGCCAGCGCCTTCATGCGTCGGGTGCGGTGCCCGTCGCCGTTCCGCTTGTGATGACGGCCACGGCGCACGGCGTGGCGGGGACCGCGTGGCTGCGTCCTCGAAGCGTGCACTGCCACACCATAGGGGCTCGTAGCCCGCCGACGGCGTCATTGCGCACGCTACCCGTGCTGCTCGCCCACCGAGCATCGAGCCGCCCACCGAGCATCGAGCCGGCAACCGGGCATCGAGCCGGCAACCGGGCATCGAGCCGACAGGGGGCCGGATGCCCTGCCGAGCAGGCACACCCCGACGTGGCTGATGACCACCAGTCACCGGCAAGCGCCAAGGGCGCGCCTCAGGGCTACCTGCGCGGAGTCCGCTCACGAGATGACCACTCGATCAGGGAGTCCGAACGACCTCGAGCGAGCAGTTCGCCGGAGCCGTCCAACCAGCGCACGGGCCAGCGCACGGGGAACGACTACGCGACAGCGGTCGTCGCTGTGACTGGTCGGAGCAGAGCCCGGCGTTCTACGGTACAGAGGTGTCCACGGCCACCGACGAGACCGCCGACGCTCCACCCAGCGCCAGCACCGCCGACGCCGGGCGCGCACGAGGCCCGGCGCCGTCGCGCTGGCAGGCAGACCGAGAGACCTGGCGCCGTCGTCTGGTGGTGGCGCTCGGTGCGATCTGGATCATCGACGGCCTGCTGCAGTTCCAGCCGTCGATGTACAGCCGGGGCGGGAACAGCTTTGCCGGCACAGTCCTGCAGTACAACACGATGGGCAAGCCGAACCCGCTCACTGACCTCATCCACTTCGCCGTCACCTTCACCTACGGTGACGCCGGCCACCAGGTCGTGTTCAACACCCTCGCCGCGCTCACGCAGCTGGCCATCGGCATCGGGTTGCTGCTGCGACGCAGCGAGAAGCCGGCTCTGCTCGCGTCGGCGTGCTGGGCGGTGGTGCCCTGGGTAGTCGGCGAGGCGCTCGGCCAGATGGTGTTCCCCCAGTCGAACATGGCCGTCACCGGTGCACCGGGTGCTGCCTTCATCTACATCGTCTCGAGCTTGGCGCTGTGGCCACGGCGCACCTCAGACGACGGTTTCCCGTCCGCTCCCGCCATCACCGCACCAGCTGGCGCGGATGAGATCGCACCGCCTCACACCACCACCGGTCCATCCCGTGGTCTCACGTGGCGAGCCAGCCGCGCCTCGGGCAACCCCGCAAGCAGTCGCGATGCCGCGACGATCCCCGACGCAGCCGGCGGTGGGCTGCTCGGCCGCGCTGGTGCGCGCTTGATCTGGGCCGCGATCTGGGTGGGCACGGCGCTGCTCGAGCTCGAGCACGCGAACTGGGCGCCGGACGCCATCTCCGCCCAGCTGCGCGACCTCGCGGAGCGTGAACCATCCCTGCTCGCCACGCTCGACCGAGCCATGGCCCGGGCCAGCTTCGGCCACGGCACCGAGATAGCCCTGGCCATGGCGCTGGTCCAGGTCTGGATCGGCATCGCCGCGCTTCGACCCGCCACCCGTGACACCGCGCTCGGCGTGGGGATCGTCGTATCGCTGGTGTACTGGGTTCTCGGCCAGAACTTCGGCGGATTGCTCACCGGGACCGCCACCGACCCGAACCTCGGCCCCCTCATGGTGCTCTTTGCCCTGGCGCTGTGGCCCCGGCCCAGCGTCGCCGGCATCGGTGCGCCGCCTGGGCCGCCTGGAACGGCCACCACTCGTGGACGGGAGCATGCTCGTATGCTCAACTGTCGATGCGAAGAGCCGACCATCGGCCACCGAGCGGGCGCCGACCCTTCCGAGGCGGGGAGACCAGCGTAGATCGACCCCCTGTCACCCGCTCCCGGGCACTCGCGCACCTGGCGAACCTTGCCGGCGCAGCTCGGAGGCGAGATGGTGCGTGAGCGGCTCGCCGACCGCCGCCATGGCCAAGGTGGTACGCAGCACGCCGCCGTCGAGCGTGAAGGTCCGCTCGATCTCGACCACTTCTTTGGCGCTCGAGGTGAGGCCGACGACCCGTGATCGCAGTCGGATGTCGGCGGTGGCCTCACCGGTGGCGTCGAGCGGTCCTTCGTCGACCTCGACGATCCCGGTCGGCTGGGCGATGAGCAATTCCACCCGTCCGGGGCTCGCCAGACGCAGGTAACCGGTCTCGACGTGCAGCGTCCTGCCGTCACCTGCGGCACGGGTACGCTGGGCGTAGGTCAAGAACGGCTTACCAGCATGCCCGAAGTGCAGCGTCTCGACGTAGTCGAACGGCTCGATGGTCGGGTACGTACCGTGCCCGGGTCCGGACCACTCCCCCACCAACATCGCCAGCGGCGCCAGCTCAGGATGCAGCGACGCCAGGTCGGGATGGAGTGGGGCGGTGGGCGCCGTGGCCAGCGCCGGGTTGGCCTCGGCGTCGTCGTGGCGACGAAGCGGTCCCCCGGCGCGTGTCGCGGGGTCCATGGGTCCCCTGGTGCTCACCGCAGTCCCCGGCCACGAGGCAGGAGCCGTGCCCACACGCAGGCGGTGTCGAGCGCGGAACGGACCCGGAGCCGGGTCGGATCCCCGAGTGCCTCGAACAGCTCTGCCAGCTCGGCTGCCTGCGCGCGCTCCACGGGGTCCGCGAGCTCGTCGTCGCACACCGCTGTGCTCGAGATATCCGGCATCGTCACGGTCGTCGTCGCTCCGTCTCGCTCCTACCTGCAGTGTACCTGCCGCCATCGAGATCTCAGGATCCAGCTCTCTGTTGCGAGCTGCGTCTGTCGAGCGCGAGGTACAACGCAACCGGTCGCCCACGGGCCCCGCTCTTGCGCGCCATGGCACGGACACTGGGTCGAGGATCGCTCTCGAGCAGGCGCCGGACGGCCTCGTCGGTTGCGGGGTTGCACGCGACGAAGAACCGGACCCAGTGCTCACTGTCCCTGGCCAGCTGGGCGAGGGCTGCTGCCGGTGCGTCGGGCCGCTTGGCGACGGACCGCCGGATCTCCCAGACCTCGTCGGTGCAGAGCCGTTCCAGCAGGTGCCCGGGGCACCGCGGGTGCTCGGCGACAGCGTCTCGGACACCGAAGTCGGTGTCGGCCGCGAGGAGGCCCAGCACGCCGGGCGCCACGTGCTCGTTCTCGGCCACGGCCCGGCGGACCCAGGTGCTCGGATCGTTGGCCAGCAGAGGGGCAATTTCAGGAGGACAGGTGGGGTTCGCGGCCACAGCCGCCCGGACCTCCCACCACCAGTCCCCGGCCAGCAAAGCGAGCATGCTCGCCGGGGACCCTGGGCGCCCGGCAACGTCGATGCGAGCGGAGGGCTCTGGGGAGCGCGCAAGCGCGCCCAGGAGCCGATCCGCCAGCGCCGGCGACGTCTCGGGGCTCGCAAGGAGCTCCTGGTGTTGCCGGGCAAGACCGCGCGCCAACCAGCCCCGCCGGCACGGGACCAGGGGCCAGGGAGCAACGCGGCCGCGCGACGCCGAAGAGCCATGGCCGCGGTGGTCGGGCGACCCCGCGGAGCCGCGACGGCTCTCGTCGTCGGGCGACCCCGCGGAGCCGCGACGGCTCTCGTCGTCGCGCGAACGGGGTGTCGCCCCGGCCAGGAACAGACCCCGTGATCGGCTCTCGCACTCGCAGCTGACGCTCACCACCTTTCCGCCTACGACCTCCGAGGCGACGATCCGGCAGTGCCCTACGTCGACGGTCTGGCCACCGAGGAGCCGCCGCCAGCTTCGGCGGCGCCTCACGGCGTCGCTCGGTTCGCCTGGGCGTTCGCCGAGCACTCGCTCCGTGCGCACTGCTCTGCACTGCGCAGTGGGTCGGCCGAGCAGTACCCCGTACCGGCACCGGAGCCGGAGCCGGCGGCCGGTGCAGGGGGGGCGCCGAGCACCTCGGTCGGATCGGGTCGGGTGCCGAGGTAGTGACCGACCTCGCTGACCAGGCGCTGGGGACTGGCGGCATGCCAGGCCCAGGCGATCGACGCGCCGAGCACCGCTGCCCACAGCACCGCAGCCCAGGCGAGAGGGAAGACGAGTGGGATGGTCGACTCGTAGAGCACGGACCAGAACAGCCCCACCGCCAGCACCGGGAGCACCAGGTGGAAGAGGATATGGGTGGCACGGCGCTCACGCGCCGAGAGCCTCATGAGCGACACGTTCATGAGGGTGTGGGCGGTGACGAGCCCGAAGAGCACGGCCGTGGTGAGCATGTCGAACGCCCTGGCAGGCCCCAGCCACAGTCCCGCGCTGATGGCCACCACGGTGGCGAGCGCTGCGACGGCACTGACCGCCCGGGCCGGTGCCCGGCGGCCGTTCACGACGGCGAAGCTGGTCTGCAGGAGCTTGTCCCGGCCGACCGCGTAGAGCACCCGGGCGGTGCTGGTCATGAGGGCCAGGTCGTCCATGAGGGCGCTGTTGATCGCGAGCACCACGAGCGCGACGGCGCCGACGGGGCCGAGGTAGTGCAGGAAGACGGTGACGCCGGGCGCAGGCGATCTGGCGAACGACGCCATCTTGGTCTGGCCCCAGCCCACGGTGAGGGCGTAGGCGGAGATGGTGAGCGCGGCGCCGACCAAGGTGAGTGACAAGACGGCCGCTTTGCCGATCAGGCGTCCCTGCTGGGTGCGAACCCCTTTCGCCTCCTCGCCGAGCGGAGCGTGGCTACCGATGCCGATGAAGCTCGTGATGGCGAAGATCATGCCGAGCGCGACACCTTTCACACCGACTGCAGCCAGGTCGAAGGGGTGCAGCGGGGCGTGCAGCGGCGAGCGGCCGATGATGATCGCCGACGCGACGATCAAGAAGACGATCTCGAGGCCGCTCGTCCACACCAACGTCTTCACCGTCGGCCGGATGCCGAGGACCGACAGCAGCCAGGGCACACCGATGAAGAACAGGATCATGACCACCCAGAACCAGCTCGGCAGGGCGATGCCGAGGTACGACGTGGCCAGTGCGGGCAGAAAGACCCCAGCGACGTAGACCGGCACCCCGGCGACGCTGATGAGCTGGTAGAAGATCACCATGAGCGCGGTCACCAGCGCGGCACGCGGCCCGAGGCCCGCCGACACGTAGCTGTAGTACCCCCCTGCGGACCCCCGGTGCTTGGAGAGGTGGTACAGGGTGTTCACCTCGATGAACATGAGGACGAAGGCAGCGAGGTACGACAGCGGCAGGGCGACGAGGGCGAAGGCGGCACCCGCGGTCATGAACGCGACGACGTCGCAGGTCGGAGCCATGCCGGCCATGCTCTGGCTGACCAGTCCCCACAGCGACACCACGTTCGGCTCCAGATGCCGCTCGGGGCTCACCGCCGCCACCGCCTCGGGCGGTAGATCACCACCTCGCTGCGGGCTCGACGCGTACTGTGGGCCTGACATGGACACCGGCACGCCACCTCGCTGCGAGCTCGACGCGTCCTGCGACCTCGGCGCCGGCGGTAGATCACCACCTCGCTGCGGGCTCGACGCGTCCTGTGGGCCTGACATGGACACCGCATCGGACGACGAGCCGCCGTGCTCGTGCGCCGTCGGCGTCCCCTCGGGGCACGACGCCGGTCTCTCCTCGGTCATCGAGACACTTCCTCTCGTGGAATGCCAGGGTTTCGTACAGCCGGTGTCCGTAAATCCAGCAGTTCGTGCAGCCGCACGTGCGTGCGTGCCGCCTGGCTGTGAGCCCGTAGTGATACTTAGTATCACTTAAGGGAATCCGTCTGTCAAGTCCCGGGAAGTCCCGATGAATCTCAATTGCGATACTGTGGCCACATGGCGAGCGACACGGTCCGTGACCGCATCCTGGCAGCGGGTCAGCGGATCACGCCGCAACGCGACCTGGTCGCCGGGGTCCTCGAACAAGCCGGGCGGCCGTTGAGCGCCGCGGAGCTCTACGAGGCCGTCGGACGCAGCGGCCGAGGGGTCGGCCGAGCGACGGTGTTCCGCACGCTGCAGTCCCTCGAGGACGCCGGGATCGTCCAGCATGTCGTACTGCCGGGCAACCAGGCCGCGTACTTGCTGTGCCAGGTCGCCGGCCACCATCACCACCTCGTGTGCCGGCAGTGCGGCGCCGCCGACGACCTGGCCGAAGACGAGGTGGCTCCGTTCCTCGCCGCGCTCGAGGGCGGCCATCGGTTCCAGGTCGACCATGCGAACTTCGCCGTCTACGGAACCTGTGCTCGTTGCACGGGTGACAGAGCCTCGACGACTTCGTGAGGAGAGTGGGTCGTACATCCCTCGGCACGACGGTCTGCGCTGCGCTCTGTGCCTGCGGCCCGAGCGCCGCTGCCTGCACCCCCGCCCTTACGGACCGGGCACTCCGGCGCAGTCGAGGAGAAGGCACCCGGTAGCCGCCACATCGAGACACCGGTTGCCGATCCGGCTGGAGGGCTACCCATTCCAGTGCCACGCACGCTGTCGCGAAATGGCCTGGAAGAGGCCATTCTGGGGGCAACAGCCCAGGTGGTCGCGCGCTCGGATCGCATCTCGCGACAGCCTGCACGGCCACCGAATGCTGGGTGCGCGAACGCGATCACGCCACAGGATGCCGTGGCTCGCCGTCCGCTACGGCCGGGCTATGGCAGTGGCGTGCATACCCCCTCCCGGCTCACGCGTCCTGTGCTCCCCGAAGGCTGCCGCCGGTGCCGGACGGCAGTCAAGTGGCGAGCGCCTCGGCCCGGCAGGTATTGCGCAGCTCTCCTACCCCGTCGATCCGGGTCACCACCACGTCCCCGTCGGCTAGGTACCGTGGTGGTCTGCGAGCGTGGCCGACCCCCCCGGGGGTGCCGGTGGCGATCAGGTCGCCGGGCTCCAAGGTCACGACTTGCGACACGTAGGCCACCAAGTCGACCGGGGAGAACACCAGATCCGCCGTGTCGGCGCGCTGCATCGGCTCACCGTTCACCGTGCACGAGAGCGGCCACGACGGCACCACGCTCGAGGCGGCGCCACTTGCAGGCGGCTCGGCGACCTCCAGCCACGGGCCGACAGGGGTGGTGGCCTCGAACGTCTTGCCCTGGAGCCACTGGGCGGTACGGTTCTGCCAGTCCCGGGCGGTGACGTCGTTCACGACGGTCCACCCCGCGATCGCCGCCGCCGCGCCGGCCGGGTCGCCGTAACGCAGCCGCTGGCCGATCACCACGCCGAGCTCGGCTTCGAAGTCCATGGCCGGCGACACAGCGGGAAGGACGATGTCGTCATGCGCGCCGATCAGCGCACCGCGGTACTTGGCGAAGAGCGTGGGGTGATCGGGCAGCTCCCGGCCCATCTCCAAGATGTGCTGACGGTAGTTGAGGCCGACGCAGACCACCTTGTCGGGCCGGCCGACGAGCGGCGCGTAGTCCAGGGAGCCGAGCGCATGCTCCGTGCCGGTCGCGCGAGCAGCTCGCTGGCGCCACTGGGGGTCTCCGAGCAGCTCGACCAAGTCCGACGGACCGACCTCCACGGCTACCTCCTCGTCGATGCGCACCGCCGCAGTCCCAGTAGCGGTGCGGACGGTGGCGAGACGCATCAAGACCTCCCCCGCCAGGCCCGGAGTGTCCTATAGGTGCTGGTGCTCGTCATGTGGCATCGTCTCCTGGGCGTGTCGATCGAACTGCTTCACACCTTAGGTCGGCGTCACGAGCGGTCATCTTGCTCCAAAGGTTCTCGCTTCGCAGCGCCCGCCGGCCACTGCGCCACGGTCAACAGCCGACGTGGATCCCAGGCCACCTGACCGGCGACCACGGTGGCCACGGCACGAAGGCCACGGTCGAGCACCACGAGGTCCGCGTCCGCTCCGGTGCGCAACATCCCTTTGCCCACAGCACCGATCACCGACGCAGGCGTCGCGGTAGCCGCCCGAAGGGCATCGGCCATACCCACGCCCGACTCGACCAGGGTAGCTACGGCTCGGTCCATGGTGAGCATACTGCCTGCCAGCGTGTCGGGATGGCCGGCAAGGACCACCCGCTGAGCCTCGACGTGCACGTCGGCTCGACCCAATCTGTACGACCCCGGCGGCATGCCCGCGGCCGCGCTCGCATCCGTCACGGCTGCCATCCGATCGCCCATCGTCGCCGCCACCAGACGGAGGAAGCCCGGATGGGTATGCACGGCGTCGGGGATCACCTCGACGGTCGCCCCGCCGTCGACGACGGCAGCGGCGACGGGTCCCGGCGCGCGCCGGTCGATGCCAGCCATGGCGTTGCCGAGATGGGTGACATGTCGGGCACCGGCAGCGAACGCCTGTATCGTGGTGGCGAAATCGGCCTCGGTATGGCCCACCGACATGACGATGCCGGCAGCACGGCCCATGGCTATGAGCCGCTCGCTCCCGGCAAGCTCGGGGGCGATGGTGACCATTCGCAGCGAACCGGCCCCAGCCTCGACCAGGCGCTCGAATTCCCGTGGATCAGGAGTGCGCAGCTCGCCACGCGCATGGGCACCGGCCCGGCTCGGCGCCAGCCACGGCCCTTCGAGGTGGAGCCCCAACACCCTCGCCGCTCCCGGACGAAGCGAGCCGGCGGCATCGCGCACGGCTACGGCTACGGCCACCAGCCGGTCGGGGCGGTCGGAGACCGACGTCGGCAGGAAGCTGGTCGTGCCGTGCTGCACGTGGAAGCGGGCAATAGCGTCGATCGCGCGGGCGACAGCTGGTGGATCGTCGCCGAACACCTGATGCCCACCGCCACCGTGCACGTGGATGTCGACGAAGCCCGGTGCCACCAAGCTGTCAGGTGGCACCACGAGCTGCGGTCCCTCCGGCGCCCGCCCACGGCCGACGGCTAGAAGCTTGCCGTGGTCTACGACCAGCCACCCGTCGTCCACGATGCCCGACGCCTGGGCCATGCGGCAGCGGAGCACCACACCGGCGAGAGCGGGATACTCATGGGGGGCTGTCGTCACGTTCCGAACGCCTCCGACCCTAGCCCGCCGAGCCATGACCAGCCCGCCGTACCCCCCGAGCCCGCCGAGCCATGAGCAGCTCGCCGAACCCCCCGAGCCCCGAGCCATGACCAG
>JAKAQW010000117.1 GCA_021819525.1 Actinomycetes bacterium
TCGGCCAACGGCACCCGAGGTGCGCTGAACCTCTACGCGCGCTTGCCGGCAGCGTTCGGGGCACTCGACCGGGCTCACGGGCAGATCTTCGGCACCTTGGCCGGCCTCGCGCTCACGGCGGCCGAAGCGCACGAGGACGATCTGCGTCGCATGGAGAGCCTCGAGCACGCCTTGGTCACTCGCGAGATGATCGGCCAGGCCATCGGCATCCTCATGGAACGCGAGCGCATCACCGCCGACCAAGCCTTCGACATCTTGCGCCGAGCGTCCCAACGCCTGAACGTGAAGCTCCGCGACGTCGCCCAGGATCTGGTCGAAACCGGAGAACGGCCAGTGCTCGACTAGCCCAACCGACCCGCTGGTGCCACTGACCGGCGAGCTCCAGCGGAGTCTTCTGGTGCACTTGCCCTTGGTTCTGGCAGGCTGACGAGAGCCATCAGATCCGAGCCGTCGATCGTCTCACGTTCGACGAGCAGATCCACGACTCGGTCCAACAGGTGCCGGTGGCCCTGGAGCAGGGTCGTCGCCCTCGACTCGGCTTGGCGTAGGAGCCGAGCCACTTCCTGGTCGATGGAGCGCTGGGTCTCTTCGGCGTAGGGACGGCCCGCGAAGGGGTTGTCGCGGCTCGGACCCTCGGGTCCGTAGCCGATGGGTCCGAGCTCGGAGGAGAACCCCCACTCTCGCACCATGCGGGTGGCGAGATCGGTCGCGCCGGCGAGGTCGTTGGAGGCCCCGGTGGACGGCTCGCCGAGCACCAGGATCTCCGCAGCGCGCCCGCCGAGGCGGACCGCCAGTGAATCGGTCAGATAGCTCTGTGGGTACAGGTGGCGTTCGACCTCGGGAAGCTGCTCGGTCACCCCCAAGGTGGCGCCGCGAGGCAAGATGGTCACCTTGGCCACCGGGTCGGCGTGCTCGGAGAGGGCGGCGACGAGCGCGTGCCCGGCCTCGTGGACAGCGACGTTGTGCGTCTCCTCGGGCAAGAGCGCGTTCGAGGCGTCACGGCGCCCGATGAGGAGGCGGTCCCGGGCGGCGTCGAAGTCGGCGCCCCGCAGGATGTGGTGGTGCCCGCGTACCGCGTTGATGGCAGCTTCGTTGACCAGGTTGGCCAGATCAGCGCCTGAGAAGCCCGGCGTGCCCCGTGCGATGGCCCCGATGTCGACCGTGGGGCCGAACTCCTTCCCCCGGCCGTGGATGCTCAAGATGGCAGCCCGCTCGGACAAGTTGGGCAACGGGATCTCCACGGTCCGGTCGAACCGTCCGGGGCGCAGCAGCGCCGTGTCGAGGATCTCGGCCCGGTTCGTCGCCGCCATCACGACCACGCTGGCCCCGGGCTCGAAACCGTCCATGTCCGACAGCAGCTGGTTGAGGGTCTGCTCACGCTCGTCGTTGGACCCGAACCCACCTGGCCCGCGGCGACCGCCGATGGCGTCGATCTCGTCGATGAAGATGATCGACGGGGAACGTTTGCGAGCATCGACGAACAGCCCCCGGACTCTCGAGGCCCCGACGCCGACGAACATCTCCACGAAGCTCGAACCACTCAGCGCGAAGAACGGCACCCCGGCTTCGCCGGCTACCGCTCGGGCCAGGAGCGTCTTGCCGGTACCTGGTGGTCCGACCATGAGCACGCCTTTCGGGCCGATGGCCCCGGCGCGTGCGTAGCGCTGCGGATGCTTCAAGAAGTCGACCACCTCCATCACCTCCGCCTTGGAGCCCTCGTAGCCGGCGATGTCGGTGAACCGGGTGGTGGGTCGCTCCTCGTCGTACACCTTGGCCTTCGACCGGCCGATGCTCATGATCCCCCCGATCCCCCCGGGGGACTGCTTGCGGCTCCGACGGACGAACCAGACGACGGCGCCGACGATCAAGAGCAACGGCAGCAGGTCGACCACGATGCTCAGGATCGATGTCGTGCTCGGGTTGGTGCCGGTCACCTGCACATGGTGCTCGAGCAGCAGCGACGAGAGCGTGGTGTCGCCCAGGGCGGTGGGTAGCTGGGAGGTGTAGGCGGTGCCGCTGTGGAGCTTGCCGGTCACCAACCCGGTCGACGTGATGACCGCGCTGGAGATGTCGTTCGCCGTCACATCGTGGACGAAGTCGGAGTAGGTCAACGTACGAGCAGCGGGCCCGCGGCTGCCGGCGTGGACCAGGAGCAGCACCAGCACCACGATGACAGCTGGTATCAGCCACATCTGCCACCGTGGTGACGAACGCGACGGGGTCGGCACAGCGCCGCTCGGCAGACCGCGCTGAGCCCCCACTCCTAGCCGTCACCGAGCAGATGGCTCATCGCGCGGTTCGAGGCCACCGTTTCACGTTACCCCCTGACTTCCAATTTCAAACCTGCTCCGGCAGGCTGATCCGGAAATGCACCCATTTTCATGTCCGCACGATGTCCACGCCAGGGACATCTGGACTGTCGCGCAAGTACGGTCGAGTGCCTTGCGACCTGCTCTTTTCCCTACGAGCTCTCCTGCTTCGGGTCGATTCGTGACAGGCTGTCGGGCCCCGGCTTCGGACCCGCTTCGTGGCCCCCGGCTTCGGGCCCCCGGCCGGGACGAGCTTGCTGGTGCGCACTTGTCCAGCGGCTCTGAGCCCGCCCCGACCCGTGGCGGCGTTCGACGGTGGGTGACAGCGCGGGTGTAGGCTTGTCAGCACCTTCGACAGCGAGGGTCCGGAAGGGTCGACTTGGTCGGTCCGCTGTAGCGTCGGAGGGAACGACCTCGTGTCGATCACCTCGTTGTCGATCATCTGGCCCCGCTGCGTGTCTACTGTGGGCACCCCCCCCTGCCCCCGGACACCGGTGAAGCGGCCGCTGATCGCCGATGCCGTAGCGGCCACCGAGTCGGCTCCTCCCGGCAGGCACCTACCCGCTTCTGGCTGTCCGACCTCTACCACGCCGTCGTAGTCCAGCCGCACCCCTGGGAGGACGAATGCTCATGTGGGGCGCACAGTGGTCGACGAGGAACCCTCGATGAGCGTGGGTACGCCACTCGTCGCGGCCGAGCCCCAGCCGGTCAGTACCCTGATCCCGGCCCGGGTGGACCGGATGCGCTGGTCGCGCTTCCATACCCGCATGGTGATCGCCCTCGGGATCGCCTGGATCCTCGACGGGTTGGAGATCACCGTCGCCAGCGACGTGGCGGACATCTTGGAGCACAAGAACACCCTCGACATGTCGGCCCGGGCTGTCGGCGATATCGCCTCGGTGTACCTCATCGGCGAGGTGGTCGGCGCCTTGTTCTTCGGCCGGCTGTCGGACAAGCTCGGTCGACGCCGGCTCTTCATCCTCACCCTGGGCGTCTACCTGGTGGGCTCGGGGCTGACTGCTGCCACCGCCGGGCACGGCGCCGGTTGGGTGCTGTGGCTTTATTTCACCCGGTTCGTCGCCGGCATGGGCATCGGCGGCGAGTACGCCGCCATCAACTCCGCCATCGACGAGATGATCCCTTCGCACTATCGGGGTCGGGTCGACATCGCCATCAACGGCACCTACTGGGGCGGTGCTCTGCTCGGCACGCTGGCCGAGCTCGTCATCCTCAACCACCTGCCCGACACGGTGAGCTGGCGAGCCGGGTTCCTCGTCGGACCGGTGCTCGCCTTGGCCATCATCTACATCCGGCGCAACATACCCGAAAGCCCGCGATGGCTGGTGATGCACGGGCGTCAGAAAGAGGCAGACGAAGCCATCGACCGAATGGAGCGCGAATCGGGGGAGGCCGGGAACCTCCCAGCCCTCGACGAGTCCAAAGCCATCTTGATCAACCCGATCGACGACATGGGCTATTTCGCCTTGGCTCGGGTGCTGTTCAATACCATGCCGCGACGAAGCATCTTGAGCGCCAGCCTGATGATCACCCAGTCCTTCCTCTACAACGCCATCTTCTTCACCTACGCCCTGGTCCTTGCCACCGTCTATCACATACACAGCGGGACGATCCCGCTGTACTTCATCGCCTTCGCCGTGGGAAACCTGGCTGGGCCACTGATCCTCGGGCCACTGTTCGACACCATCGGCCGGCGGATCATGATCAGCTCGACCTACATCCTGTCCGGCGTCCTGCTGGCTCTGACTGCCTGGGCGTTCGATGCCAACCTCCTCACCGCCCTGACGCAGACGATCTTGTGGTCGGTGGTGTTCTTCTTCGCATCGGCCGGGGCCAGCGCCGCTTATCTCACCGTCAGCGAGATATTCCCACTCGAGGTGCGGGCCAAAGCCATCGCCGTGTTCTTCGCTATCGCCCAGGCATTCGGAGCGCTCGGCCCTGACATCTACGGCGGCCTGGTGAACAGCCACCGTGGGCTGTTCATCGCCTACCTCGTGGGAGCGGGTGTCATGGTGCTCGGTGGGATCGCCGAAGTGGTCCTGGGAATCGCCGCCGAACGGCGGTCGCTCGAAGATATTGCCACCCCGCTGTCTGCGGTGTCATCCGGGCTCCCGACCGACCCGCTGGCAGCCAGTGCCCGAACCGGCTTCAGTCACGGGGGACCCCCGAAGCACTCGAAATGACCTGGCAGCTCCGTTCGTCCGCCGGTTCGCCGTGCCCACCCCCGAAAAGGCACGGGGTTCCGCCAGGCGGCCCGAGACGGCACCGGCCCCGCCACCAGCTGCTGTCCAGCTGTCCGACAGCGACCTCCCCGAGAAGCACGCCGAGCTCGACGTGGAACCTGACGACGGGTCTTCGTGCCCTGGCAGCACCAGCACCAGCACCAGCACCGGCACCAGCACCGGCACCAGCACCAGCACCGGCACCGGCACCAGCGTTGACGTTGACGTTGAGCATCGGACGGAGCCGGCCGCCGGGCTCTCGTGACCGGCGGCGCTGTTGATCGCCACCTCGCTGTGGGCTACGATGAACCTACCTTCGACAGCGAGGGACCCACTGTGCACCAGCGTTCCGCGGCTGCACCGCAAAGGTGGCGTTTCGTGCTCAGCCTGTCGCAGTCCATCGAGCATCTCTCCTCGGGTACGGTTCACGAACGTTTTGGCCAGGTAGCTGCCGCCCGGGCGAAAACTGGCTCTGGTGTGGGTGGCGGGCGGTCGGCACCGGCGTGGCGTTCGATGGCGATCGGTCTCCGGTGACCGGCCCTCCACGTGGCCACCTGGCAGTTTCGGTGGAGCTGGACGGAGCCGGGCTCGTGCTCGGCGTCCAAGGCGAGGTGGACTATCTGACGGCGCCGGAGCTGGGCGCGGCGCTCGACAGCTTGATCGACCACCGCCAGCCTTCGGTGGTGGTGGATCTGGCCCGCTGCGAGTTCATGGACAGCTCGGGATTGCACATGATCGCCGGGCGCGCAAGTCGTCTCCGAGAGCGAGGATCGACATTGACGGTTCGTTCCCCGTCGGCCACCGTACGTCGCCTCGCCGCCATCATGGGACTGGTCGAGATGATCGAGCAGGAGCAGGTCCGTCCCCTGGAGGTGGACGCCGTGGACGATTCGTCGTCCATGCCCGCCGCCGTCCCCGAGGAGATGGTCCGGTACCTGCGGTCGTCGATCTCCTCCGACGGTGTGGTCGATGCCGCGTTGCGTCTGGTCGCCGGGCTGGCCCGCGACGCCGTCGGCGGGGCCGACGGTGCGAGCGTGTCGCTCCGCCGGAGCGGGGTGCTGACCACGGTGGCGGCGACCGACCAGACGGTGTTGGACATGGACGCCGGGCAGTACGCGACTGGTCAGGGTCCGTGCGTCGACGCCGCGAACGAAGGGCGAGGTTTTCACGCCACCTCCTTGGACACCGAGGTCCGCTGGTCGGACTTCGTCCCGAGAGCTCGCACGCTCGGGATCCGAGCCATCTTGTCGTCGCCGCTGTTCTCCCGGGGCCAACCGTGCGGAGCGCTCAACATCTACGCTCGTCACCCCGGCGCGTTCACCTCGAGGGACCAAGCGCTCGCGTGGAAGCTTGCCGCCCAGGTATCGGGCGACCTGGTCGACATGGCGACGGGGGACACGGCGCAGCAGGCGTGGTCACGGTTCGTCGGGGTGCTGACCGCCCGCGAGGCGCTCGCCCGAGCCGAGGGCGTCCTCATGGAACGCGAAGGCGTCGACCAGAACGCTGCCCACGGCATCTTGCGTCGAAGATCTGTGCAGAGCGGGATGCCGCTGCAGCATGGCGCGGCGAGCACCGTGGGCTCCACCCAGCCTCGGTCACCGGGCGGCACCGTGGGCGTGGAGGCGCCTGATGGCTGAGCTCGCAGGCGACGTGCTCGATCGGTTCCGGCGCAGCGCCGGGCTCTCGCACTCCGAGCTCTGGCTCAGGTACTTCGAGCTCGGCGGTATGAGCAGCACCGTCGAGCTGCAAGCGATCTTGTACGGCGCACTGCTGCCTACCGCGCACGACCACGACGTCATCGCCCACGCGCTGAACGAACGCTTCGTCGAGCTCGGCGGGAACCACCCCGTGCCCTACGACAGCGACGAGCACGAGACGGCCTGAGGCGAGCAGGGCAACCCGTCGCCCAGGGTCTTCACGATCCGTCCACTCCAGCGGCGGACGACCGGTCCCGCGTGGAGGTGTCTCGTCAGTGCACGCCGTGACGCACCCAGGTGTCGATGCCGGTGGCAGCGATCTGCACGGCGATGGCGGCCAGCAGCAACCCCACGATGCGCGAGAGCAGCTCGATGCCGCTGCGGCTCACGAGACGGCCGACCAGCGCGGCCAAGCGGAGGCTCAGATAGACGATGCCGACGGCGAGGAGCAGGGCCACGATGACACCGGCTGCGTCGATCAGGCTGCGGGCACGCTCGACGTAGACCATGGTGGCGGCGATGGCGCCGGGACCGGCCAGCAACGGGGTACCTAGTGGCACCAGAGCAGGGTTCACACCCTCGGGCTCGGCCTGTTGCTCGTGTGGTTCGGAGCGCAGGAGCTCCAGCGCCACCAGGGCCATGAGCAGCCCCCCAGATACCTCTATGGCCGGGATGCCGATGCCGAGCAGGCGGAGGAGCTCTTGGCCGGCGAGTGCGAACACCACCACGACACTGCCGGCGACCAGCGTGGCATGGCCGGCCAGGCGCGGCCGGCGCTCAGGTGCCCGTTCGGTGAGCGCCAAGAAGATCGGGACGTTCCCGACGGGATCGAAGATCACCACCATGGTCACAAAGGTCTCTGCCCACAAGCCGACGTCGGGGGTGAGCGGTGCCGCCATCGGGCCTCCAAAGGTTTGGCGCGGTCCCGATCATGCCCGACTACGACGGGTCCGGTCGGCGCTCCGAGGAATCGTCGCTGGCCGGTGGTGACGAGGCAGCAGCTCGCCCCCGCCGAGGCAGCAGCTCGCTCTCGTCGACGTGTGCCAGGTGTGCGGGCCGAGCCGGCGGGGCACGGTGGCCTCCGGCGACTGGGGAGCTGGGGAGGTCAGCTGGGGAGCTGGGGAGGTCAGCTGGGGAGCTGGGGAGGTCAGCTGGGGAGCTGGGGAGGTCAGCTGGGGCAGGCCGTGGGATCCCACCAGAACTCGCTGCGCGAATGGTGCGCAGTCCACAGGTCGTTCGCTGCCAGCTGGCTGACGGTGGACGACCCGGTCGCCGAGGCGTTTCCTGAGCCCGAGGCGCCGGTGCCCGAGGTCGAGGAGCTCGAGCTGCTGGTCGGTGTCGTGCTCGACGACGGGCTGGCCACGGTGAAGGCCGTACCGGTGACCACGGTGACATCGGCGCCGTTCGTGGTCCCGCCTTGGCCCATGACGGCTTCACCGGAGATCTCCGACAGCACCTTCTCCGCTTCCTGGATGTGCCCGGGCGCATAGCGGACGACAGTCTCGGTGGGATTGCCGCCGGGAGTCGTGCTACCGGTCCCGGTCACGTCGAAGCCGAGCGCCTTCAGTGCAGCCGAGGTGGCGCTGGCTTGACCGGACTGCCCGGTGCCGTTCAGCACGCTCACCGATATCGAGCTGGCCGGCAGGTTCTTCCAGGATGTGCTCGCGCTCGAGCCGAGGGTCTGGTCGATGATCGACTGGTCCTGGGGCTGGAACGGGAACACCACCTGGCCCGGCGACTGGTAGTTCGAGGGGTTCGACAGGTCGTGGTACGCCGCAGCATCGATGACGACCGGCAAGGTGTTCGCCGGTACCGTGGCGGCGCTCACGTGGTGGAAGTCCAGCACCAGGTGGAGCATGTCGGCCAGGGAAAAGCTCTGGTCGACCTTCAGGTCGGGCAGGATCGAGCCGAGGAGGGCGTTCGCTGTCAGCGGGTTGCCCAGCGCCCGCTTCTGTATCTCGGAGGCCAGGACGCGCATGAAGATGTGGGTCCGCTTGATCCGGCCCAGGTCCCCTGTGCCGTCGTACTTCCACACCCCGTGGTCGAGGTAGTAGAGGTGTCGAGCCCGTACCAGCTGCAGCGCCTGGGCGCCGTCGAGATGCTGGCAGCCGGTCTTGGTGATGCGGAGGCCGGAGTAGTGGTCCTTCAGCTCGGTGGGGAAGGAGAGATTGACCCCGCCGAGGGTGTTCACCACCTGCTCGAAGGTGTAGAAGTTGACTTCGATGTAGTGGGCGATGGGGATGCCGAGATCCTGCTCCACCGTCTTGACCAGCAGGGTGGGCCCGAACGGGAGGTGGAGGTAGGGCGTCTCCGCCGAGTTGAGGGCGTCGTCGACCCGCAGCTCCAGCCCGTTCCCCCCGGGCATGGGCAGCCACAGGTCTCGCGGCAGCGACAGCAGGGCTGCGGTGTGCGTGGCAGGGTCGAGATGCAGCACCATGACCACGTCGCTTCGCGCACCGCCCACCGAGTTCGGGGCGCCGCTCGATGCGCAGGTGCCGAAGTGGCTGGCGTTCTTCTGGTAGAAGGACTTGTACTTCTGCAGCGCGCACCGGCTGTTGTCTCCCACCAACAGGATGTTCTCCGAGCTGACGCTGGTGTTCGGGGTGTCGAGCCCGGCCACGGACACTTTGCGGACCTGGTGGTAGCGGTACGCGATGTAGGCCAAGCCGCCGCCGGCGATCACCACGCACAGGGCTACCACCACGACGGCGGCGATGAGCAGGCGGCGATGACGCCGTCGGCGACGGTGCCGTCGGCGGGCGACTGTGGGCTCGGGCGGGACGTACGGGCTGGACAAAGCAATTGGAGACCATATCCGGGCCAGCCGGTCAGGTGGTGTCGGCCCGGCCGGACCCGGCGGTCGCTTCGCCGCGCGCAACGCGCCTGAGCTGGGCCGACGCCGGGCGGAGCGGTGCCTCGCCCATCGAGGATCGAGCTGCCGGTCGGCGTGGCGGCCCGGCCGAGCCTGCGGTGTCAGGCGTCGACGTAGTCGTGCTGGTGGACCACGCCGGTGAGCGGCTCGCCGCGGGCGAACCGCCTGATGTTCGCGGCAGCACGGGCTGCTGCGACCTCGGTGATCCCGGCCACGATGCCCGAGTTGTGCGGCGATCCCAGCACGTTGGGGAGGTCGAAGAAGGGATGGTCGATCCGGAAGCCGTCGCCGTGGCGCGGCTCGACCCACCACGTGTCGATGGCAGCGGTGAAGTCGGGGTGGGTCACCAGGTGCCGGTACAAGGCGTCCTCGTCGACGATGGCTCCGCGGGCGACGTTCACCAAGGTGGCGGTGGGCTTCATCTGGGCCAGCTCGTGGGCGCCGATGAGCCGGCGGGTGCGGCGGGTGAGCGGCAGGGACAGCACGACGACGTCGGCGGCAGCCAAGGCCTGGTCGAGCTGGTCCAAGGTGCCGACGAGCTCGACGGGGTCGTCGGTTCGCCCGCTGGTGTTCAGCGCGTGGATCGAGGCGCCGAACGCCCGCAGGAGCGTCGCGGTGGCCCGCCCGATGCCGCCGTACCCGACCACGAGGCACCTCGCGCCGCGCAGGGAGCGGGTCGGTTCCTGCTGGTTCCAGACGCCTCGGCTCAGCTCGTCGTGGTGCCGGCGGAGCTGCTTGTAGATGCAGAGGATCATGGCCAGGACGTGCTCGGCCATCGGCTCGGCGTAGGCCCCGACGTTGCCGGCGACGGTGGCGCCGGCGGGCAGCTGGTCGAAGGGGATGTGATCAGCGCCGGCCGACATGAGCTGGACCAGGCGAGCCGGCAGGCCCCGACCTTCGCCGGGGCGCATCTCGCGTGGCCAGTTCCAGGTGAAGATGGCGTCGGCTCGGCTGAGCGCGGTTCGGCGCTCGTCGTCAGGAAGCCCGGCCACCACGGTGGCTTCCACCTCGGGACCGAGCGCCGTGCTGAGCCACTGGGCGTCGAAGGCGCCGAAGGTGACTGCGACGCGAAGGGAACGATCGGACATCCCCCCACGTTAGGGTCGGCTCGTCAGGTCATCGTCCGTGCACCCCGACAGCGGGTGGGGGGTCGGGATCGATCTCTGGCGTGGCTTGCGAGAACACC
>JAKAQW010000118.1 GCA_021819525.1 Actinomycetes bacterium
TTCCGATCTCGACCGGACGCCGGCTGCCAGTCGGACGGTGCCACCTTTGCTCCTGACGTCGCCCAGATGCCGCGGCTCACGGGATGAAGGCCCGAGGGCCTACAAGCGTGAGGAAGCGGTCCGCATACTGTCCCCCGAGGCCCAGCTGCAGGGGATGGCCCACCCCGCGAGGGGCTTCGATCAGCGCTCCCGGCACGGGCTCGACCGTGGCGGTGGCGATCCTTGGGGGCAGGCGATGTGCCGACCGTCACGAGATGTCACGAACCCCACCCAGCGCCGGCGAGCTCGTGGACATCCTTCGCTCCAGGCATGCCGTCGTCATGGCGGGCCGACCCGACGAGCGCCGCGGCCAATTCACGGAGCTCGCCAACCACTGCCGATCAGACCCGTACGCGATCAGACCCGTAGGCGATCAGACCCGTAGGCGATCAGACCCGTAGGCGATCAGACCCGTACGACCCGAAGCCCGGGAATGTCGTCGTAGTCGCCGTCTTGGGATGCCACCGCCAGGTCGTTGGCGATCGCCGTCGCCGCGATCCACGAGTCGTTGATCGGCATTTTCTGGCCAGCGTCTCGAAGGGCAAGGCGCAGAGCTGCCCAGGCATGAGCTACTGCTTCGTCGACCGGTAGAGGGTCGAGCGACGCCGCTGCAAAGAGGGTCTCCAGCCGTCGCGCTCGGGTCGGTCCGTCCTGCGCGGCGAGGACCCCGAGCCGTAGCTCGCCCACGGTGATGACCGACACGGCCACACGATCGGGCGGCTGGGATGAGAGTGGTCGGTCCTGCCCGATGGCGATGAACAGGGACGTGTCGGCGAGTGCCACCTCCCGATCGGCGCTCTCGCCGGACGCGGTCACGGGACCGCCAGGTCGTCAGTCGTACCGGGCAGGAGGACTGCCAGCTCTCGAGCGAGCCCGGGATCGGCCCGCCAGCGATCGCTGTCGCGGATGAAGGCACTCCAGGCCATCGATCTCGGCCGGGACGGCAGTGGGATCAGTTCGGCTACCGGACGGCCGCTCACCGTCACCCTGAGGCGTTCGCCGTTCTCGACCCGGCGGAGCACGGCGCTGACGTCGTTTCGAAGGTCGCGTGCAGGGATGTCGGTCACGAGGTCATCGTAGCATCTCTGCTACGCTCACGTCGAGCGGGCCTCGGCTGGAACTTCGAGCCGTTCCCTCGACTCGACCAGATCCAGTTCTGCCTGTGGGCAGTAAGACCAAGGATTTGCCCACGGCAGCTGGCTTGGTAGGTTCGCAGCCGGGCTCGGCTCTCTCGGACCGGGCCCCCCGAAGGAGGGTGATCGTGACAGCGTTGGAAGGCGTCGACGGGGCTTCTGGCAAGCGCGGGCCGAAGGTGATCATGGGGTTCGACGGCTCGGAGCCGTCGGTGGAGGCGCTGCGGTGGGCGGCACGCCAGGCTGATTCGACCGGCTCCCTGCTCGAGGTGATCATGGCCTGGGAGTGGCCGGCGAGCTATGGATGGTCGTTCTCGCTCCCCGAGAGCTACAGCCCTGACGATGAAGCGCAAAGCGTACTGGACGTTGCCGCCGAACGCCTGCGGGGTGATCACCCACGATTGAAGGTGCAGACGACAGCCATCGAAGGACGGCCAGGTCCCACGCTGGTGGCCGCCTCGCACGATGCGGACCTGTTGGTGGTGGGCAGCCGTGGCCACGGCTCGTTCTCGGGTATGCTCCTGGGATCGGTCAGCCAGTACTGTGTCGCGCATGCTGCCTGCCCGGTCGTCGTCTATCGCGACCAGAAGCCCCATCCGGACTGACCCGGTCCGAGCACCTCTCGCACGGTGCCGTGTGGTCCTGTCCCGAGAGCCAGCGGGACAAGGACAGCGTCGGGATGGTCGGCCCTCGCAGGCTGTCGTGACATGCGATTCGAACGGCTGACGACCTGGTCTTGTGTCCCGGAAATGGCCCCTTGCGGGCCAGTTCGCGACAGCCTGCCAGCGGCGACAGGTGCCCGGCCATACCGACCACCCCCTGCGTCACCGACCACCCCCTGCGTCACCGACCACCCCCTGCGTCACCGACAGCGAGCCCTTTCTGCTCCGAAGCGCGAGCCGACAGGCGCCGACCGGTCTCGATGTCGCTTCGGATGCGCACGAGTCGATGACCCGGCTGGGCGACGTGCGGGACCGGTGAGGGCACATCTGGCGGCAGTGCGTCGATCTCCGTGGCGTATCCACGGATGAGCACGCTCCACCTCTGTCCCGCATCCTCCCCGTCGATCTGGAGGGCTACGAGGTGGTGCTCGGCGATCTCCATGAAAAGCCCTTCGCCGACGAGGAGCACCACGTCTGGCCCGTCGACCGTGAAATCGACAGGGAGGACGATCGGGGCCCCCTGACCACACAGGCCCAGATGGCCATGGATGTTCTCCTGGAAAGCAAGCGCCACCAGTCGCTGGCACTCTGGCAACGTCAGAACCTCGGAACCGCGCTCGTCGAACCACATGGGAACAGCGTCCTCCACGGAGGAGCTCGATGCCAGTGCCGAAAGTCCTTCTTTGCGTCGAGAACGGCGGCAGCGTACCTCTGGCGTCGCGCGTCGAGCGACAGCAGCTTCAGGGCCTCGTCGTCACGCCCCGTGCGAGCCAGGAGCGCGCCGCGTGCACCGCCGGGGACAGGGAACCGCCGTGGGCCGTACGGACGAGGTAGAAGTGGAGGTCCGCTGCGTCGGCGACCACGCATCACAGCGGGTCGAGTGCCAGCAGTGGCCCGACCTCCTCAGGGAGCATCTCCGAAGCGTGCTCCCTGGTGCAGGCCGGCCGGCGGCTCGCGGCCGCTCAGATCCGAGAGCCGCACCCGCCGGCGATGCCACGGTCCACGGTCACCCGGCGGCGATGCCACGGTCCACGGTCACCCGCCGGCGATGCCACGGTCCACGGTCACCCGGCGTCGCTGTGGCCTCGACGACTGTCGTCGAGGTGGACGACGGTCACCGCGCAGCGCGCGTGGGCGACGACCTGCGCGCTGACCGATCCGAGCTGCAGGCCCGCGAAGCCCCCTCGGCCGCGCCGCCCCACCACGATCAGGTCCGCATGCTCGGCGGCCTCGACCAGCGTGGCGGCCGGTCGTCCCGCGACGATGGTGATGGTGGCGGGCACGGCGTCGGCGTCCACGCCGGTGGCGGTACGGGCCTTGGCCAGCATCTCTTCGATCTGCTGGCGGGCGACCACCGTGGGGTCGCCGGGGGCGGGCAGCTCCGAGATCCAGCCGTACTCGTAGGTCAGGTACCAGGCGTGCAAGACGGTGAGGTCAGCTCGGACCGCGTCAGCGTAGACGAGCGCCCAGCGAACCGCTGCCTCGGCCTCAGGGGAGTCGTCTACTCCCACGAGGACCGTGCCCCGAGCACCCCGACGGCCCTCGTCTCTGTCCGAGGTGCGAGCTTCGGTCCCGGGGGTCTCCTTGCCCGACGGCGATGGATCGCTGCTCGGCTCTGGGTTCACCATGGTGCTCCTTCGCTTCTCGTGTGGATCAGCCTTGGGCTCGTGCGCCTCGCCCATCGTGCGCCGACCACCGTGGCCGCGACTAGAGGCGAAGGTCCCGGCTTGCGGCATTTGGACGAAGGGCCTCTCGGTCTCGGTGTTGTGGTCCACAGCACGCACCGACGTCGTCCCTGCTCGTAGGGCGTGCCATCATGTGGTGCCCTCGCACTTGGGGTATGGCCACTGAGCAGGCCGTCGCGAACCGGCCCGGAACGGCCCATCTTGCGGGCGAAAGACCTGGTCGCTGTCCGCTCGGGAGGCACTGTGCGACAGCGTGTGAGCAGGGATTGTGCCGCAGTCGCTGCACTCGGACGGAGAGGCCTCTCCGACGGTACGGTGCGTTCCACGACACCTGGGCCGGCACGGCCGTCGTCGTCGAGACCCGTCACTTCGGGGCCTCGACGACGAAGCGACGGAGCGTGGTCGACCAGGCGGCATCTCCGGCTGGTTTGCCTCTTCGCCGGTGCCGACCAGGAATTGGCAACTGGCCCGTCATCCTCTTGCGAGCCCTGAGCGCCCGCGTGCGCGTGAGCGATGAGGCCAAGAGGTCGCCCACCGCATCGAGCTGACCTGAGCGCCCGCGTGCGCGTGGGCGATGAGTCCGTGTGGGCGTCCGAGCTGACCCCGGCGTATGAGCGCCCGCGTGCGCGTGGGCGATGAGGTTGGGCCATTGGACCCTGGTGCTCTGGGTGGAGCGCGGCGCACACTGCGATCATGGTCGAAGACGATTCCTGGGGGGCTCCTGATCTCGAGCCGCGGGCGCAGTGTTCTCTGCCGTCTGCGCCGCACCGTCGGGCGCATGCATCGTTGCCACACAGCTCGAGCCACCTTGGTGGCGAAGCTCGGCCGTTGACCGTCGGGATCATCGCCCCACCATGGCTACCGGTCCCCCCCGAGGCCTACGGGGGGACCGAGAACGTCCTCGACGTGCTGGCCCGTGGACTGCAAGCCGCGGGCCACGAGGTGGTGCTCTTCACCACAGGAGATGCCAGCTGCCCTGTCGAGCGTCGTTGGGCCCACCCGCAGTCCCTGGGCGTCGGCCGAGGGAGCCCCGTAGACGAGGCTCGCCACGTGGTGGCGGCATACCAGGCGCTGGCCGACGTTGACGTCATCCACGACCACACCGTCGTAGGGCCGCTGTACGCAGCCGGGCTCGGTAAGCCACCGGTGCTCACCACGAACCACGGACCGTTCAACGGTGACCTGCTCCCGATATACCAGGCAGTCGCCGAGCACGTCGGGGTGATCGCTATCTCGCATCACCAGGCATCCACCGCCACCGGGGTCAAGCTGACCGGCGTCATCCACCACGGGGTGGACACCGAGCAGATACCGGTAGGCGCCGGAGACGGCGGCTACGGGGTGTTCATGGGGCGCATGCACCCGAGCAAGGGGATCCCCACCGCCATCGCCGTCGCTCGCCGTGCCGGCGTTCCGCTGTGCATCGCCGCGAAGATGACCGAGCCAGCCGAGCGTCGATACTTCGAGACAGTGGTGGCGCCACTGCTCGGAGATGAAGTCACCTATGTGGGTGAGGTTGGTGGTGCGGCAAAGTGGGCCCTTCTCGGTGGGGCAAGCTGCTTGCTCAACCCCGTGCAGTGGCCCGAGCCGTTCGGCATGGTCGTAGCCGAAGCGCTGGCATGTGGCACGCCGGTGGTGGCATCGGACCATGGGTCGCTACCAGAGCTGGTAGAGGACGGTCGGACGGGGTATGTCTGTCATGACGAGGAGCAGCTGGCGGCCGCAGTCCGCGCGGCGCACAGGCTCGACCGCCGCGCGTGCCGGGAAGCCGCGCAGCAGCGGTTCTCGGCCAGACGGATGGTCGCCGACCACGTCGCGTGCTATCGCCGTGCCATTGCCGCCGACGAGCGAGGACCGGTGGTGCCGGTCCAGCGCCTGCTCTCCCCGGCCCATGCGTCGGCGGCGCCGTCGCCTTCGGTGCCGCCCGCACTGCCCGCACTGGCAGGGGTTGTCAGCTCCTCCCGAGGAGGTGGTGTGCCATGACCGAGCATGCGGCGCCCGCCGGCGGCACCACCCCCGACCTCACGACGCCCCCAGCGCCTGGGTCGGGAGCCGAGAGGATGATCCAGGCACGCCGCGGGGCTCACGGGGCGACGCACCGGGGCTGACCGGTCTACGATGCCTCGGTGCACATCTCGTCGGGCGGCCCCGGGGCGCAGGCGGTGGCCGCACCTCGTCGGGGGCGTTCGCCTGAAGGCAGTGGTCGGTGATGGCGTCGCGACGGGTGGTAGTCGGTCTCGACGGCTCGGTGGACGCCGGCCGGGCGCTGGCCTGGGCGGCGGCCCTGGTGGCCGACGCCGGAGGCGAGCTGGTGGCGGTGCACGTCACGGGGCTGCTGGCGCGAGCCCACGCCGAAGCGGCGATGCAGCCGTGGTGCGCGCCACTGCAGGATGCAGGGGTGGCTTTGCGATGCATGGTGGTGGACGGGAACCCGGTGCTGGCACTGGTGCAGGCTGCCGCCGAGGTCGGCGCCGACATGGTGGTGGTGGGCAAACGCGGGTCGGGTGGGTTCCCGGGTCTGCAGCTGGGGAGCACCAGCCAGGAGCTGGTGGCCCATGCGCCGCTGCCGGTGGTCGTGGTTCCCGGCCCGTGACGGACAGAGGATGCTGTGTACCGGTGGGTCCTGATCGGAGCAGTTGCGGACGCTCCCTGGGGACGGCTCGGCGCTGAAGGGTGCCGGCGGCACTCGGGAAGAAGTGACCTTCGGCCCTGCCGGCGGCGCTACGGCCCGAGCATGGTAGAAGGGTGAGGTTCGGATCTTCGACCACGATCTCAACCGCCCCAGGTGGTGAAGTCCTCGCGCGAATTGCTCGACCGGTGGAGGGAGCGGTCGAGGACTACGACGGTCTGCTCAGCTTGGTCGGCGACCGCCGGCAGGCAGGTCGCCTCCTGGTCGCTCGGCTCTGGACGCTGGGGGCGGCGACTGACCCGTGCAGCGTCGTCGGCGCTGTCGTCTCTCGCGGGGGGCGACCAGATCTCGTAGGGCCTCTCCTCGCAGCGGTGCGCAGCGCGACCCTGCCCGTGGTGGGCGGTGCAGCACAGCTCCCCGCCCAGGCCGTGGGTCGGGGCGGCTGACCATGCGTATCGGCCTGCTGACCGGCGGTGGTGACTGCCCCGGGTTGAACGCCGCGATTCGGGCAGTCGTGCGGGTCGCGCAGGACTCCGGCGACCAGGTGCTCGGGTTCCGCCACGGTTGGCGCGGCGTCGTCGAGGGGGAGAGCACGCCGCTCACGACGCAACAGACCAAGGGAATTCTCCAGAGCGGGGGCACGATCCTGCGGACCGCTCGCTACCACCCTTACGAGCACGAGGGTGCCACCGAGGCGGTGCGTGCGACGTTCGAGCGCGAGCGGCTCGACTGCTTCGTCGTGCTCGGTGGAGACGGGACGCTGGGCGCTGCGGCGCTGCTGGCGGAGACCGGGGTGCGCATCGTAGGCATCCCCAAGACCATCGACAACGACGTGCTCGGGACCGAGCGCTGCATCGGGTTCGCCACCGCGGTTGCAACTGCGGCCGAGGCCGTCGACCGGGTCCATACGACTGGCGAGAGCCACGATCGGTTGATGGTCGTAGAAGTCATGGGTCGCTCGACGGGGTGGTTGGCGGTGTTCTCGGGCATAGCGGCCGGGGCCGATGCCATCTGCATCCCCGAGCAGACGACGAGCCTCGACAGCCTCTCCGCGGCGTTTCGGAGCCGCCACGAAGCCGGCTCGACCTCTTCGGTCGTCGTGGTCGCCGAGGGAGCTGCGATCGCGGGAGCCGAGGACGACGCCGGCGGTACCAAGGGCGCGATCGTGGCCCGCGGGCTCGAGCGCCGGACCGGCTTCGAGGTGCGGCTCACCATCCTGGGCCACGTCCAGCGGGGCGGCGAGCCGACAGCGCTCGACCGGCTGCTGGCGACCGCGTTCGGGGTGGCGGCGATCGACGCCGTTCACGACGGTTGCACCGCCACGCTGCTGGCCGCGATCGGCGAGGAGACGGTCCGGGTTCCTCTGGGCAAGGTTCGCCCGGGTCGGCGACCCGTCCCGCCTTCGATGCTTGCGCTCGCCAAGAGGATGAGCGTTCCTCGAGAGGTCCCCCAGGCCCTCGGGTGTCGAGCACCCTGAGGTCTTTTCGGGTCGGCATGGAGCACGCCGCCGGTGCGGTAGGCGTAGAGCGGCTTGGTCTCGAGACGACCGCTCACCAGCGTCGTCGGCCGACCTGGCGCGATCGGGGTCGTTCGATCCGGGTCGACGCTCGAGTGCCGCGCCATGATGGAGCCATGGCATCTTTACCCCCAGCTGGCCCCAGCCGGCCCCAGCCGGTCGATGACGTGTCAGGTCCAGCCCTCCGCCAGGCGGCGAGCCGGTGGGGGGCTGCTGCGCTGCCCCGCCCCCCCGCCGACCTTCGGTCCCGGTGAGCCCGATGGCCGGTGAGATCGTGGTGGTCTCGGATCTCGAGCACGACCGGCACGATACCGGCGAGGGCCATCCCGAGCGGCGAGCCCGGGTCCCTGCTGCGCTGTCGGGCCTGGATAGCGCTGGGCTCGGCGAGGCGGTGGTGCGGCTTGTACCGCGCCCGGCGTCGACCGAGGAGCTCGGCCGGGTGCACAGCGAGAGCTATCTCCGCGCGCTGCAGGCATTCTGCAGTGCCGGTGGTGGCATGGTCGACCCGGACACGGTAGCGGGTCCTGGTTCGTGGGAAACCGCGGTGTTAGCTGCCGGGGCGCCGCTCACCGCGGTCGAGGCACTGCGCCAGGGTCAGGGCGACGTGGCCCTGGTGGTCATGCGGCCTCCGGGGCACCATGCCACGTCCGACCAGGCCATGGGCTTCTGCTTGATGAACAATGTCGCGGTGGCCGCAGCGGCGTTGTCGGCGACCGGCGAGCGGGTGGTCGTCGTGGACTGGGACGTCCACCATGGCAACGGAACCCAGGCGATCTTTTGGGACGAGCCGAACGTGCTGTACCTGTCGACCCACCAGTCGCCGCTGTACCCAGGTACAGGGCAGGTGGGCGAGGTCGGAGGGGCTGGCGCGCCGGGCACGACGGTGAACGTGCCACTACCACCCGGTGCCACCGGCGACATCGTGCGGCGGGCCTTCGACGAGGTGCTCAGCCCGGTTGTCGAGCGGTTCGCCCCGCAGTGGGTGCTGGTGTCAGGTGGGTTCGATGCCCATCGTCTCGATCCGCTCGCGGACCTGGCGCTCACTGCCGGTGACTTTGCCGATCTGGCCTCGCAGGTGCGGCGGTGGGCGCCGGCGGCGGGGCGGACGGTGCTGGTCCTGGAGGGTGGCTACCACCTCGATGCCCTGCGCATGTCGGTGGGCGCCAGTGTCGCTGCCCTGGTGGGCCACGTCTATCGGCCCGAACCCGGTTCGTCGGGCGGTCCCGGGGCGCAGGCAGTGGCCGCTGCTCGTCGGCGGCATTCCCCTGAAGGCAGTGGTCGGTGATGGTGTCGCGAGGGAAGGTGGTCGAAGCGGTGGCGGTCCGGGGTGGGGTAGCCCACCGGTAGCCGCGGGGGAGGTGGTCCGGGGGTGGTGGTCGAGGCGGTGGCGGTCCGGGGTGGGGTAGCCGACCGGTAGCCGCAGGTGGCCGCGGGTGCTCGAGGTCGACGTCTTCGATCGATGATCGACCGGGGTCCGACTCAGCCTCGGTCCGGCGGTCCTCCGACGCCATCGGGGTCGTCGCCTCCGCCGGGGAGCGTCGCCAACAGCTCCGGGTCGTCGAGGAGGACCCCGGCCTCCTCCGCCTCGACCTCGTCGAACACCCCAGACGGATCGAGCGACGGATCGAGCTCGGAGGCTTCGAGGTACTCGGGGTCCAGCCGTTCGGCTTCTGCCATTGCCTCGTCGCTCTGCTCGAAGGCCTCACTGCCGCCAGGCTCGTCAGGGGACCAGGTGTCATCGCTCCGTGCCATGTGGGCTCCTCGTTCGGTGGTGAGGACAGGCCCGGCCTCACCGCTGCGCTCAGGCGTTGCACCTGAACCGTAGCTGAGAAGTGTGCTGATCGCCCGGTACGGCAGATGGTCGTGACCTTCGGTCCTCGTCAGGCGGACAGCATCTGACCAAGATCGAGAGACGAGAACGTCTACGTGAACGAGAACGTCCACGACCGCCCGGTCACCTGCCGGTGTCAGCTTCAAGACGTTCATGTTCCCCGGCATCATCGGCATGACGGTCTTGTTCACAGCCGTGTTCTTCGCCATGTCGATCGTCTGGGACCGGGAATTCGGCTTGCTGCGCGAGATGCTGGTGTCGCCCGTGAAGCGCTGGGCCATCGTCCTTGGCAAGTGCCTCGGCGGAACGACGGTGGCGACCTTGCAAGGGGTGATCTTCCTGGCGCTCGCCGGGGCGGTGGGTGTGCCCTACCAGCCGGTCATGCTGGTGGAATTGGTCGGAGAGATGGCGTTGATGGCGTTCGCGCTGTCGGCCTTTGGTATCCTCCCGGCGTCACGGATCCAGCAGGTGCAGTCGTGCTCGGCCGTCGTGCAGTTCTTCGTGATGTCGATGTTCTTCCTGTCTGGAGCGATGTTCCCGCTGGCCGACCTTCCGTCCTGGCTGAGCGCGTTGACCAAGGTCGACCCGGCGACCTGTGCCGTCGATCCGTTGCGCGGAACAGTCTTCGCCAGGCTGCATGTTGCTCTGACCGCCCTGCACGCACTGGACTCGGGCATCAGTTGGGACGGATGGCGGCTACCGATAGGGGTCGAGCTCGGTGTCGTGGCTGTCGTCGCCGGGGTGCTCCTGCTGGCTGCCATGCTGGCGTTCTCCGAAGCAGGCTAGCGGTCTCG
>JAKAQW010000010.1 GCA_021819525.1 Actinomycetes bacterium
GCTGCCACTACGTGGTCCCAAGCGAACCACGCGGCGAAAAGGAGCCGTCACCGCTGCAAGGTGGGGTAGTCCACTGCCACTGCCACTGCCACTGCCACTGCCACTGCCACTGCCACTGCCACTGCCACTGCCAGTGCCCAAACAATGGACAACGTGTGACGACAACCGCTCAGTGTGGTGCAGTGAACGGTCGATGTGGTGGGTATGCACACCGACCTGTCGGCCGAACCGATGCTCGCCTCCTCCCAGCTGCCGCGGCGCGAGCTGCCCTCGTCCGGGCGCACCACGCCGGGCCGTCTCCTGGCGTGGCGGTCTCTGGTCACGTCGTGGACCTTGCACCGATCAGTCCCGGCACGCTCGGCGAAGCGCGGGTGGATCGTGGCCGGGGTGGTGGCAGCCGGTGGTGTGCTCGGCGGGTGGCAGCTCACTGCCGGGCAGGGCATGGCGACGTTCGCCGCCACGACGTCGCAGAGCTCTTCGGCGCCGTCTGCTGCGGATCCTGGCCGTGGCACGCAGCTGACCCGATCGATCCGCCTTACCTGGCCTGGCGGGAAGGCGCTGGCGCAAGTCGGCGATGCGCGGCCGGTGAGGGGCAACCGCTCCGGATCGCTCCCGATGCCGCGGGTTCCGACGAGCACGACGAGACCGCCATCGGTCCCGGCGGCACCGAGCCCCTTGCGGTCGGCTGCGGTAGCTACATCGGCGCCGGCGAAGGTCGTGCCGCCATCGAGCCCGGCGACTCCCACGGCCCCACCGCCGGCACCGGCGGCCCCCACGACCCCACCGTCGGCACCGGCCCCCACGACCCCAGCTCCCAGCGTGCCGCCGAGCAACCCCACGGCCAACATCGCTCCGAACCCGAACTTCCTGGACATCTGCAGTGGCACCTCGGTCGACGAGTCGGCGTCGTGCACCCAGGCCAGCCTGGCAGCCATCGACAACGCGCGACGTCAGGAGGGCCTCGGCCCGATGGTGCTGCCCTCCAACTGGTCGAGCCTGACGCCCGCCGAGCAGCTGTTCGTGGTCACCAACCTCGAGCGCACAGCCCGCGGGCTGCCCCCCCTGGCTGCCATGGATGCCACGCTCGACCAAGCTGCAGCCGCCGGTGCAGCCGACGGGAACGACCCGACACCCCCGGCCGGCTACCCGGCGCTGACGTGGGCTTCGAACTGGGGGGGCGCGCTGGGCAACGCGCTCGAGACCGACTACCTCTGGATGTACGACGACGGGCCGGGATCGGCCAACGTCGACTGCCCGAGCGCAGGAGCCCCTGGCTGCTGGGGGCACCGGGACAACGTGCTCATCTCGCTGTCTTGCCAGGAGTGCATCATGGGGAGCGCAGTGGATCCCACCGGCTGGGAGGGGTACCCGGCCTGGGCGGAATTGCTGGTCGAGTCGCAAGCCCCGGTCCAGGCTGCCTTCACGTGGGCGCAGGTCACTCCCTACCTGCCAGCTGACGAGCGATAGGCGCCCCCGCCGGCGCGGCCGCGTCGACGACGCGACCTCCCAGTCGTGACGCGAAGGCGCCTTGGTGCAGCGCAGAGGGCGCGCCTCCCCCGGTGTGGCGGCGACGGCCTCCAGCCGCAGCGCCGAGGACGCCCTGAGCGCAGCGGTGGGCTGCCGGGCCTGCGGTGATCGTGAGCTGGCCGCCCAGCAGGTACCGTGAGCATCGTGGAGTTGCGCGAAGCGCTGCGTACGACCGGCGCGGTCCGGCGGTTCCGGTCTGACCCGGTTCCAGACGAGACCCTCTACCGGATCCTCGACACCGCCCGGTTTGCCCCGAACGGCGGGAATCGTCAAGGGTGGCGGGTGGTGGTGCTCCGGGATCCGGTGGTACGCCGGGGGGTCCGGGATCTCTATCTCCCCGGGTGGTACGAGTACCTGGCGATGCGCGCTGCGGGCTTGACTCCGTGGGCGCCGGTCACCGATGCCGATGCCGAGCGCCGGGCACTGGGTGCTGTGGCAGAGATGGCCACAGCCGGTGCTGCCCGTCCCGGCTTCGCCGAAGAGCTGGACCAGGTGCCCGTCCTCCTCGCGGTGCTGGCCGACCTCCGGCGGTTGGCGGCCGTCGACCGTGACAACCCTGGATATGCCATGGTGGGCGGCGCGTCGATCTATCCCTTCGTCTGGAGCGTGCTGCTCGCGGCCAGGGACGAAGGGCTCGGCGGTGTCATGACCACGATGGTCGTCCGCCGCCAGGACGCGATCCGCGCACTCGTGCACGCACCGGCGGAGCTGGTGGTGGTGGCGCTCGTGGCGCTGGGCTCGCCTGAAGTCCCTCCGCCGACCCGGCTGCGCCGCGACCGAGTCGAAGCGTTCACCACCGTCGACACGTGCGACGGTGCGATCTTCACGATCGACACCGGCGAGAACCCCCGCGATCTCGAGCCGGCCGGGCGCGGAACTGGTCGATGACCAGCGCCGAGACCCGTCTCCGAGGCCGGTGACCGCTCGCCGCTACGTCGAGGAGATCGAGCTCGGAGACGGTGGGCCCGGTCGCCTGGTCGACCTGCTTCGCCGGTTCGCCGCGTGCCACGACGGCTGGGCGAACCTGCAGCCGCTGCTGCCCGAAGGCGCGGACCTACCGCCGAGCCGGGGCCTGGCCATCCTCTTTGGTGCACCACCGGTGACGGTGCCTGTGTGCACCTGGGTGGCGGGAAGGCCGACGAGACGAGGGCTGCGACCGGACGCGCTCGGGATCCAGCACGCCAGTGGACCGCGGGCAGTGAACCGGCTGGCTTCGGCGGGCCTACCGCTGCTCCCCGGCTGGCGCTGGCGCCAGGACAACCCTCGAAGAGGCCTGGTGGTGGATCTCCCTGCAGGCACCGACCCGGGCGAGGCGGTGATGTGGCTCCTGAGCGCCGGCACCCGGCTCTGTGCCTTGGAGCTCGACGGACGCTGGCGGGCGCGGGTGCATCATCCTCGGCAGGCCGCCCCGGGGGGCTGAGCTCTCCGAGGAGTGTCGCGGGGTTGCTCCGTCTGCCACGATGAGACCATGGTGCACATCGCTGATCCTGCTGCTGGGATGGCCGCTTCGCCGAGCACGCCCGCTGCCGCTGCGACCGACGCCTCGCCGAAGGCCGCGGGCGGGGCGCTCGAGCACGAGCTCTCCTCGGGTACGTGGGTCATCGACTTGGACGGCGTGATCTGGCTCACCGGGCATGCCATCGAAGGTGCTCCTGAAGCCGTCGACCGGCTGCGCCGCGCAGGGATCAGCGTGCTGTTCGCCACCAACAACGCGGACCCTACTCGAAGTGAGCTGCTTGGGCGGTTGCGTCGTATCGGGATCGACGCCACCGCTCAGACGGTGGTGAGCTCCGCCGACGCGGCGGCTTCGCTGCTCGATCCCGGGAGCACCGCTCTGACCCTCGGCGGTCCCGGCGTCGACGAGGCACTGGCCGACCGCCAGGTGCGCGTGCTCTGCGCTTCGGACCCCGATGGTCCACTCGACGGCATCGACGCGGTGATCGTGGGCCTGACGAGTCGCTTCGACTACGACACCTTGAGCAGGGCGGCCACAGCGGTACGCGCTGGCGCTCGCCTGGTGGGCACGAACGACGACCCTACCCATCCCACCCCGCGTGGCTTGCTGCCCGGCTCGGGAGCACTGGTGGCTGCTGTGGCCACCGCCGCCGGGGTCGAGGCGGTGGTGGCCGGCAAGCCCTACCAGCCCATGGTGGAGCTCCTCCAGGCCCGAGCCGCTGGGATCACGGTGGTAGTCGGCGACCGGCCCGCTACCGATGGCCGCTTGGCTGCCCGGCTGGGTGTGCCCTTTGCCCTCGTGCGCTCGGGGGTGTCGGCACCGGGAGATCCGGTAGATCCGGCGGCCGATCTCGACCACGAGGACTTGGCGAGCCTGGTCGACGCCGTGCTCCGCTGAGCGTGCTGCACGGGTGTCATTGCCCGTTGGTCGGCTGTCGCCTACGGTTTTGTTCATGACGAAGGACGACGGTTGGCGGCGGTACCTCGACGTGGGAATGGCGCTGACACAGATGACCCGTGCCAGAGCCGAGGAGCTGGTGCGTGAGCTGGTCCGCAGCGGTGAGCTGGAACGGGGCCGGGCGCAGGACTGGGTGGACGAGATCCTGCGGTGGAGCCGCGAACGCTCGGAGGCCTTCGTCGACGTGGTGCGCAGCGAGGTGCAGACCCAGCTGCGAGATCTGGGGGTCGGCACCCTCGAAGAGCTCGCTGGTCGGGTGTCGGAGCTGTTGGCAGCAGCAGGGGCAGGGGGTCGGGCAGCCCGCTCCGGGCCGGGTCATGCTCCAGGTGGACCAGCGCGCCCGACAGCTGGCCCGGGCGAGGCGGCAGGCGCGAGAAGAGCCGCTGTGAAGAAGGTGGCTGGTGCCGAGAAGGCCGCGGCGAAGAAAGCGGCAGGGACGAGGAAGGCCGCTGTGAAGAAGGTGGCTGGTGCCGAGAAGGCCGCGGCGAAGAAAGCGGCAGGGACGAGGAAGGCCGCTGTGAAGAAGGTGGCTGGTGCCGAGAAGGCCGCGGCGGCCAGCGAGGTGCGTGGGCGAGGAGCCCTGGCGAGGGTGCCGAGCGCCCGCACAGAGGCTGCCACGAAGAAGGCGGCAGCGAAGAAGGTGGCGCCCAAGACTGCGGCCACCAGGAAGGTCGTACCCAAGAAGGCGGTCGGAGCGAGGAGAGCCGTCACCGCCGCTGCCGCCCCGGCTCAGGACGCGGGCCCGACCACGACGGCGCCCGCTTCGGCTCACGTGTCGGCGCTACGAGCGCCCAGTGCTCCTCCGGCAACGCCTGGCCCGGCGATCCCGCCAGATCGCTCCACCGGTATGTGACGGGAGCACCGCGACGACGCTTGGACGTCGAGATGGTCCGACGCGGCTTGGTGGGCTCGCGGGCGCAGGCCGAGCGCCTCGTGTCCAAGCGGCTGGTCCTCGTCGGTGGCGCACCGGCCTCGAAGTGCTCCCGCCTGGTCGCGGCCGACGAGCCTGTGACGGTGCTCGAGCCGGCGGCACGCTACGTATCGCGCGGTGGAGAGAAGCTGGCCCACGCGCTCGCGATGCTGGCGGTGCCCGTCCGAGGCATCTGCGTCGATATCGGCGCCTCCACCGGCGGGTTCACCGACTGCCTGCTGCAACATGGTGCTGATCGCGTGGTGGCGGTGGACAGCGGGCACGGCCAGCTCGACAGGCGGCTGCGGAGCGATGGGCGTGTCGAGCTCCTCGAACGGACCAACGCTCGCGACCTGCTGAGCCGCCGGCCGGATCTGCGCTCCGCGGCGAGCCTGGTGACAGCTGACGTGTCGTTCATCTCGCTCACCGTGTTGGCGGCGGTGCTGGTGGACTGCGCGGACCCTGGCGGGGGAGAGCTGTTGCTGATGGTGAAACCGCAGTTCGAAGTGGACCGAGTGGCGGCCACTCGGGGGCGTGGGGTGGTCCGCAGTGACGACCTCCGGCGGGCGGCGGTGCGCCGGGTGGCCGGAGCGCTGGTCGAAGCTGCGGTGACGGTGGCCGCCGTCGTCGCCTCGCCACTGCTCGGCCCAGCGGGCAACGCCGAGTTCTTCCTCTACGGGCGCCGCACATCAGGTGCCGGCCCCGGCGCCGGCGGAACGTCCGACGAGCGGATCGCGACCATGATCGACGCTGCTCTTGCCGCAGCGCCTGACCGACCTGGTGGGAGACCCTGATGGCCACGGTGGTCTTCGTGCTGCACTCGCATCGTCCCGAAGCGCGCACGCTGGCAGACACGGCAGTCCGCTGGCTCGAGGCACGCGGTCACCGGGCCGTGGTCGGCATCGAGCCAGAGGGGGTGGACTGTGCTGCAGCCGCAGCCGGTGCCACAGCTGCAGCCGCCGCCGCAGCCGGCCCGGTCGACGTCGCGGTCAGCCTCGGAGGGGACGGGACCATGCTCCGCACAGTGGCGTGGGCCGCGCCACGCCAGGTGCCGGTCTTGGGGGTGAACCTCGGGCGGCTCGGCTACCTCACCGAGGTGGAGCCCAGCCGGCTCGAATGGGCCCTCGGACAGGTCGTGGACAAGACGTTCGGCATCGAGCGTCGCATGATGCTCGACGTGGTGGTCACCGCAGCCGGCTCCCCGGCGGGCAGCGCCATGGAAGACGGTTCCTCGCAGCACGGTCCGACGGCAGGCGGAGCCACGGGCGGCCGCTGGGTGGCAGGGGTTCCGCAAGGAGACGTCCGGGCGCTGAAGCCCCGCCCTTCGGCCAGCTCGGTGGCGCATCACCTGGCGCTGAACGAGGCCGTGGTGGAGAAGACCGACCCCGGCCACACCGTGCGGTTGGCCGCGGCCATCGGCGGCCACCCCTTCGTGACCTACGCGGCGGACGGCCTTCTGGTCGCGACGCCCACCGGCTCCACTGCCTACAACCTGTCTGCCAGAGGGCCGATCGTGAGCCCCCGGCTGCGAGCCATGGTGGTCACCCCGCTGTCACCTCACATGCTGTTCGACCGGGCCATGGTGCTCGGTCCCGACGAGGAGCTGTCGATGACCATTGCCGGCCCTCGTGATGCGTTGCTGGTCGTCGACGGGATCTCGGCAGGCGTGTTGCACCCGGGCGCTACCGTGACATGCCGGGCGGCCGCCTTCGACGCCCAGCTGGTGGTGTTCGGCCACCGGAACTTCCACGCCATCGTCCGCTCGCACTTCGCGCTGACGGACCGCTGATCGATGCTGGTGGAGCTGGCGGTGGCCAACCTCGGGGTGATCGCCGACGCGAAGATCGCTCTCGGCCCGGGGATGACGGCACTGACCGGGGAGACCGGCGCCGGCAAGACCATGGCCGTCGAGGCGCTCGGGCTGCTGCTCGGGGCCCGACCCGACCCCGACATGGTGAGGACCGGTGCCGACGAAGCCACCGTGGAAGGCTGGTTCGTCGACGAGGCAGACGGCAGCGAGCAGATCCTGGCCCGTACCGTCCCTGCGAACGGACGGGCGAGAGCGTGGGTGGACGGCCGGCAGGTGCCGACGGGCCGTCTGGCAGAGATCGGAGCCAGGCTGGTCGAGCTGCACGGCCAGCATGCCCATCAGACGCTGCTCGACGCGGCCGCCCAACGCCGGGCGCTGGACCGGTTCGCCGGTGTGGATCTGCAGCCGTTGGCAGCCGCCCGCCGGGCACGCCAGCAGGCGGTGGCCGAGCTGGAGCGGCTGGGGGGGACCCAGGCAGAGCGGGCCAGACGAGCCGACCTGCTGCGGTTCCAGATCGACGAGATCGAAGGGGCCGGGATCGACGGCCCCGATGAAGACCTGCGCCTCGCAGCCGAAGAGGAGCGGTTGGCCGACCTTACCGCCCACCGCCTGGCTGCCGAGACGGCGTTGGCCGCTCTCAACGGCTCCGATCTCACCGGGGACAGCGGCGCCGAAGGCGCCCTCGGTCAGGCGGTGACGGCACTCGGTGGCCGCCCCGCCTTCGCGGACCTGGCGAGGCGGGTCGCGGGACTGCACGCCGAGGTGACCGAGGTAGCCCGGGAGCTACGGGTCGTGCTCGACACCTGGGAGGAGGATCCGGTCCGCCTCGACGAGCTGCGGCGCCGTCGTCAGCTCCTCCACGACCTGGCCAAGAAGTACGGCGGTGACCTGAGCGCCGTGCTCGACGGGCTGGACGCGGCCCGCGCCGATCTCGCCGCCCTGGAGGCAGCCCAGGCACGGGCCGACGCGTTGGCCGAGGAGGTCGAGCAGCGCCGGCAGGCCGAGTCCGACGCCGAAGCCCTGGTGGGCCGCCGGCGTCGCGAAGCGGCACCGGCGCTCGCTGGCGCGGTCGAGGCTCGGCTGCGAGACCTGAGCCTGGGCGCCGCCCGCCTGCAGGTGCACGTCGGAGGGGCCGATCTCGGAGACCAGGTGGCATTCCTCCTGGCGGCGAACCCGGGCAGCGCACCGCTCGCCTTGTCGAAGGTGGCGTCGGGCGGAGAGCTGGCTCGTACCATGCTGGCCCTGCGATTGGTGCTCTCCGAGGGGCCGCCCACCATGGTCTTCGACGAGGTCGACGCCGGCGTCGGAGGTGAGGCGGCCTTGGCGGTGGGACGGGCACTGGCCGAGGTCGGCGCTCGCCACCAGGTGGTGGTGGTGACGCATCTCGCCCAGGTCGCGGCCTTCGCCGACCGGCAGATCTCCGTCGACAAGGCGGTGGTGGACGGGGTGACACGCTCCCAGTTCCAGGTGGTGGACGGTGAGGATCGCCTGGTCGAGCTGGCCAGGATGCTGTCGGGACAACCCGCTTCGGGCACTGCCCGGCGTCACGCGGCGGAGCTGCTCGACCTGGTCCGCGAGGGAGGACGGACGGCCAGGTGAGCCTGGGCCCGTCTGGGGGTCTGGGCCCGTCTGGGGGTCTGGGCCCGTCTGGGGGTCTGGGCCCGTCTGGGGGTCTGGGCCCGTCTGGGGGCCTGGGCCCGTCTGGGGATCTGGGCCCGCCCGACGCGGCCGGCGCCCCGGCGACGCAGGTTCTCGGCTCCGGGTCCAGCCCGTCCGTCGGGCCTGTAGGGCACGCATCGCCCGGTACGCTGCTGCCGTGGTCTACCCTGGCGCCGTGATCGTGGGGCGCAGACCGTGACCAAGTTCGTCTTCGTCACCGGCGGGGTCTCCTCCTCGCTGGGCAAGGGACTGACGGCTTCGGCGCTCGGCCGGCTGCTCAAGTCCCGTGGCCTTCGGGTCACGATGATGAAGCTCGATCCGTACATCAACGTCGACCCGGGCACCATGAACCCCTACGAGCACGGCGAGGTGTTCGTCACCGAAGACGGCGGTGAGACCGATCTCGATCTCGGGCACTACGAGCGGTTCATCGACGAGAACCTGCGACGGGACTCGAACGCAACGACGGGCAAGATCTACTCGCAAGTGATCGCAAAGGAGCGCCGCGGCGACTACCTCGGCAAGACAGTCCAAGTCATCCCCCACGTCACCGACGAGATCAAAGAGCGCATCAGGCGGGTGGCGACCGACGACGTCGACGTCGTCATCGTCGAGATCGGGGGCACCGTCGGCGACATCGAGATCGTCCCGTTCCTGGAGGCAGTACGCCAGTTCCGTCACGACGTCGGGCGAGACAACGTCTGTTACGTGCACCTCACCCTGGTGCCGTTCCTGACCCCGTCCGGCGAGCAGAAGACGAAGCCCACCCAGCACTCGGTGACCGAGCTGCGCAGTCGTGGGATCCAGCCCGACGTCATCGTCTGCCGATCGGACCGGCACATCCCTGCCGACTTGAAGCGGAAGATCTCCTTGCAGTGCGACGTCCGTGTCGAGGCAGTGGTAGCGGCCATCGACGCCCCGAGCATCTACGACATCCCCTGGGTGCTCTACGGCGAGGGGCTCGACTCGGTGGTGCTCCAGACCCTGGCCCTCGACGCCGATCGGCACCCCATCGACCTCTCGACCTGGCAGCGCGTGGTCGCCCAGGCGCACACCGCGGACCACTGCGTGCACATCGGCATCGTGGGCAAGTACGTGAACCTTCCCGACGCGTACCTCTCGGTGGTAGAAGCCCTGCGTCACGCCGGCTTCGAGACCGGTGCCAGCGTGGAGGTGGAGTGGATCGCCGCGGAGTCGGTCCAGGACATGCTGCTCCACGACCAGCTGGCGCACCTCGACGGCATCGTGGTACCCGGGGGTTTCGGGGAGCGCGGCATCGAAGGCAAGATCGCCGCGGTGCGCTACGCCCGCGAGCACGAGGTGCCTTGTCTCGGGCTGTGCCTGGGCCTGCAGGTGATGGTCATCGACATGGCCCGCCACGTCGCCGGCCTCGAAGGGGCGAACTCCCGGGAGTTCGACGTGACCACCCCCCACCCGGTCATCGACCTGATGGACGACCAGCACGACGTGGTCGACCTGGGTGGCACCATGCGCCTTGGCGCCTACCTGGCGCGCCTGCGACCCGGTTCGGTGGTCGCCCGAGCGTACGGCCAGGAGATCGTGTCGGAACGGCATCGCCACCGCTACGAGGTGAACCCGCGCTATCGCACCACCCTCGAGCGCCACGGCCTCGTGTGCTCGGGGACGTCTCCTGACGATCGCCTGGTGGAGTTCGTGGAGCTGGCAGGGCATCCCTACTGGGTGGGCACCCAGGCCCACCCCGAGTTCAAGAGCCGGCCGGACCGACCGCACCCGCTGTTCTTGGAGCTGGTGCGCTCGGCGATCGTGCGTGCCGAAGGGCGCCTCGGACGGCTGATCGACATCGACGCCGACCCGGGCGCGGCCCGGACGTAGCAGCGGAGCCGAACCGGTGAGACAGCGGATCGGCTCGATCGGCGACGGGCGCGGCGACGGTCGTAGCGGCTTCGCCGACGAGGCGCCCAGGGCCCGCGGCGGTGAAGATGTGGCTGGCGGGGACGGTGGGGACGTGGCCGGTGGGGACCGCGAGGACCTGAGGGGCGGCGACCGTGAGGACGTCGGGGCCCGCGGCGGTGAGGACGTGGCCGCAGGAGGTCGCGGCTTTCGCTGGCGCGGGGAGCACCTCGTGGCCCAGGGGTGGCGCATCAGCTTGGTGCGCGCCCGCTTCGAGGCCCCCGATGGCGGCTGCTTCGAACGAGACGTCGTGCGGCACCCGGGCGCGGTGGCGGTGGTGCCGGTCACCGGCCAGGGCACCGCGGTGCTGGTCCGCCAGTACCGCGGGCCCGTGGACCAGGAGCTGCTCGAGGTGCCCGCTGGGACCCGCGACGTGGCCGGGGAGCCGCCCGAGCAGACCGCTGCCCGGGAGCTGGCCGAAGAGGTCGGGCTGCGGGCCGGGCACCTGGAGCAGCTCTGCAGGTTCTACAACACGCCGGGGTTCTGCGACGAGGAGACTGTCTTGTACGTCGCCAGCGACCTCGCCCGCTGCGACACCGGGCGCAGTGGTCCCGAAGAGCAGCACCTGACCGTGCACGAGGTCGACCTGCGCACGGTGGACCAATTGCTTGCCGGCGACACGGTACGCGACGGGCAGAGCATCCTCGGCCTGCTCCTGGCTCGAGACTGGTGGCTTCGCCACGCTCAGGCGCTCTCGCGCCGGGCCGCCGGAGCACCAGGCGACCAGGATCGAAGCGGTGGGAGCTGAACCGCTGCGTCGTGCACCACGGGTCGAGCTGGAGCCGTCCGTCGAGGAGTTCCTCACCTGGCTGACCGTCGACCAAGGTCGTGCGGCGAACACCGTCGCGGCGTACCGCAGGGATCTCTCGGCCTACCAGCGGTTCGTGCACGGGCAGGGGAGGTCGCTGCCCGAGGTCGACGCCGGGCTTCTCGACGTCTACCTCGACGAGATGGTCGCTGGGGGCTCCAGCGCGGCCTCGGTGGCTCGGGCGACGGCTGCTATCCGCGGCTTCCACCGTTTCGCCGCCGAGGAGCTCGGTGCCGACCACGACCCCACCGAGCGCCTGGCACCGGTCCGTCGAGCGCCCCGACTGCCCAAGGCCCTGCCCGAAGCAGAGGTAGCCCGGCTGATCGACGCCGTGGTGGACGGCGACGCCGTCGGGCTGCGAGACCGGGCCATGCTGGAGCTGCTCTACGGCACCGGCATGCGCGTCGGCGAGCTGGTGTCGCTGGATCTGGACGACCTGCGCTCCGACACCGGGCTGGTCCGGGTGCTCGGGAAGGGGAACAAGGAGCGGCTCGTGCCCCTCGGTGCCGAAGCGAGATGGTCGCTGTCGCGTTGGCTTGGGCCCGAGGGTCGCCCGCGCCTGGTGCCGCGCCGATGGCGACGTCGCGGGGACAGCACGGCGGTGTTCTTGAACGTGAGGGGCGGCCGGCTCACCCGCCAGGGGGTGTGGGCGGTGATGAACCAGCGCGCTGCCGAGGCCGGCGTGACCGGCACGGTGCACCCCCATGTGCTGCGCCACTCGTGCGCTACCCATATGCTCGCCGGCGGCGCCGACGTGCGGGTGGTGCAGGAGCTGCTGGGCCACGCCTCGGTGGTGACCACCCAGCTCTACACCAAGGTCACCTTGGAGCACCTGCGTCGGGCTTACGACGCGGCCCACCCGCGCGCCGGCGAGCACCACGAGAGGTAGGCTCCTCACGTGACACCCGATGCACCCCCCGTCGACGTCCGGTCTCGGCTCGAGCAGGAACGAGCCGAGCTGACCGCGCGGCTCGCCGAGCTGGACGTGGCACAGGTCGCCGGCCCCGCCTACGACCACAATTTCGCCGACACGAGCCAGGTCACTGCAGAGCGCGGCGAGGCCGGGGCGCTCGCACAGAGCCTGAACGAGGCACTCGCTCAGGTGGAGCACGCCATTGCCAAGCTGGCGGATGGGACCTACGGGATCTGTGAACGTTGCGGGGGCCAGATCGGCTCAGCCCGGCTGGAAGCGAAGCCGGCCGCACGGCTCTGCATTGCGTGTGCATCGCAGCCCTGAGCGCGTGAGCAGCACGTCGCCGGGCACGACGCCTCGAGGACAGCGGGATGCGGGCGCTCGGGGGCTGGACGGCTGCACTGGAACCGGGTTGGGCGGCTGCGCTGGAACCGGGTTGGGCGGTGGCTCCGGATCCGGGTTGGGCGACTGCGCTGGAACCGGGTTGGGCGGTGGCACCGCATCCGGGCCGGGTGGTGGCTCGGAGATCGGTCCGTGGGTAGCCGGTCGCTCGGGAGGCGCCCCCGGGCTGGACGGTCGCTCGGATTTCGGCCCCGGGGGTCCTCCAGGTGGGGGTCCCTACGGTCCTCCCGGCGGCCCCTACGGCCTGCCCGGTGGTGGCTCGTCGCCCGGCGGTGGACCACCGTCGGGCCCGCCGGGTTGGAACGGATGGGGTGGCGGAGGTGGCCCGCCCGAGCCGCACCGGCCGGCGCGTGCCGGGCGGGACCCGCGGGTGGCAGCTGTGGTCATCGTGGCGGTGGCACTGGCAGTCATCTTGCTGCGGTCGCATCACCTGAGCGCAGTGTCGGTGATGATCTTCTGCGTCCTCATCCCGTCGATCATCTTGCACGAGGTGTCCCACGGGCTCATGGCCTACGCGTGCGGGGACGACACCGCTCGACGCGCCGGGCGCCTCACGCTGAACCCTCTCGCCCACGTCGACGTGGTCGGGACCATCATCGTCCCCATCGTCCTGGTGCTGAGCGGTGTCGGCGCGTTCGGGTGGGCCAAGCCGGTACCGGTGAACGTCTCGAAGCTGCGCCATCCGCGCAACCAGGCCGTCTTGGTGTCGCTCGTCGGGCCGGCAGTGAACATCGTCCTGGCCTTGCTGGCTGCTTTCGTCTACCGGGACCTGGTCCCGTACCACGACAAGGTCGGTGTCCTGTTCACGGGCAACATCACCGACGAGCCCGGATGGGCCCAGGTGGTCTTCCTCACCGGCTACGTGAACGTCATCCTCGCCGCCTTCAACCTGATTCCTCTCCCGCCCCTCGACGGGTCGGCCGTGGTGGAGCGTCTGATCCCGAGCCGCTGGCTCCCCGGCTACTACCGGATCCGGCCGTTCACGCTGATCCTGCCGCTGGCACTGGTGCTCATCTCCTCCTTCGGTGGTGCGAATGGCGACATCCTCAATCGGATCTTCGACCCGGCGCTCAGCTGGTGGGCCCGTGTCGTCGGGCTCTGACCTCGAAGTTCGAGAGCAAGCAGGTGCCCTCAGCCGGCTGCCAGGAGGCCCATATGGGTGCTGGCCCGAGCAAGAGTGGCGGCGGCCACCTGCCGGGCGCGCCCGGCTCCGTCTGTCAGGACCCGTCGTAGCTCTCCGGGGTCGGCCATGACGAGGTCGTAGCGTGCACGGACCGGTCGGAGCAGTTCGACGAGGGCGTCGGCCACGTCGTCCTTGAGCGCCCCGTACTCCTGGTAGCGGTCGGCCAGCTCGACGGGGTCCCCTGAGGTGGCTGCGGCCAGCAGCTCGAGGAGGTTCGAGACACCCGGCTTGCTGTCGGGGTCGTGGCGCACCTCGCGGTCGGTGTCGGTTACCGCACGGCGGACCTTGCGCCGCACGACGTCGGGAGGGTCGAGCACCGACACCGTCCCCTGCGGTGAGGAGACCGACTTGGACATCTTGCGGGTCGGATCTTGGAGGTCCATCACCCGGGCACCGACAGCGGGCACGGCGGCCTGGGGGACCACGAACGTCGCGCCGTAGCGGCTGTTGAACCGGCTGGCCAGGGTGCGCGCCAGCTCGAGATGCTGACGCTGGTCGTCGCCTACGGGCACGCGATCGGCGTCGTACAGCAAGATGTCGGCTGCCATCAGGACCGGGTACGTGAACAAGCCCACGCGGGCGGCGCCTGACGCATCGCGGACGCGCTCGTCGGCTTCCGCCGCACGTCGGCCGCTGCCTGCCGTCTCGGGCTGCGCAGCGGACGCTTCGCCGACAGCGGCATCGGTTTCGACAGCGACAGCGACAGCTGCACTGGCAGCGGCACTGGCAGCGGCATCGGCACTGGCACTGGCACTGGCACTGGCGTCGGCATCGACAGCGGCATCGGCTTCGACAGCGGCATCGGCAGCGCTGGCAGGTGGATCCTCGGCTGTAGCGCGTCTGGTCTTTTCCTTGAATTGGGTCATCCGCCGCAGCTCGCCCATGGTGGCGGTGCACTCGAGCAGCCATGCCAGCTGGGTGTGCTCGGGGACGTGGCTCTGCACGAACAACGTGCACTGTGCGGGGTCGAGCCCCACTGCCAAGAGCACCGCTGCGGCGGCCAGGGTACGGTCGGCCAACGTGCCCCGGTCGTGCTCGCTGGTGAGGGCGTGGAGGTCCACGATGCAGTAGAAGCTGTCGTGCTCCGCCTGGCTGGCCACCCAGGACCGGAACGCACCGAGGTAGTTGCCGATGTGCATGTCGCCGCTGGGCTGGACGCCGGAGAGAACCCTGGTCACGACCGGTCATGGTAGGCCATGGCGCGCCAGTGTCTCGACGCCGGTGGGCCTGTCGCTCTGAGCACGCAAGAGCCCTGGGCACGCAAGAGCCCTGAGCACGCAAGAGCCCTGGGCACGGCAAGAGCTCTGGGCACGGCAAGAGCTCTGAGCACGCAAGACCCGATCGAGAAGAGAGCCGCTATCGTCGTGGCCGTGACGGCCCATGTGGCGACCCCGGTGTTCGACGGACCCGTCGACGTGCTGATGCAGCTGGTCGCCGACCACTCGATCGACGTCTACGACGTGCCCCTGGCACAGGTAGTGGAGGCGTTCGTGGCCGAGGTGGCCAGCCGGACGGCGGTGGATCTCGGGGAGACCACCGAGTTCCTGGTGATCGTGGCCATCTTGGTGGAGCTCAAGTCGCGCAAGCTGCTCCCAGGAACCGACGAGGTGGACGGCGACGAGGAGATCGACCAGTTCGAGGAGCGTGATCGGCTGCTTGGCCGCCTCCTCGAGCTCCAGGCTTACAGCGCCGCGGCCGACGCGTTCGCTCGCCTGGTGGAGCAGGCAGCACGGTCGGTGCCTCGCCAAGCTGGGTTCGACGACGTGTTCCACGATCTCGCTCCCGACCTGCTGGCGGGGGTGACGCCGTGGCACCTGGCCCATGCCTACCGGCGGGCGCTCTCCCCTCGCCCGGTGCCCGACTTGGACCTGTCGCACGTGACCGTGGAACCGGTCACCGTCTCCGAAGCTGTCGAGGAGCTCGTGGTCAGCCTTCGGCTCGTCCGGCGCGCCACCTTCCGGGAGTTGACGACCCACTGTGCCACCCGCATGCAGATCATCGTTCGCTTCCTCGCCCTGCTGGAGCTGTGCAAGCGAGGGTGGATCACCCTGGACCAGGGAGGCACCTTCGGCGACCTGCTCGTCGGGTGGGTGCTCGACGGGCCCGGCGTCACGGGCGGGCTCGCGTCCGAGGCATCTGCGATGCCAGAGGTCGAGGAGTACGACGGTTGACCGAGGACCGCTCGGGGCTCGGTGATCTCGATCGAGACGGCGACGTCGAGCACGACCGGGGGACTCCGGGGCTCGTCCGCGGTGGAGAGCTTCCTGCGGAGCACCGGGCGGTGGAAGCCGTGGTCCTGTGCGCCGTCGAGCCGGTACCTGCCGGCTTGCTCGCCGAGCTGCTGGAGCTCCCCGTCGAGCGGGTCGACGTGCTCTGCAGGGAGCTGGCCGAGGACTATGCAGCCCAGCGCCGGGGCTTCGTGCTGGCCAGAGTGGCTGGCGGCTACCGCTACCAGACGAACCCCGAACAGTTCGCGTTCGTGGAACGGTTCGCGGTGGAAGGGGTGTCGTCGAGGCTGTCGTCAGCCGCGCTCGAGACCTTGGCCATCGTGGCGTACAAGCAGCCCGTGTCGCGAGCCCAGATCTCGGCGCTGCGCGGGGTGAACGTCGACGGCGTGGTCCGGATGCTGGCCCAGCGGCAGCTGGTCACCGAGGTGGGCCATGCCCCGGGCCCAGGTCAGCCCGCGCTCTACGGCACCACCCCGGTGTTCTTGGAGAAGCTGGGCCTCGACACGCTCGACGATCTGCCTGCGGTGGAGGACCTCTTCCCCGGTCCGGAGGTGGTGGAGCTGCTCGAGAGCCGCCTCCGTCCGGGAACCGATGGTTCTTGACCCCAGTGGCCAGGTCACCCTTCGCGACTCCACCGGCGAAGATGTGACCGCTGCTCCGAACGCCGATCGCCTGCAGAAGGTGCTGGCCCGCGCCGGCATGGGGAGCCGCCGGGTCTGCGAGACGCTGATCGCGCAGGGTCGGGTCACCGTCAACGGTTCACCTGCCCGCCTGGGCCAGCGAGCCGACCCGGCCGTCGATGTGGTCGCGGTCGACGGCGTGAGGGTGGCCACTGATCCTGCTCTGGTGCACTACCTGTTGCACAAGCCGCCAGGAGTGGTGTGCAGCACTGCTGATCCCGATGCTCGGCCGCTGGCTGTGGCGTTCGTCCCGGCGGAACCTCGAGTGTTCAGTGTCGGACGGCTCGATGTGCAAAGCGAGGGGCTGTTGGTGCTGACGAACGACGGTCCGCTCGCTTACCGGCTCACCCACCCGTCGTTCGGGATCGAGAAGGAGTACTTGGTGGAGGTGACAGGTCGTCCGTCACCCGGTGCCCTGCGCCGGCTGCGTGAAGGCGTCGTGCTGAGCGACGGCCCCACCGCTCCAGCAAGGGTGGGCGTGCTCGCTCCCGGAGTGCTCCGGCTCGTGGTGCACGAAGGCCGCAATCGCCAGGTTCGACGGATGTGCGAAGCCGTCGGCCACCAGGTGGTCCGCCTGGTGCGGGTGCGCATCGGACCGATCAGCGACCACTCGTTGGCGCCAGGCCAGTGGCGGCACCTCACCACAGACGAGGTCCGTTCCCTGGCTGTTGCCGCTCGAGCTCGAGCCGACGACCGGGTCACGCGGCGCTAGCATCGCCGTCCATGCCCCTCGCCGTGCGAGCGCTCCGTGGCGCCACGACCGTGGACGCCGACACTGTCGAGCAGGTCACCGAGCGAACCCAAGCCCTCCTCGAGGCCATGTTGCGCCGGAACGGCGTAGACAAGGAGGACCTCATCAGCATCTTCCTGACGGCCACGGAAGACGTGGTGTCCATGTTCCCCGCAGCCGCGGCGCGGGCCATGGGGCTCGGGGACGTGCCGCTCATCTGTGCTCGAGAGATCTCGGTGGTCGGTGCCACGCCACGGTGCGTGCGGGTCATGATGCACCTGACCACCGAGCGGTCGCGCGCCGAGCTGCACCACGTGTACCTGGAAGGGGCTCGCCACCTTCGCGACGACCTGCCCGAATGACCGAGCTTCGAGCGCCGCGTCGGGGGGGGCACCGTCGGGCGGTGGTGGTGGGCACCGGGCTGATCGGAGGATCGGTCGGCATGGCGCTTCGGGCACGGGGGTGGCACGTGAGCGGCACCGACCAGGACCCTGCGGTCGCAGGGACCGCCCTGGCCGCGGGCGCCATCGACCACGTAGGCGACGATCACGACGCCGAGCTGGTGGTGGTGGCTACCCCGCTCGGCTCGACCGCATCGGTCGTGCGAGAGGTGCTCGCCCACCACCGTGGCCCGGAGGTGGTCGTGACCGACGTGGCCGCGGTGAAGTCGCCGGTGACCGCGGCGGTGCACGACCCCCGGTTCGTAGGCGGCCATCCGATGGCCGGCTCTGAGCAGGTCGGAGTGGCTGGTGCGGACCCCGACATGTTCGTGGGCGCGACCTGGGTGCTCACGCCGACGGCGGTGACCGACCCCGACGCCTTCGCCCGGCTGCGATCCGTGGTGAGCTCGGTCGGCGCCGAGGTGGTGGCGCTCTCACCGCAGCAGCACGACGCGCTGGTCGCTGTGGTCTCCCATGTCCCGCATCTCGCCGCTGCCACGCTCATGAACATGGCCGGGACCATGGCGCAGGAGCATGCCGCCCTGCTTCGCCTGGCCGCCGGCGGTTTCCGAGACATGACACGGGTCGCGGCCGGCGAGCCGCACATCTGGCCCGATGTCTGTGTCGCCAATGCCGCGGCCATCACCCGTGTGCTGGACCGGCTCATCGCCGACCTCGGTGCCATGCGCGAGCGGGTAGCCGGCGGTGATCGGGCAGGCCTGCTGTCCGAGCTCGGTCGAGCGGCTCTGGCACGTCGAGCCCTTCCAGTTGGCGGGCGCGTACCGGGCGCGTTGGTGGAGGTTCGGGTACCGGTGCCGGACCATCCCGGTGTCATCGCCCACATCTCCACCCTGGCGGGCACACTGGACTGCAACATCTTCGACATGGAGATCGCCCACAGCACCGAAGGAGACCGTGGCGTGATGGTCCTCGTCGTCGACGCCGAAGACGCCGAGCGCCTCGCTCGTGCCCTGGCCGCTGAGGGCTACCATGCCGCTCGGCAGGTGCTGTCGTGAGCGCCGGCGAGAAGGAGCGCTGCCAGTCAGCAGGGCCGGGTCGCTTCGACGCCGGTGGGCTGTCGCCGAGGGCGGGGGAGGCTGGAGGACCACCGACGGTGACGGTTGCCATCGACGGGCCGGCCGGATCAGGGAAGTCGACGGTGGCCCGACTGCTGGCCGCCCGGCTCGGCGGAGCCTTGCTCGACACCGGAGCGATGTACCGGGCGGTGGCCTGGGCGGCGCTGGCCCGTGGCGTGGCGCTGGACGACCTCGAGGCCGTGCACGCCCTGGCCGACCAGGTATGCCTGGATGTGACCGACGGGGTCACCGTCGTGGACGGGACAGATGTCAGCGACGCCATCCGGACCGCCGAGGTGGACGAGGCCGTGTCGATCGTGGCCGCGAATCGTGGGGTCCGTCAGGTGTTGGTGGCCCGCCAGCGGCGTTGGGTGGCCGAGCACGATGTCGCGGTGGTGGAGGGCCGCGATATCGGCACAGTGGTGCTTCCCCACGCGGATCTGAAGGTGTACTTGACTGCTTCGGTGGACGAGCGAGCCCGACGCCGGTCCCAGCAGCGGTCCCAGCCCACCGACGCGGCGGCAGTGGCCGAAGTGGCCGCTGCGTTGGCCCGCAGAGACGCACGCGACAGCGCGCGCCGGCACTCACCGCTGCTGCGCCCAGAGGACGTCGCAGCCGATGCCGTGGTGGTCGACTCCACCGACCTGGCACCGGTACAGATCGTGGAGCTCGTCCTCGCCCGCTGGCAGGGGACGCGAGCGAGCACGGGCGGGTCCGCAGCCCCGGCAGGGGAGAGCGAGAAGGAAGGCGAGAGCGAGAGGGAGAGAAAGACGGAGAGGGAGGTGGAGAGGGAGGTGGAGAGGGAGACGGAGAGGGAGACGGAGAGGGAGAGGGAGAGGGAGAGGGAGAGGGAGGCCACGATGTCCGACGACGAACGAGGTGAGCAGCGCGGCGGCGCATCTGGTCGTGTCGCGCCCGTTCAAGGTCCCGGCTGGCGGAGGGAGGCGAGGTGACCACGGAGGCCGAGACGGCCCCGCGAGCGGCGACACTGGGGGTCTCCGATGCGATGTACCGGCGCCTGCGTGGGGTCGTCCACGGCATCAACCGGGTGTGCTGGCGCGTCGAGGTCCACGGCGCCGAGCACGTGCCGGCCAGCGGACCGGTGATCCTGGCGCCGGTGCACCGGACCATCGTCGACTTCTTCGTCGTCTCGGAGGTCACTCCCCGCAAGATCTTCTACATGGCCAAGGAGGAGATCTGGCGCTCGCCGTACCTCGGGTCGCTGGTGGGCTCGCTGGGTGCCTTCCCGGTGCACCGCAGCGGCACCGATCGCCTGGCGCTCGACCGGGCGCAAACGGTCTTGAACCGGGGGGACGTGCTCATCTTGTTCCCCGAAGGGACTCGTCGCCAGGGGCCGGTGGTGGCGGAGATCCTGGAAGGAGCCCCCTTCCTCGCAGCCCGGACCGGTGCACCCGTGGTGCCCATCGCCTTGAGCGGCACGGATCGGGTAGTGCCGCCGGGATCCACGGTGCCCCGTCCGGCGAAGATCCACGTGGTGGTGGGCCCGCCGCTCCCGCCCCCGGAGCGATCCGAACGCGGGCGGGTGCCTCGCCACCAGGTACATGCCATGGGCGAGGCACTGCGCGCCGCGCTGCAGGAGCAGTACGACCGGGCCCGGGAGCTCGACCGGCGCTGAGGACGACGACCTGGAAGGGGGAGAGCGAGGCCCTGTCGCCGATCGATCGGCGAGGTAGGCGGTGCGACCGGCTCGAGTGCCGGGCTAGGAAGACCGATCGCCACCACCACTCGCATGCTGGGTCACGACGACCGAGCGCGAGCACGCAGGACGCGGCGTGGTCAGCCGGCCAAGGCAGCCAGGACGTCGGCGGCGGCGACGTCGCTGTCGGGGCCGGCCGGCTCCGGTGGGCTCGGAGGAGCCGCCACGCCGAGCGACACCACAGAGGCCAGCAGCCGGACAAGGTCGCGCAGCTCGGGGGGTGGCGGGAAGTACTCGTCTTCCTCGGTCACGTGGACTTCCTCGACGCCCTGACGCGGGGCCAGGCGAGCCACCACTGCCGCGACGAGCTCTTCAGGAGCCGACGCGCCGGCGGTGACACCGACCACCCCGGTCAGGTGCCCGGGCAGCTCGTCGGCGCTGTTGACCCGCACCACCACCGGGCAGCCCGACGCGGCCGCCACCTTCTGCAAGGCAACGGTGTTCGACGAGTTCTCCGAGCCGACGACCACTACGGCATCCGAGCGCCCGGCGATGGCCTTCAGGGCGCGCTGGCGGTTCGTGGTGGCGAAGCACAGGTCGGATCTTCCCGGTAGCCACAGGTTCGGGAACCGCTCCACCGCCTGGTCACGAAGCCCCGTCCAGTCGTCGTGGCTGAGGGTGGTCTGTGCCAGGAATGCGACGGGGGTCCCCGGCTCGATGGCGGACACCATCTCATCGAGGTCGGCGTCGGTCTCGACCAGGTGCACGGCCTCAGGTGCGACAGCCGCGGTGCCAGCGGCCTCCTCGTGCCCGTGATGTCCGACGTAGAGCACGGTGTAGCCCTTGCGAGCCCGCACCTTCACCTCGTGGTGGACCTTGGTCACCAGCGGGCACACCGCGTCGACGACCACCCCGCCGCGAGCGCGGGCAGCCGCTGCCACCTCCGGGGCGGTTCCGTGCGCCGAGAGCATGAGCGGCGCGCCGGGAGGCACCTCGGCGACGTCGTCGACGAAGACCACGCCCCGACGGCGGAACTGGTCCACCACGAACTGGTTGTGCACGATCTCGTGGTAGCAGTAGACCGGTGGCTCGAAGATGCGCACCATCCACGCCAGGGCTTTTATCGCCTTCTCCACCCCGGCGCAAAAACCACGGGGAGCGGCGAGCAGGACGCGGTCGACGGGCATCGTCCCAAGCGTACCGGCCGGGGCGTACCAGCAGGTAACCTGGTGACGTGGTGGCCCCCCGGGTGGTGTCCGTGGCGGCCGAGTCCGCAGCAGCCGTCGCCGGCATCGAAGTGGGCGACGAGCTGGTCGCTGTCGACGGGCAGGTGCCACGCGACGTGATCGCCTACCGGCTGCTGGTCGACGAGGCCGACCCCGTGGTGGAGCTGCGCCGGCGCGGCCGCGTGGTGGAGATGACGGTCCCGAAGGAGGCTGGCCAGGCGCTCGGCGCAGAAGTGTCGTCTGCGGTGTTCGACCGGGTGAAGACCTGCGACAACCACTGCGAGTTCTGCTTCATCTACCAGCTCCCCAAAGGCATGCGCCGTAGCTTGTACCTGAAGGACGACGACTACCGGCTGTCGTTCTTGTACGGGAACTTCACCACCTTGACCCGCTTCACCGAGCTGGACCTGGAGCGGGTGGTGCGCGACGGGCTGTCCCCGCTGTACGTCTCGATCCATACCACCGATCCCGAGCTGCGGGCGTCGATGCTGCGCAACCGGCGAGGGGCGGTGAGCCTTCGGTGGCTCCGGGCGCTGCTCGACGCCGGAGTCGTCGTGCACGGCCAGATCGTCGTCTGTCCAGAGGTGAACGACGGTGCAGCCCTCGAGGCCACCATGGCCGACATCCTGGACGACTACCCGGAGCTGGCCAGCGTGGCCTGCGTGCCGGTCGGGGTGAGCCGCTTCTCGCCCGAGCCGTCGGTTCGTGGGCATCGGAGCGACGAGGCAGTCGCCGTGGTGGACCTGGTCGAGCAGTGGCAGGAGGTGTTCTCGTCGGTGCTCGGCCGCCGACTGGTGTACGCCGCGGACGAGTACTACCTGCTGGCCGGCCGGCCGTTCCCGCCGGCAGCCGCCTTCGACGACTTCGCCCAGCACGAGAACGGCATCGGGATGGCGGCCGCCTTCGCCGAGGGGTTCTTCGGGCATGCTCCGGCCATGGGGCCAGGGCACGGCGGGTTCTTCGCGTCCGTCGACGGGGCGCCAGCCGAGGGATACCGGGCGCCGAGGGCCGCCTCCGAGGCGACCGACGAACTGGCAACGGTGCCGGTGAGCCAGCGGAGTTTGGGGTCGTCGGACCAGCCGGGGGCAGGAGGGTCGGCGAACGCGCCGGCTGTGCAGTCGTCGGACCAGCCGGTGACCGTCGTGACCGGAGCCTACGGAGCCCAGGTGCTCCGTCCCCTTCTGGCAGGACAAGGTTGGCTGGCTCCGGTGGGTCCTGTGCGCCTGCTGGCCGTGGCCAACCAGTTCTTCGGGGGGACTATCGCGGTGACCGGGCTGCTCACCGGGCAGGACGTGGCCCGTGCCCTCGACCAGCAGCCGGCTGGGCACCGGTTCCTGCTGCCCGATGTGTGCCTGTCGAACGGGCGGTTCCTCGACGACCTGGCGCTGGAGGATCTCCCCCGTGCAGTGGAGGTGGTTCCCACCGACGGGGCGGCGCTACGCCGAGCGCTGGAGGGGCATCGATGAGAAGCGACCTCGTGCACGGTCACGTGGCCGGGCCGGGCGCTGCCGGCGGGCGGGACCTGGCGATGGGCTCGTCGGCACCGTCGCCGGAGCCGGGCTCAGCAGGTGGGGTGGTCGCGGGCGATGCTCCGCAGGTCGGTGAGGTGCTCGACGGGTCGCGGCGCAGAGCCCCGGTCGGCCCGTCGGCACGGAAGCCGGTGGTGGCGGTGGCCGGCCGTCCCAATGTCGGCAAGTCGACGCTCGTGAACCGCATCGTCGGACGCCGGGCGGCGGTCGTCCAGGAGCGCCCGGGGGTGACGCGTGACCGGCTCGAGCTCGACGCGCAGTGGAACGGGGTGGGGTTCACGGTGGTGGACACCGGAGGGTGGACCACCAGTGACGACGATCTCGACGGCAAGGTCTCGGCCCAGGCCGAGCGGGCGGCGGCCGCCGCAGACCTCGTGCTGCTGGTGGTCGACACAGCGGTCGGGGTGACCGAGGAAGACCTGGCAGTGGCGCGCCGGTTGCGGCGGATCGCGCCCCGCGTGATGGTGGTGGCGAACAAGGCCGACAACGAGCGACGTGAGCTCGACGCCTGGGCGTTCGTGCAGCTCGGCCTGGGCGATCCGGTGGCGGTCAGCGCGCTGCACGGACGAGGAAGCGGGGATCTGCTCGACGCGGTGATCGACGCCGCAGTCGCCGCAGTCGCCGCAGTCGCCCCAGCTGCTCCACCTGCCCCAGGTGCTCCAGATGCGCCAGATGCGCCAGATGCGCCAGATGCCCCAGCGCCTGCCCGTCTGGCCAGCCACGAGGGTTCCCTGGGGTCGGATCCCGAGCGGGCTGTCGACGAGGCGGGCTGCGACGATGCTGGTCAGGGTGTCGACCAGCTGGCAGGTGGTCCGGGGGATGGCGACGGTGCTCGGGGGGATGTCCACAGGGGGGACGAGTGCCCGGCTGTCGCGCTGGTGGGACGGCCCAACGTGGGGAAGTCCACCTTGTTCAACCGGATCATCGGTGAGGACCGGTCGGTGGTCCACGACCTGCCCGGCACGACCCGCGATGCCATCGACACCGTCGTCGACACGGCAGCCGGGCCCATCAGGTTCGTCGACACCGCTGGCATCCGCCGGCGCTCGCACGTCGAGGAGGGGACCGAGTTCTACGCCATGGTCCGGGCGCTGCAGGCAGTGGACCGGGCCGACATCGCCGTGCTGGTCATCGACGCGACCATCGGCGTGACGCACCAGGACCAGCGCCTCGCCGAGCGGATCGGGGCATCGGGCAGTCCTGTGGTCGTGGTGCTGAACAAGTGGGAGGTCGTCGACCGTGACGACCGTCCCGAGGTGGTCGCCGACGTCGAGGACCGCTTGGCGTTCTTGGGCGACGTCCCGGTCCTGAAGGTGAGCGCCCTCACCGGATTGGGTGTCCACAAGCTCCTCCCCGCCTTGCGGAGCGCCGAGCAGGCCTACCGCAAGCGAGTGCCGACAGGCGAGCTGAACCGCGTCCTGCGCGCGATCCAGCGAGCGCATCCGGCTCCTGGCGCCCGGATCCGCTACGGCGTGCAGGCGACGGCCGAGCCCCCGACGTTCACGTTGTTCTGCAACCGCCGCCTTCCGGCACCCTACCTGCGCTACGTCGAGCGACGGCTCCGGGAGGAGCTCGAGATCGGGCCGACGCCGATCACCTTCCGGATCCGGGTAGGGAGCCGAGGGTGACCCGTCGGGCTCCGGCCGACGGCCACGGCGCCGGCGACTACGGCGACGAGGTCGCCGAAGACGAGCTGTGGTGCGAGACGTGCCAGGAGATGGTGCCGGCGGCAGAGCTCGACGAGGACAGCTGCTGTCCTACCTGCGGCGAGCATGTCGGTGGGCCTCGGCGTGTGCCGCTCAAATTCAAGCTGATGATCGCGGCGAGCGTCATCTATCTCGGGTACCGGGCATACCAGGGTGTCACCTGGGTCGTGCACCACGTCTGACCGATCACCGGCCCGCCGGCACACCCTCACCTGGGGGGACAGGTACCCAGCGCTGCTGGCGGAGAGCGACCGCTCTCACTCCGCCTGGCCGAACTGGCGGATCTCCTCCTGGTCCTTGGCCGAGAGCTCCTTGGGAACCTCGCCGCGAGCTGTCTTCTCGCCCTGCACGTGCTCTCGGATGTCCTCGACCACCTCTGGGTTGGCCAACGTGCTGGTGTCGCCCACGTCTGTGAAATTGGAGATGCCCGCGATCACGCGGCGCATGATCTTCCCCGAGCGGGTCTTGGGCATGTCGGGGACGATCCAGACGTTCTTCGGACGGGCGATCTTACCGATCTCGGTCTCGATCATCCGCGCCACCTTGTCCTCGACCTCTTTGCTCGGAGCGACCCCGGGCTTGAGAGCGACGTACATCTCGACGGCACGGCCGCGCATCTCGTCCACCACGGGGACCGCGGCGGCCTCCGCGATCTCCTCGACCATGACGGCAGCCGACTCGAGCTCCTTGGTGCCCAGGCGGTGCCCCGCGACGTTGATCACGTCGTCGACGCGGCCGAGTATCCGGAAGTACCCGTCGGCCGCTTGCATAGCGCCGTCGTTGGCGAAGTACGGCCAGTCGTGCCAGTCCTTGCTGTCGCGGTCCCGGCAGTACTTCTCGTAGTAGGTCGAGACGAACCGGTCGGGATCTCCCCAGATGGTCTGGAAGATGCCGGGCCATGGGTTGCGGATGCAGATGTTGCCCGCCTTGCCGCTGCCAGCCTCGACCTCGTTCCCCTCCTCGTCGTAGATCACCGGGTAGATCCCGAGGACTCCCGGGCCGCAGCTCCCAGGCTTCATCGGCTGCAGCGCCGGGAGCGTGCTGCCCAGGAACCCGCCGTTCTCGGTCTGCCACCAGGTGTCGACGATGGCCGCCTCCCCCTTGCCCACCACGTCGTAGTACCAACGCCAGACTTCGGGTTCGATCGGCTCGCCCACGGTGGTCATGTGCTTGAAGTGGTAGTCGTACTTCGCCGGCTCGTCGGGTCCCAGCTTGCGCAGCATCCGGATGGTCGTGGGCGCGGTGTGGAAGATGTTCACACCCAGCCGCTCGGCGATCCTCCACGGGCGACCGGCATCGGGGTAGGTCGGCACCCCCTCGTACATCACGCTCGTCGTCCCGAGCGCCAGTGGTCCGTAGACGATGTAGGAGTGACCGGTGATCCAGCCGATGTCGGCCGCGCACCAATAGGTGTCCTCCGGATGGATGTCCTGGTAGTACTTCGACGTCCCTGCGACGTACGCGAGGTACCCTCCCGTGGAGTGCTGGCACCCCTTGGGCCGGCCGGTCGTCCCGCTCGAGTACATGATGAACAGGGGTGCCTCGGCAGGCATGGACACGGGGTCGACCAGCTTTCCCCGGTAGTCGGGCATCACCTCGTCGACGAAGAAGTCCCGGCCCGGGACCATCGGGCTCTTCGATGCGTACTGGCCGGGGTGCCGGCGCCACACGAGCACCTTTTCGACCTCGACCCCCTCCTCGCGGGCCCGCTCCACCGCCTCGTCGGCCTTCACTTTGTGGTCGACCAGCTCGCCGTTGCGGTAGTAGCCGTCCATGGTGACGAGGATGCGGCTCTGCGAGTCGGCGATGCGCCCACCGCACGCCGCTCCCGAGAACCCGCCGAACACCTGGGAATGGACGACGCCGAGGCGGGCGCATGCGAGCATGGCGACGGGTAGCTCGGGGACCATCGGCAGGTGGAAGGTCACCCGGTCCCCGGTCTCGGTGCCGCAGAAGCCCTGGAGGAGCGCGGCGAACTCGTTCACCCGCTGGTAGAGCTCGCGATAGGTGATCGCCTGTGTCAGCTCCTCCTCGGGCTCGGGCACCCACACCAAGGCAGCCTTGTTCGGATCACGCTTCAGGTGCCGGTCGACGCAGTTGTAGCTGGCATTCAACCGGCCGCCGACGAACCACTTCCAAAACGGCGGGTTCGACGTGTCGAGGGTCGTGTGCCAGTAGTGGTCCCATGTGAGCAGGTCGGCATAGTCCTTGAAGCACTCGGGGAACCGGTCCTCGCCGAACCGCTCGAGGATCTCGGGGTCAGATGCGTTCGCCTGCCCGATGAACTTCGTAGGCGGCTGGTAGTACTCCTCCTCCCGCCAGTGGACGGCGATCTGCGCTTCAGATACCTGGGCTTCGTCTTCCAGAGCCATTGGCCACCTCGTCTCGATGCCTTCGCTCCAAGAGCCGTCCACAGCTCCCGAGCCTGGACCATACCGGCGCTCACCGGCCACTGCTTGCAGACACTACTATTGCCGACCTTACTATTGTGCTTTCTAGCACCACTATCGCTCGTCGTCTCCGTTCTCCGGCCTTTCCCGGCCTCCGCCGCCGGGGCGCCCGCCGTCGGCGACCACGCCATCGCACCCGGCCGGCGCACGAAGCGCGGTCGCCGCAGGAGCCCGGCGCGCGTCACGAGCTCGTACAGCGACACCTCCTCACGCCACTCCCGGTCGAACGCTGCGAGGTCACCTGGTACCACCGAGGCCCAGCAGGCTCGTCGTCGAGCACGTCCATCGCCTCGGCCACCACGCGTAGCAGGTCGACCACATGAGCGAGGTGGCCACGGTGCCAGGGACATGGCGTCGTGGTCGAGCAGGCACCGTGTCGTCATGAGCGCTACGCTCACAGGAGCGAGCTCGCCGTGGCGACGGGATCATCGAGGAAGGTCTGGTAGGCGATGACGGCTGCAGTCGTGCACCAGGTTTGCTCGGGGGACGAGAAGCAGTCGTCGGCCCTGGCAGGAGACCGGACCCGAGCGTGGCGGCGGCGAGTGCACAAGTACCTGGTTCCCGAGGTCATCTTCGGCGTCGGAACGCTGAACGAGCTGGGAGGGGCGATCCGCGCGTTGGGCGGAGAGCGACCCTTCGTCGTGAGCGACCCCGGGGTGATCGACGTCGGCTGGGTCGCTCGTGCTGAGAAGATCGCGAGGGGGGAGGGGCTCGACCTCACGGTGTGGCACGGGGTGACTCCCAATCCGAAGGACCATGAGATCGAGCGAGGCAGCGAGGCGCTGCGCTCGAGCGGATCCGACGTCGTCGTCGCAGTCGGTGGCGGGAGCTGCATCGATGCCGCGAAGGCGATCTCCTTGGTGGCTACGAGCGGAGGCCGGATTCTCGACTACGTCGGGATCGACCGTGTGTCGTTGCCGCTGCTGCCAATGGTGATGGTGCCGAGCACGGGTGGGACCGGAGCCGATGTCTCCCAGTTCTGCGTCATCACCGACACCTCTCGGCGCGTGAAGTGCACGATCGCAGGACGGTCACTCGTCCCCGACGTGTCGATCATCGACCCGTCCCTGCTCACGACCATGCCCGACGATCTCACCGCGAACACCGGGCTCGACGCGCTGAGCCACGCTGTCGAGGCCTATGTGTCGCGTGGCGCGGACTTCCTGAGCGATGCACACGCGCTCGCCGCGATCCGCGCGGTGGCGAAGGGACTTCTCGCTTCGATCGATGATCCCGCAGACCTCGGAGCCCGGGAGTGCGTCGCCGGAGCGAGCCTGCACGCTGGGCTCGCCTTCAGCACTGCGCTGCTCGGTGCGACCCACGCGATCTCTCACCAGGTCGGGGGTGCGCTCGACCTTGCCCACGGCCTGTGCAATGCCATCCTCCTACCCCACGTCATTCGCTTCAACGCGGTGACGCACCCCGAGCGCTACGTCGACATCGCTGCGGCCTTCGGCCTCGAGCTGGGGCACCGGGACCCGCGCGAGGCGGCCGAGTCGGTTGCCGACGAGATCCGGCTGCTAGCGGACAAGCTCGGCATCCCGAGCGGTCTGGGGGCGATCGGCGTGCGTGCAGAAGACATCGACCGTTTCGCCCCGAACGCGCTTCTCGATGCGTACATCACGACCAATCCACGTCCGGTGAGTGAGGATGACGTCCGCGCGATCTGCCTCGCAGCGCTCTGAGCGCGTGGTATCGCCGAGCGTCGAGGCGGCCGGGGAAGACCGGTGGCTCGAGCATCTCACCGGAGCGCACTCGCACAAGTCGGGGTACTTCGGACGGTGGCGCCGGACGCGTGCCGATCTCGAGCGGGCTCTTCGCTCACTGCAAGAAGTCGCATCGGCGCTGAGTGCGACGACACAAGGTCCTGAGCAAGTCGCTCGTGGCATCACCGCCGTGGCGAGCCACCACTTCGCCGATGCCTGGACGGTCATGATGGTCGGCGACGTGCGGATTACGTCTTCTCGGCCTGCCCCGGAGCAGTGCCGGGCTGAAGATGGTGGCCAGCCAGCCATTGAGGCCGGCACAGCGTGCACCTACCTCGGACGAGCGCGGACGATCGCGGACGAGGGCCAAGCAGGGAGCTGCGATCTCGAATCGGATGTGGTGAACGCGTTCGCGCGACAGATCGCGAACGAAGTGACCCGGGTCGGCGCGATCCGAGTGGTGGCGGGTGACGATGTGACCAGCGCCCGGGTGATCGATCCCGGCGGTCGGTGTGGGCTGGGCGAGGTTGTCGACTCGGTGCTGGCGGTTGGCGCTCCGCTTGTCATGGATTCCACGGTCACCGGCAGCCTGGTGGTCGTGCTGCCGACTGCCGGAGCACTCGACCAGAGCGACCTGGCGATCCTGTCGATTCTCGCCAACCAGGCCGCGGTGGCCTTCGACGCGGCCCGTCGCTACGAGGAGCAGGGTGCGCTCCACCGTCAGGCGCTCGAGGGATGGGAGGAGGTCGGAAGGATCGCGGCAGCGCTGAAGGCACGCAATCAGCAGCTCGAGCAGGCCCATACAGAGCTCGACCTCGCGACCCGCCAACACCTGCTCGATCAGGAGCGTCGCCGCATCGCCGGGGAGCTGCACGACAGCGTCATTCAGCACCTGGTGAGCATCGGCATGAGCTTGGAATGGTCGCGGCGAGCGACATCCGAACCACGGATTGCCGACTGTCTGACAGACGCACATCAGTTGAGTCGCATGACCCTCGATCGGCTCCGCCGTGCCATCTTCGAGCTGTCCTGCGTGGGAGAGGGTGGGATCGAGGTCGTCCCCGTGCTACGTGAGCTCGCAGGCGGGCTGCGTAGTCGAGCCGAGGTGCGTGTCGTAGTCCGTGGTGAATCTACCCCCCTGGCAGTACCGCTTGCCCACGCGGTGTTCCACATTGCCCAAGAGGCGGTGTTCAACGCAGTCAACCACGGCGGGGCGGGACGGGTGTGGATCGAGATCACCACAGGGCGGCACTCGATGTCGCTCGGCGTCGCTGACGACGGTAGCGACGCGACGGTGTTGGACGCGCTGCTCGAGTCCTGTGGTGACGAATCGAGCACCTCCCCCTACCACCGAGGCCTGTCCGGCATCCGGCGACGTGCGGCGGAGATCGGTGGAACGCTGTCGGTAGTTCCGAGGCGCGGCGGCGGGGCTCGCCTACGTTTGCGAGCACCTATCTGCCTGTCGTGAGGGGGAGGGACGTGAAAGCTCTGCCCATGCGGATCATGATCGTCGACAATCACGACGTCGTGCGCAGGGGGTTGCGGTCGGTACTGGAGCTCGAGCAGGACGTGGTGGTGGTCGCCGAGGTGGGTGACCGTGCAGGTACGCTCCAGACGATCCCCACAGCCCGGCCCGGCATCGTGCTCTTGGACTTGAAACTCGGTTCGGGGGGGCCAGCGGAGGGTCTTGAGCTCGTAGAAGAGATCGCGCGAGCGCACCCTGAAGTTGCGGTCGTGGTCTTTACCGCCTTCGTCACCGAAGATCTGGCGCGTGATGCAGTGCGACGAGGGGCCCGTGGCTATGTGCAGAAGGACGTCGACGTCGTCGAGCTCCTCAGGATCCTTCGAGGCGTGCAGGGCGGCGGCGCTGGTTTCGACAGCCATACCGCCCGGCTCCTGATCGGCCGTGGCGACGCGGGTGACAGCCACCAGCTCACCGTGCGTGAACGTCAGATCCTTCGCCTCGTCGCCGCTGGTTGCACGAACCGCGAGATCGCGCAGCAATGCTTTATCAGCGAGGGTACGGTGAAGTACCACATTCGCAGCATGTTCCACCGCCTCGGCGTGAGCCATCGCGCCGAGCTCGCCCGCTGGGCTGGTGAGGTCGGCGAAGAGCTTCTCGAGTGCGAAGCCGCGACCGTCTCGCGTGCGCCCCAGCAACGCTAGCCCGACGTGAGGTCGGGCGCCGGCGCAACGTCAGGACGGGCGGTATGAGCTGAGCGCGGTGATCCCCTTCCCCGTCGGGGTACCGGAGATCGACGTGATGGTCAGGGTCATTGACCATGTGGCCAGGTGTATCCCGGCCGTTTGGGTAGTGAAGTCTGACCGTTTGCAGGAGGCGAGGTGGCATGTGCGAGGCCCATGGTGGTCTCGGTCGGCTCGATGTGATCGACATGCGACGACATGCAGTCGGCAACACTCCCGTTGGGGAGCTGTTCTGCTTACGAGCGATAAAGGGGAAACCATGCCAGGAAACAAGGCAGTAGCGTATATCGGTCCTCGCCACGTCGAGGTCCAGAACATCGAATATCCTGGATTGGAGCTCCACGATGGCCCGGGTGTGAACCCAGCGAACGTCGGCCGCAAGTGCCCACATGGTGTCATCCTGAAGGTCGTTGCCACCAACATCTGCGGTAGTGACCAGCACATGGTGCGGGGCCGTACTACCGCTCCACCAGGGCTCGTCCTCGGACACGAGATCACCGGTGAGGTCGTCGAAGCCGGTCCCGGGGTCGAGTTCATCAAGGTGGGGGATATTGTCTCGGCACCGTTCAACATCGCCTGCGGCCGCTGTAGGAACTGTAAGGAGCGCAAGACCGGGGTCTGCCTCAACGTGAACCCGGACGGCTATGGGTCTGCCTACGGCTACGTCGACATGGGCGGATGGGTCGGTGGCCAGGCGCAGTACGTCATGGTGCCCTACGCGGACTTCAACCTGCTCAAATTTCCCGACAAGGATCAGGCGATGGAGAAGATCCTCGACCTGACCATGCTGTCGGACATCTTCCCGACCGGCTACCACGGTGCGTACACCGCGGGGGTTACGACCGGCTCGACGGTCTACATCGCCGGTGCAGGACCGGTCGGCCTCGCGTCGGCCTACTCGGCACTGCTGCTCGGCGCCGCGGTCGTGATCGTCGGTGACATGAACCCCGAGCGCCTGGCCCAGGCAAAGAGCTTCGGCTGCGAGACCGTCGACCTGCGCACCGACGCCTCGCTCACCGACATGATCGCCGAGATCACCGGTGAACCGCAAGTGGATGCCGCAGTGGACTGCGTGGGGTTCGAAGCGAAGGGGCACGGCGCTGGTGCCGGCGAGGCACCGGCCACCGTCTTGAACGACATCATGACCGTTACCGCTTCGGGCGGGAGTCTCGGGGTTCCCGGGCTCTATGTCACCGGTGACCCAGGCGGGATCGACGACGAAGCGAAGATCGGCTCGCTTCGTGTGCGCCTCGGCCTCGGCTGGGCGAAGTCGCTCGCTTTCACCACGGGACAGTGCCCGGTCATGAAGTACCACCGGGGTCTCATGATGTCGATCCTGCACGACAAGGCACACATCGCCAAGGCGGTGAACGCCACGGTCATCACGATAGACGAGGCCCCGAAGGGTTACGAGGACTTCGACAAGGGGGTCGCGAAGAAGTTCGTGCTCAACCCCAACGGGATGATCGCTGCGTGACGTCTGACTGAGCGCCTGTCGTCTGCGGTCGATGCCGCCGACGACAGGCGTGGGCACGGAGTATCCCGGCGATGATCGCTCAGTGCGCCGGGATACTGCGCCCGGCGTTGGATGTAGCCGGTCTCGGAGGGTACCCAGGTTCGCCGGGTACCGAGGGGCACCGGCGTACAGGATGTTCACGGAGCACCCGGTCGTCGTCGCCCGCCATGTATTGCGACGACAGGTACTGACTCGTGATCACGAACAGCCGATTGTCGAAAAGGGCTATCCATCTTGATGCCCCTAGGTTCGTTGTACCTGGTAGATGGCGTGCCTCCAGGGGTTGTTGCTCAAGTCACAACCTACTGAGCTGGGAAAACATAGTTCAGGGGGGCATCAAGATGGATAGCCCTTTTGTCGAATGACCCTTCGCGCCAATGTCCAATTCGCCAAATTCGCAATTCACGGCGCGAAAGCCGGTAGAGGCTTGTACGAGCTAGGCGCCGAGGGACAACTGGCCTCCAAAAGGAACCAATCGTGCCGAAAATTATGATTTCTTCGTCGGAGTATACATTGCCGCAACGTATGGCGGCAGAAACAGTGGGGATATTTTTTCTGGTATTCGTCGGATGCGGTACCGCGGCGATGACGTTGATACTCGGCAAGGGTGCACCGCGGTTCGGCAATGTCAACGACATCGGGATCGGGGCGCTCGGCGGCATGGCGGACTGGCTTGCGATCGGGCTTGCCTTCGCCTTTGCCATCATGACGATGGTCTATCTCTTCGGTCATGTCAGTGGTTGTCACATCAACCCGGGGGTGACCCTCGGGTTGCTCGTGCACAAGGAGATCCCGCTGGGCGACGCGCTCGCATACTGGGTGGCGCAATTCGTCGGAGCAACCGCGGGAGCGTTCGGTATCGCGTTGGTGTTCGGGCACCTAGGGTGGACCGTTGGTGGGCTCGGGGCAGCCGCTCCGTTCCCCGGCGTCCCGCTGTGGCGGGCTGGCGTCGCCGAGGGCTTGGGGCAGTTCGCGCTGGTGCTCGGAGTCTACGGTCTCGCGGTGAACCGCAAGGCGCCGAGTGGGTGGGCGGGACTGATCATCGCGTTGAACATTGCCGGCCTCATCATCGTGCTCGGCAACGTGAGTGGGGCGGCGATCAACCCCGGGCGGACCTTCGGGCCGATCTTCGCGGACTGGGTCCTCGACGGTGCAAACCACTGGGCGTCCTGCGGGGTGTACATCTTGGCGCAGGCGATCGGTGCGACGGCGGCGGGACTGCTGTATCCGTGGATCGCGATACGCACCCGCAAGGCGACCGGAGGGGCTGGGGGAGTGGTACCCGCCGGTGGCGGCACGGATCCCTGACGGCCGGCTCCCCCGTGACCGACAGCTGGGACACCGAACGCCCACCGGGAGGGTGGTGCTGCTGCGGATCCGTGATCGTTACCAGGGTGGCCCCCACGTGGGCGGTGAGGTCGCTTGCCTGTCAACCGCGATCCGCTGATGTTCTGACCTCCAGTGTGCCTCCTAGCGGGCCGCCGTCTTGGTCGGGCGGGGCCCGGAGGTGGGCTATACTCGCGCGTCCGGACGGAATCCGGACAGCATCGTGGCTGGCGAGAAGGCTCTGCGGCCAGCAGCGCTTCTGGTGGACGGTTCGCAGGTCTCCGGAAGCTGTTCTGAGTGGCAGGAGGGCTTAGCGAACAGGGCGATGTGTGACGGGCTGTGGCGCAGCTTGGTTAGCGCGCTTGACTGGGGGTCAAGAGGTCCCGGGTTCAAATCCCGGCAGCCCGACTACAAAGGCGCAGGTCAGAGGGGGTTTGTGGTCATGGCTGATCGATGGAGCCACGACTTGGCAGCCAGGATGGCAGCCTAGCGGTCGGACCGGGATGGATCTTGGCAGCCAACCTGGCCACCGATCACTGCTTCGCAGCGAGCACGTCCTGCATTCGCAGCCCTGCGTCGGCGACAGGCCGGACCCGGTGCCGGTAGTAGCGCAGCAGGGTCTCGGGGTTGTCCCCGAGGATGTCCGCCACCTGCTCGATGGAAGCTCCACCATCGAGCAAGAGGCTCGCCGCAGAGTGGCGGAGGAGGTATGGGAAGCCCTCGCTCAGACCGGCCTTCGAGGCGACCCTCTTGAATGCCCGCCGCACGTTGGACGGGTCGAGGGGTGTGCCGACAGCGCTGGCGAACACCAGTCCGTTGGCGGACCATGCAGGACCGGCGGCAATGCGGTCCTCGGCTTGCTTCGCAAGGTGCGTGCGCAACGCATCGACAGCGACCATGGGCAGCGCAACGGTGCGACGACCGGCACGGGAGCGTTTCGGGTCGTCCCTCACGAGCGAACCGTCTGGCCTGCGTTTCATCGACCCAGATACACGAAGCGTGGGTGGGTCGGCATCGAGCTCGAGGTCCGACCACAGCAGACCGGTGAGCTCCCCTGGTCGCAACCCGACGGCAAGACCGACTACCATCAGCGCTTCGAGATGCTCGTCGCGCGCGGCTTCGAGCAGGGATCGCGCCTCGACGGCTGTCAGTGATCGGCGTTCCGTGGGAGGCTTCGCCTTCGGGAGCACGGACAGATCGGCCACGTTGCGGGAGACGAGCCCCCGTCCCTGGGCGTGGCCGATGGCCTGTACGAGGGTGTTGCGCATCTGTCGTATGTACGACCGAGAAAGCCCTGCTTGTGCCTTCTCGGAGAGGAACCGGTCCACGTGGTCGGGGGTGAGCTTGTCGAGGCGGATGTTCCCGATCCCCGCCGCCAGATGGCGAGTCGTGTGCTTGTAGTGCTCGACGGTGTTCAGCGACCCAGAGCTGGTAACGATCACGATGAACGCGGCATGGACAGATGCAGGCCATCCCGATCCTGTGCGTGCCCTGCAAGCTGCCCTAGAACGGGCATGTGGGAGCGCTGATCTCTCGCAACGCGCCATCCTTCGTGCCCGCCAAGAGGGGCGATGCGGGGCGCTGATGCCGCGCGCACGGCAGGCTTGTGCCCGAAGACGTGGACACCGAGGCCCGCACCGAGCCCGCTGAGGTGCTTGTACGCAAGAAGCGCGCCAGCATCGGTCAGAGGGCGGTGTCGATAGCTGTGCGTTCCAGGTCCCGACGATCAACGATTCGTTCGACTACGATCCCGTGCGGGTCGCTGTAATAGAGCACGCGCCAGTTACCGACGCGCAGCCGGTACCAGCGAGGATGGTCCGCCCAGCCAGGATGGCCCGCTAGTGCCTTCACGTCGGGGTTGGCGTCTTCGCGTGCCAAGGCGCGCAGTCCGTCTACGACTGCTTTGCGATCGTTCGTCTGAACACGCCGCAAGTCACGCTCTTCTCGCCGGGAGACGGTGACCGAACGCGCCAAGGTCAGGTTCCTGCTTCGAGCTCGCCCAGCACCTCTTCGAGCGGTCGGCCGCGCGACCCGCGAGCGATCTCGCGTGTAGCAGTGCGCATTGAGCGGACGTACTCGGGCGCGGTGGCGAGGACATGATCCAGCAGATCTTCCTCGTCGATGGCAGCGAGGACAGCGACCGGACGACCGTTCTTCGTCACGAGCGCCGGACGACCCGTTCGGCTCACCTCATCGACGACGGCGCTCGTGTGGTTGGCCAGCTCTCGGATACCGATGATTGCCATCGCCCATTCGCCTCCACGTACCTACAAGTGTAGCACACGACGAGGCTGCGAGGGCACGAGCTCGGCCCGCTGCACATAGACCTGCCAGAGCCGCAGATGGTGGGCGTCCGCCCGGTGAGCCGGGTTCGGGACTTGAGCCCGCGGCGGGTGAGGAGCACCGTGTGGTCGTCTTCACTCGCACCTGCTATACTGCCATCATGGATACAGGCACCCGTACCACAACAGTCCGCATGCCCTCGGCAACCGCTGAAGCGCTCGAAGTGGTGGCGCGGGCCGACAACCAGTCGGTGTCGGAGGCTGTTCGGCTTGCTATTGAAGAGCACATCGAGGCTCGTCGTGGCGACAGGGCTTTCCGGGAGCGCCTGGACGCCTTGTTCGAAGCGGATCGCGAGGTGTTCGAGAGACTCGCCAAGTTGTGACGAGCTATCTCGACCTTGTCGACTTCCTCCTGATCGCCGAGCGAGTTCTCGGCGTAGACGCGAAGATCCTGTGCAAGGGCGCTGGCGTTGGCCTGGCCGACTCTGCCCTGAACGCCCCCGCCGCCTCCTTCGGTGGAGTTGAGTTCTATCCGGAGTTCTCGCAGAAGGCTGCGGTGTTGCTGGAACATCTGGTGAGGAATCATCCGCTCCCAGACGGCAACAAACGCTCCGCATACGCTTGCCTACGGGAGTTCGTGGCACGCAACGGGTACCAGTGGATCCCAACTACCAGCGACGACGCTGTCGTCACGATGGTCCGCGTGGCTACGGGGGAGATCGCTCTGGACGAGTTGGTCGACTGGATAAGCAGCCACTTACGTCGAGAAGCCTGAGACAAGGGCTGACGGCGCGCTTCTGCCCAGTGAGCCAGGCTCAGGCCCCGAGCCCGCGGCGGGTGAGGGCGACGCCCCGTCGCTAACAAGTACTCGCACGAGATGGCGGGTCCGAGTGAGTGCCACCCACCACCGGCACCGCTCGTCCCACGCATGAGGGTCGCCATACGGAAAGCGCTTCCTGGCAGGCACCACGATCGCATGCAGCGCCGGCGGGGGAGGCGCCACCAAGACGTTCAACCCAGTTGCCGGTGCCACCGGTGCGGCTGCGTTGCCGGCCGGTGACGTGGTGAGCAGCCTCGACATCGTGGAGCCGACCCCGGGCACCTCGGTGGCGCTCAGCGACATACAGGTGGCTGGTCTCACCATCACGAGCTACGCCACCTTCACCAACGCCGGCACCGTCATCAGCTGATCCGCCGCCGAGCGGCGCAGACGAGACGCCGTTGCGCCTGCTCGTGGTGTGCAGCGCGAACCGGTGCCGCTCGCCTATGGCCGAGGCGCTCCTGCGTCACCTGATCGCTGCCGACGGCCGGCGCCGCTTCGACATGCTCGGCGGCTCCGCCGAGGACGACATCGCCGATCTGATGGGTGGTTCTCGGGCCGACTTCCAGCGCACCGCCGACCAGCTCCGGTCCCTCTGCCGCCGTGCGGTCGACCTGCTCGGTGTCTGTCCTTCGCCTTCGTGTGTGTGAGCGAGATCGCCGAGGCGGTCCTCCGTGGCTGAATTTGCACGTGCATCGTGGTCCGTGCAGGCCGGCGAACGCGAAGGCCACCTTCAGGACCTGATGACTGCGCAGGTTGGCCAAGTGACGCAGCCCCGGGTCTGCGGAACCACTCACAGCTCTGGCATTCCGGCAGCTGGCTGGCGCCTGGCGGCGCCGGTCGAGAGGCCGATGTAGGTTCGGTACCGCGCTCGGAGCACCTGCTGGCGGTGCGCCGGGCACGGGGGATGAGGCTGTGTGCGGAGGGCGTGCCGCTGCGGGAGCAGCATGAAGCGCTCTCGCGGACGCCGGCTACGCCACGCTGGTCCAGTGCGAAACGCCCTCCCTCGCGCACGGTGGATCTCGGGCACCCGTGGCCGTCGAAACGCAGCACGCGGCGCGGCCGTCGATCGGTGCCCCGCTGGCGTCGAGGCTGGCTCGTTCGCTACCGACCAGGGCAGCGAGCTCGACCAGGCCCCCGAGCTCGACCAGGGCAGCGAGCAGCGTGCAGTGGCAGCCGAGTAGGAGCGCCTGCGCAGGATCGCCGAGCTCGACGCCTACCTCGGCGAGCTCGACTTCGAGCTCGGCCCTACCAGCGACGCCGAGCGAGCCGAGGTCAGGGCTTGGGCGCACCAGGCGCTGACGCTGTAGACGATCCGGTAGCTCCCACGTCGAGCGGAGCGCAGGCCGGCCAGATGGCCGCTGAGCGCCCCGCCAAGCCGGTACGGATCATCGGCCAGAGGGCCGAAGATGAAGTCGAGGCAGGCGCCAGCGATCTTCTCCGGGAGGCGGAGCAGATCACGCTCGGCGCGAGCCGAGATGCGAACCTCGTACGGGTGGCTCACCGAGGAGCGAAGCGAGCACACAGGGCGTCGTTGTCCGCTACGCGCCCGGCTGTCAGATCGGCGAGTCCCTCGGCGATGGCTTCTGGAGCGCCTGGCGTGGTCAAGATGTCGACCGTCTCTTCGAGCGCGGCGAGGTCGTCGGGTGAGATGAGCACGGCGGCGGGCCGACCGGGGCCTGGTGCGTATGGTGGAGTGCCGGGATCCGGCGTTGGCCGCGCTCCCCTCGCCAACGACCGGCGCACCGCCAGGCACTGCACGGCCGCAGGAGACCGCTACCTGGTGGTCCCTACATCTTCGGAGGCCGCATTTCGCCGTGCTCTGCGCGATCTGGGGTACCGCCTGGCATCGAGCGACGAGCCGTGAGCAGCTTGGTGTCGGAGCCCCCTACGTTGTGGCGCACGGCGCATCTCGCCTTCGAGAGGCGGCTTCTTCGGCATGGCGCTACGTCAACCCGGGGCCGGTGCGCCGAGGATGTGGGGGCAAGGCCTCCACGTGCACGGCGTGAGGCTGTGGGAACAGCACTATCTCTGTCAGAGCCTGGCGTACTCGCCAGAGGCTCGAGACGGGAACGTGCTTGTGGCGTCAGGCTTCCGGCTCGACGTCCGAGCTGGCCGGCAGGTCCTCGAGCAGGTCTTCTGGCAGGTCTTCTGGCAGGTCGAGGTGGGCCTTGGCGAGCTCGTCGCGGACGCACCAGGCGAGGTCGTCGGTCACGTCAGGACCGGCATAGGCCAAGACAGTGCCGGCTTCGACGTCGTGCTGGCAGTTGGCGAGACCGCGCAGCAGTCCGAGCGCCATCTGGCGTGCCGCGTCGTGCAGGCCCAGGTCGGCTCGGCGAACGAGGTCGTCCAGCTCCGGTTGGAGCAGCTCTTGGAGGATCTCTCCGGCCGCTTCGTCCACGTGGACATATCCTCGCCCTCGGACCCGCCCGGCGCGGTACGACAGCTGGTCGGCGTCGGCCTCCCGAAGCGTCCATTCGATGTCCTCGGCCACCTCGTCTGCGTCAACGGTCGCCAGTCGCGAGACGGCGAGGCGTTCGGCTTCCGCTGCCACTTCTGGGTGGGCTACGAGCAGCTCGCCGAGCAGTTGGCCGCGCTCGTCGGTCGTGAGCCGGTCGAGGGTGGGAGTGCTCGGACGCCGAGGAAGTGATCGCGCCATAGCCACGCAGGTTACGACGAGTCGCATCGAGGTGTCACGGCCCCAGCCGCAAGGTAGGAGGTGCGTGGCGCGCCTCGAGTTGCGTGGGCATGACCAGCCTGCCCCTGAGCTCCGGCCCGAAAAAGGGTCAGGCGTGGGCTGGGACGAAGGCATGGACGGCCAGCACGAGGGTTCCGTCGGCTTCGATGGCTGTGATCGTCGCCTTGAAGGGGCCCGTACCGCTGTCGGCCACAACGACGTCTTCGCCGACGACCGGGGGCCGGTCTTCCTCCCAGCAGCCGGGGGGCACTGTCGCCCGGCCGCCGCGCACCGGCGTGAAGGTGAGGTCGGCGACAACCTGGGGCACGTCTTCCACGCCGATCATCATACCTGTGGTGCCTGGTCGCCTGTCGTTCGCCGAGGGTCAAACGCTCGCAAGATGGCGGTGAAGCGGTCTGCGAGGCTGGCTCGCAGTGAGCTGCGTTCTGCCTTGGTCAAGGTCGCGTAGTCAGCCATCTCTGGCGGATATGGGCAGACGATCACGTCGACGTGGCGGTCGGAGAGGGGCAGCAGGTCGTCGCCGTCGAAGACGTTGGTGGCAACGAGCTGACACCCAAGCGCCCGGAGGTCACTGACCCGGCTCAGCCCATACCAAGACCATCGCGTGCCGCGCACGACGATCTGGGCCTCGATCTCGTCGGCCACCGCGAAGCATGAGACGGTCAGCGCGCCAGAGAGCTCGAAGCCGGGGACAACGCGGTACGCGGGGGCGTCGGCGAGGGCGAGCTTCAAGGCGTTGGCGACATCGCGATCGTCGTTCATGCGGACCAGGAGCTGCTCGTCGTCGCTGATGCGGCGGTCATCGCGCACCGCGACCCGCCGGCTCACAACCGTGTCTCCCCTGGCCCTCCAGTGACCACCAAGCCGGTCCACCTCTTCGGCCAGACCCTACCTGGTGGTGGCCGCCGACTTCCACGAAGGCCCCGAGCGCCGTCTCGGCGAGGTAACAGGTGCCCCGGGGTGCACTGTGCGCACAGCACAGCATGCATGCTGCTACAGCCCGCGAGGAGGCGAACATACAGGTGGTCCGGGCCGGCCGCACGGCAGTCGGGATGGAACGATCTGATCACGCGAGATCCCTCTTCCAAGTTCCTCCTGGGAATGCGGATGCTGTGCGCATGGCAAGGGTCAACATCACGATGCCCGACGTATGTGTTCTGCGACACCCGCGTCTACCTGGGACTATATCCGTACGCTCCGCCGCATTGTTGCGGGCCGGCGCCGCGAGCGGGGGTGCCGGTTGGCTCGGGTGGCGGCCTGGTTCGAAACGGGGAGCCTACCGGGGACGCTGTGGTGGGCGACGGTTGCGCCGGGGTGGCCAGTAGGCGTCGTTAGCGCGAACGCCGAGGTAGCTTGTCCCGAGGCGGGCCCTGGAGATAGCTACCCACCAACGGCACCGCTCACCGTAGGTGTCGATGCCGTCGAAGGTGAAGCGACCCTCGTCGAGCGCCACGATCAGCCCGTAGTCAGCTTCGTCGCCTTTGAATTGGTTCACGACCGCGATGTACAAGGTAGGTGGAGCGTCGGGCGCCGGCGCACGATCGGCGGAGGCGTGGCCCACCGAGGGCCGCTCGAGCCACTCCTGGAGGCATTGGGCGGCGCCCATCGGGCTCGAGTGGTGGGTTTGGAGCCCGCGGATCATCGGGTGAACGGTTCTCCGGTCGCGTGATGTGGCCGCCAGGTGGTCTGCCGCCAGGGCGGGGGTCGGGGACTGCTGTCGTAGAACTAGGCGATACACTGCAAACACACGTTCTCGTGACCATGCTGGGAGCGTGAACTTGACCGAGTGGGCCAGGCGCCAGGGCATCCATCCGCAGACCGCGTACCGGTGGTTCCATGCGGGGACACTCCCCGTCCCGGCTGTTCGAGCCAACCAGCGGACGGTCCTCGTCTCCCCCGACACAGCGCCAGCAGCGCCCAGCGCAGCCCTCGGGCTCTACGCGCGCGTTTCGTCACATGACCAGCGAGGCGACCTGGACCGCCAGGTGGCGAGGCTGTCGGAGTGGGCGGCGAAGGCCGGTCACCCAGTTGTCCGGGTGGAAGCCGAGGTCGGTTCGGGGATGAACGGCTCGCGCTCGAAGC
>JAKAQW010000011.1 GCA_021819525.1 Actinomycetes bacterium
ACCGGCTGCCTGGCGCCCAGTGCTCGTCGATGTCGATGGCGATGCGCTGTCGTGCCCCCCAGGGGGCTGGGGGGCACCAGGCCCGTAGCCAGGCGGTGGCCCGTAGCCAGGCGGTGGCCCGTAGCCAGGCGGTGGCCCGTAGCCCTGCGGTGGGCCGTAGCCAGGCGGTGGTGGCCCGTAGCCCTGCGGTGGGCCGTAGCCAGGCGGTGGTGGCCCGTAGCCAGGCGGTGGTGGCCCGTAGCCCTGCGGTGGCCCGTAGCCCTGCGGTGGCCCGTAGCCCTGCGGTGGCCCGTAGCCAGGCGGTGGCCCGTAGCCAGGCGGTGGCCCGTAGCCAGGCGGTGGGCCGTAGCCAGGCGGTGGGCCGTAGCCAGCCGGTGGTGGCCCGTAGCCCTGCGGTGGGCCGTAGCCCTGCGGTGGGCCGTAGCCAGGCGGTGGTGGGCCAGCTGCCGCGTCGCCTGGATGAGCCGGAGGTAGAGGCGGCGGTGCGGCCGCGGTGGGTGTGTGGTCCGGTTCCACCGACGGGTTGGACCCAGAAGGCTGGTCTGACGCCTCGAGATCGCCGGAGTCCGCGTGACTGGCCATTTTCCCAGCGTACGTCGCGAGCAGCCTTACTCGGCACGCGCCCTGCTCGTCGAGGGTCGCCGTCTCTGTCGAGGTGGCCGTCGAAGCAGGGTGCGAGCTTGCTGGTGGACCGGGACACGACGGCCCCGGCCCCGGCCAGGCCAGGCTGGCGAGCGGGCCGGGGTGCCGGGCGAGGCACGCGACGGGCTCGCTCGACGGGGGCTGTGCCGGTTCCGGATCGGAATGCGGTACCGTGCGAGGATGGCTCCCGACCCGCCGGTGAACAAACAGCCGATCACCATGTTGTCGGACCGGGTCCTGGCCCAGCAGCCTCAGGCCGAGGGTGAGCGACGATCACGGGCGGGGATCCTGATCCCGGCGACCGCCCAGGTGTCTCGCCGGTTGGCTTGGGCAGAGGTGATGGCGGTCGGCCCCCATGTGCGCTCGATCAAGGTGGGGGACAAGGTGCTGTTCAACCCGGACGATCGTCTGGAGGTCGAAGTCCAAGGTGACGAGTACGTCATCCTCCGGGAGCGTGACGTCCACGCCGTGGCCTCCGAGCGGATCGACGGCGGCACGGGGCTGTACCTGTGACCCCGGAGGACCTGTGACCCCGGAGGACCTGTGACCGCGGAGGACCTGTGACCCCGGAGGACCTGTGACCCCGGAGGACCTGTGACCCCGGAGGCCACCCCCGTGCCCTTTGCCGAGGCCGAGATCGAGGGCCTGCGCTTCGACAGCAGCGGGCTCATCCCCGCCATCGTCCAAGACGTCGCCGATGGCGCCGTGCTCATGTTGGGGTACATGGACGAGGAGGCGGTGCGCCGCACCCTGCGCAGCGGTCGGTCCTGGTTCTGGAGCCGGAGCCGGCAGGAGTACTGGTGCAAGGGAGAGACCTCGGGCGACCGGCAGTGGGTTCGTTCGGTCCACTACGACTGTGACGCGGACGCGTTGTTGGTGGCGGTGGAACAGGAAGGAAAAGGGGCGTGCCACACCGGGCACCGGAGCTGCTTCTATCGCGGCTTCGGCGACGGTGGGTCATCTGAGCTGTGAGCTGGCGGTCGCGCTTCGACGACCGGGCGGACGGAGGCCCGAGCAGCAAGCCCCGACCCGGTGGCGAACCCGCCGGCAGCCACGCGAGGCGCCTCGGTGCGCCGCCCGGCAGCCTGCCGAACCGTGAGGCGTTCGTGGGCTTGGCGCGCCAGCACCGGCTGGTGCCGGTCTGGTGCGAGCTGGTGGCGGACACCTTGACCCCGGTGGGGACGTTCCTGCGGGTGGTCGGTGGCGAGCCGGGGTTCCTCCTGGAGTCCGTGGAAGGCGGCGAGCGATGGGGCCGGTACTCCTTCGTGGGCAGACGCCCGCTGGGCCGGGTGGTCACCAGGACTGGCGAGCCGACTCGGGCCACCGGTGCGGCTGCGGGAGTCGTCGACGGTGCGGGCGGCGCGCTCGCGGCCGTGGAGTCCCTGCTCGCGGCGTTCCGATCACCTTCGCTGCCTGAGCTGCCTCCGCTGCACGGGGGTCTGGTGGGTTACCTGGGCTATGACGTGGCCCGCGAGGTCGAACGCCTGGAGAACCCGCCTGAGGACGACCGGGGCCTTCCCGACGCCGTGCTCACCATCATCGGCCAGTTGTGCGTGTTCGACCACTGGCGCCAGCGGGTTGTCCTGGTCCACAACGTGCTCCTCCCCGACGACGCAGGCGAGGTGGCGGGCGACGCTGACCAGGTGGCGGGCGCCGCCTACGACGCCGCGTGCCGAGCGCTCGGCGAGCTGGCGGAGGAGGTGTGCCAGCCGCTGGCCGACCATCCACGGGTGCTGCCTGCAGCCGAACCTGACGGGGGGCCTGTCGTCACCAGTGTGCTCGGCTCGCAAGAGTTTCGCCTGGCGGTGGCAGCGGCCAAGGAGCACATCAGTGCTGGGGACGTCTTCCAGGTCGTGTTGTCTCGTCGCTTCGATTTCGAGCTCGGCGCCGACCCGTTCGAGGTGTACCGGGTCTTGCGGCTCGTGAACCCGAGCCCCTACCTCTACTTCCTGCGAGACGAGGCGGTCACCGTGGTGGGCGCCTCACCCGAGCCGATGGTTCGCCTACGCGACGGCGTGGTGACGTCGCGGCCCATCGCCGGGTCGCGGCCGCGAGGGAGCGACGACACTGCCGATCGCCGGCTGGCCGGGGAGCTCGCCGAAGATCCCAAGGAGGTGGCCGAGCACGTGATGCTGGTCGACTTGGCTCGCAACGACGTGGGCCGGGTCGCCGAACCGGGCACCATGTCGGTCGACGAGCTGATGGTGGTCGAGCGCTACAGCCACATCATGCACCTGACGTCGCAGGTGTCGGGACGGCTGCGTCCCGGGCTGGGTCCAGTGGACGTGCTGCGAGCGACGCTGCCCGCCGGCACCTTGTCAGGTGCACCGAAGGTCCGGGCCATGGAGATCATCGACGAGCTCGAACCGACGCGGCGCTCGGTGTACGGCGGTGTCGTCGGCTATATCGACTTCTCGGGGAACCTCGACACGGCCATCGCCATTCGTACCATGGTGGTGGCGCCTGACGGCCGGGCATCGGTCCAAGCTGGAGCCGGTATCGTGGCCGACAGTGACCCCGAGCGCGAGGACGACGAGGCTGGCGCCAAGGCCGCAGCGGTGCTGAGCGCAGTGGCCCGGGCTCGGGCCATGGCCCGGGAGCGGGCGTCGCGGTGACGGATCTCCTCCGGCCACCCGACGGCGTGCCTCGGATCCTCGATGGGCCCGAGGGGTTGGCAGCGCTCGAGCGCCGTGCAGTCGTCGTGCCTGCTCGCCGGGAGGCGGTCTCGGTGACCGGCGCCGACGCCGAGGCGTACCTGCAAGGCCAGTGCTCCCAGGACGTTGCGTCGCTCGAGGCAGGGGCCAGTGCCCTCGCCCTGCTGCTCACCCCCCAAGGCAAGCTCGACGCGCTGGTACGAGTGACCCGCATGACCGCCGAGCACTTCGTGGTCGACGTCGACGCCGGCTTCGCGGAGCTGGTGGTAGCTCGCCTGCTGCGGTTCCGACTGCGGGTGCGGGTCGACGTGGATCTCCTACCCTGGCGCTGCGTGGCCCTGCGCGGCCCGCTCGCCGCCGAGGTCGCTGCGGAGCTTGCCGGCCCCGGCGACGTGACGGCGGACGCCCGGTGGAGATGGTGCCTCGGGGTGGACGTGCTGGGCCCCGACGTGGCGGTGCCCGACGGGGTACCACAGTTGGCCGATGGCGCCTGGCAGGCGGAGCGGATCATCATGGGGCAACCGATCATGGGCGCCGAGCTCGACGAGCACACCATCGCCGCTGAAGCCGGGCTGCTCGAACCTGCGGTCTCGTTGACCAAGGGCTGCTACACCGGGCAAGAGCTCGTGGCTCGCCTCGACGCTCGAGGGAACCGGGTGGCCAGGCACCTGCGAGGGGTCGTGGTCCCAGGCACAGCGGATGCCTGGGGAGCGACGTCCCTGGTCGGAGCGGATATCCTGGTTGGCGAACCGGGGGCTGGCGCTGAGGGCTCAGGCAGGTCAGGCGTCCGTGCACCGTCGGGCGCCGGCGGCGGGCACGACACCGACGGGGGCGTGGTGGGGCGGGTCACCTCGGCGGCATTCTCGGCTCGGATCGGAGGGTGGGTGGCGCTGGCCTACGTGCACCGTCGTGTGCAGCCGCCGGCCTCGGTACGCGTCGTGAGCCGCACGGGGGGTGTGGGTGTGCTCCCGGGAGAGGTCCGCCAGCTGCCGATGCTCCGCGCCCGGGAGCCCGGAGAGGTCCACCTGCCGCTATAGGCCGGCGCCGACGGCGTGGTGCTCGTCGGGGTGGCTGCTCGAGGTGGCCCGGCCGCAGCTCGATGGCATCGGGCGCTGCCGACCAGTCATGGTCCGCCGCTGAGGCTGGTGGCCGGTAGGCTCCAGCGCGTGGCAGCAACCTACCTCGACGACATCGTGGCCGCCCACCGGGCGGCAGCCTGCGCCGACCGGCGCGATGTCGACGAGCTGGTGGCGTCTGCCTTGTCGTCTCGCTCGGCGCTCCACGCTCCACGGGGATTTGCTCGGGCACTCGCTCGGCGCGCCGGTGCCGGTCGTCTGGGGGTGGTGGCGGAGATCAAGCGACGCTCGCCGTCGAAAGGTGTGCTCGTGCCCGAGCTCGATGCGGCCTCGGTAGCGGCCGAGTACGAGCACGGCGGTGCGTCGTGCCTGTCCGTGCTGACCGACGCCTCGTTCTTCGGAGGGTCGGGTGCCGACCTGGTGGCAGCGCGTCGCTCGGTGTCGCTGCCTGTGCTGCGCAAGGACTTCACCGTCTCACCGGCCGACATCGTCGACGCTCGGGCCATGGGGGCCGACGCCGTGCTGCTCATCGTGGCCGCGCTGGGATCCGACGAGCTGCGAGAATTCGTGGCACTGGCCGGCCGCTTGGGCCTCGACGCCCTGGTCGAGGTGCACGACGAGCGAGAGCTGGCGAGGGCTGTCGAAGCGGGAGCATCGCTCGTCGGGGTGAACCAACGTGATCTCACGACCTTCGAGGTGGATCCGGAGCGAGCTCTCCGGGTGGCGAGGCACCTGCCTGCGGGGATGCTGGCCGTGGCGGAGTCGGGGATCGCTGGCGCGGCCGAAGCCGCTTGTATCGCTGCCGCTGGCTTCGACGCCGTGCTGGTGGGCGAGTCGTTGGTGCGCGCCGCAGACCGGGTGGCAGCGACGGCGGCACTGTCCGCCGTGCGAACTTCGCCGCGTCCCTCGGGGGCCGTAGCCGCTACGGGCCACCGGCTCATGGCGCTTCGTGGCCACGGCGGCGGCCCGGGCGCTGCGCGTGGACCAGGGCCCGATGGGGCCGGTCCTCGTCGCCCCGTGGCCCCCGGTGAGCTGTCGGGCGCGCCATGACCATGCCGGGCGACGTCATGGTGAAGATCTGTGGCATCACCAGCGAAGACGATGCGCTCCTCGCTGTCGGTCTCGGGGCTGACGCGCTCGGGTTCGTCTTCGCCCCGTCTCCCCGCCAGATGAGCCGACGGGCGGTGCAGCAGATCGTGGAGCGGGTGCCCCGCGAGATCTTGACGGTTGGGGTGTTCCGAGACGAGGCACCGGCTCGGGTGGTCGAGATCGTGAACGGCATCGGTTTGCACGCCGCCCAGCTCCACGGGTCGGAGACGGCCGAGGAGTCGAGGTGGGTGGCTGCCAGGGTGCCCATGGTGATCAAGGCCTTTCCCGCCGGCCATCCGCAGGTGTCGAAGTCCGAGGAGTTCGGAGCTGGCCTGGTGCTCGTCGACGCCCAGTCGCCGGGGTCGGGCGCGGTGTTCGAATGGCGTCTGGCCGAAGGGGTCGTCGACCCGAACCGCCTGGTGGTAGCCGGCGGCTTGCATCCGGGGAACGTGGCGGACGCCATCGCCCATCTCCGGCCCCGGGGTGTCGACGTCTCGTCGGGTGTGGAGCGAGCGCCGGGGCGAAAGGATCCACGCCTGGTTCGGGAGTTCGTGCTGGCGGTTCGTGGCGCGAGCGGCGCCGCAGAGGCCGAGGATGCAGACGGCAGCGCCGATGTCGCCATGTCCGGATCCACGGGGCACGGTGGCCCCTTCGACTGGGAGGTCGATCGATGAGCACCGCGAGCATCGCGGACCCACAGGCGCCGCGGACCCACAGGCGCCGCGGACCCACAGGCGCCGCGGACCCACAGGCGTCGCGGACCCACAGGCGTCGCGGACCCACAGGCGTCACGGAGCACGGCGCAGCTGCGAGGAGCGAAGCCGGCAGCAGCCCAGGGCCTCGGAGAACCCAGGCCTCGGAGAAATGGAGCGAGATGAACGGTGGAACGCTGAGAGCAGGTCGAGCGGGCGCGCACGGGGTGCAGCTGTGAGGGTGCCACGACGCGTCACGCGGTTCTCGCGCCCGAGGCTTCCACGCTGCTCCGGGGATTGGAGCTCTCCACGGAACCGGAGCTTCCCTGGTAGGGGCCGTGTCTCCGAACGGCGAGGTCCTGTTCGGGGGCTCGCTGCTCCGTCGGGATGGAGAGCCTGTTCCCGGCAAGCGGTGCCGGGGTGACACCTGCGTCGGAAGGTGCCCTCGTTCCGCCTTCGCAAGACAGCGACCGCGTCGCGCGCACAGGCCCCGGCATGATGGGACCGCCAGGCCCTGACGGCCGTTTCGGCTCCTTCGGCGGACGGTACGTGCCCGAGTCGCTGGTGCCGGCGTGCGAGGAGCTTGCAGCGGCGTTCGAGGCGGCATGGTCCGACGCCGGCTTCCACGAGGAGCTCGATACCATCTTGCGTGTCTACGGCGGCCGTCCCACCCCGGTCACGCCGTGCCGCCGGCTCTCCGAGCAGCTCGGGGTCCGTCTGCTCCTCAAGCGCGAGGACCTGGCCCACACCGGCTCGCACAAGCTGAACAACGTGGTCGGTCAGGCGCTGCTGGCGCGGCGCATGGGCAAGCGCCGGTTGGTGGCCGAGACCGGCGCTGGCCAGCACGGGGTGGCCACAGCCACCGCAGCGGCCCTCTTCGGCATGGACTGCACCGTGTACATGGGCGAGGTCGACGTCGAGCGCCAGGCGCTGAACGTGTTCCGGATGCAGCTGCTCGGCGCCGAGGTCCGTACGGTCTCCTCTGGGAGCCGGACGTTGAAGGACGCGGTGAACGAAGCCATGCGCGACTGGGTGGCGACGGTGGGCCACAGCCACTACTGCTTGGGCTCGGTCATGGGACCTCACCCGTACCCCTGGATGGTCCGGGAGCTGCAACGGGTGGTAGGCGAGGAGGCCCGCGCCCAGTGCCGGGAGCTGCTCGACGGTGCCGATCCGGACTGGGTGGTGGCGTGCGTAGGAGGTGGTTCGAACGCGGCCGGGACCTTCGCCGGGTTCGTCGACACCGAAGCGTATCTCGTGGGGGTGGAGGCAGCTGGCGGCGCCGCCATGGGTGCGGGGGGTGTCCCCGGAGTGCTCCACGGCATGGCGTCACGCCTGCTGCAAGACGAGCAGGGGCAGATCCTGGAAGCGAAGTCGATCTCCGCCGGGCTCGACTATCCCGGCATCGGGCCCGAGCACGCCCATCTCGCCGAGCTGGGTCGCGCGCGCTACGAGCAGGCCCACGATGCCGAGGTGCTGGCCGCGTTCGAGCTGCTGGCGCGTACCGAGGGCATCATCGCCGCCTTCGAGCCGGCGCACGCCTTGGCCTGGGTCGTGCGCGAGGCTGGCCGGACAGTGCCGCTGGGATCGACCGTGCTGGTCACCTTGTCGGGTCGAGGGGACAAGGACGTGGCCCAGGCACGGGAGCTCTTGGGGTGACCCGCGCCGCGTTGGAGTCGACGCTCCTCGCTCGCCGTGGCGCCGGCCGGAAGCTGGTGGTGCCCTATGTCACTGCGGGGGTGGTGGCGGACTGGTTGCAGGTGGTGCGGGCGCTGGCGGCAGCGGGCGCCGACGCCGTGGAGATCGGCCTGCCCTTCTCGGACCCGATGATGGACGGCCCGACGATCCAGGAGGCGTCGCTTCGTGCGCTCGAGCGTGGGACGACGGCGCCAGCGGCCTTGGCGGCACTGGCCGACGCCGATGTGGGTGTGCCGCTGGTGGCCATGACCTACTACAACATCGTCTATCGGGCGGGTCATCGGCGATTTGCCCGGATGCTGGCTGACGCCGGGGTCTCAGGGGCGATCGTGCCCGATCTTCCGCTGGAGGAGAGCGCCCCGTGGCGAGCCGAGGCGGAAGCCGCCGGGGTAGACGGCGTCCTGCTGGTCGCACCGTCCACCCCCGACGAACGGGCTCGGCGGATCTGCGCGGCCTCGCGCGGCTTCGTCTACGCCGTGGGGGTGATGGGCGTGACCGGGGAGCGAGCGGCCCTCGCCGACAGCGCACGGCAGGTGGCCCGTCGCCTGCGGCCGCTCAGCAGGTTGCCAGTGTGTGTCGGCGTCGGTATCTCCACTCCGGAGCAGGCGGTGGAGGTCTGCCGCGACGCGGACGGGGTGGTGATCGGCTCGGCGTTGGTCCACCGGCTCCTCGAGGGTGCCGACCCGACCGATGCCGCCGCGCTGGTCGTCGACGTGCGCCGCGCTCTCGACGAGCGCGTGGAGAGCGACGAGCCGGTGGAGACCGGCAGAGGCTAGCCCACGAGCAGCCGTGCGGGGCTGACCTGGTGGTTCGATCGGCGCGGGAGAGAGACCAGTGCTTCAGCCGACGGTCGTCGGGTGGTGCGGGCACCGGTGGAGCTGTCGGCCCAGCGCGGTGCTCGCCTCCTCAGCCGTCGCCACCGTCGGTGTCGACGGGCACGGCACGCCGGCAACGCCCGCACCACGCCGCCTGGTCGCTCGGGCCGGAGGGATGGACCAGGGCGCCGCAGCAGGCGCACCGGTAGATCCGCGGGGACTCGGAAGGCGATGTCGGCATGGTTCTTCCAGGGTGGCTCGGCGGCGCTGGCTCCATCACGCGAAGATCGGTACGGCAGCGTACGGGAGCTGAGCTCGCCGCAGGTCAGCTCGGGCCGAGGACCAGGCAGCCGTTGTGCCCGCCGAACCCGAACGAGCTCGACAACACCGGTGCCGGCGTGAATGGTCGGGCCTCACCATGCACGACGTCGAGAGTGATGTCGGGATCGGGCTCCTCGTAGCCGGCTGTCGGCGGGATGAGCCGGTGCGCCAGGGTGAGCGCAGCGGCCACGGCCTCGATGGCGCCGGCCCCGCCGAGTGCGTGGCCGGTGACTCCCTTGGTGGAGGTGACCGGGGGGCCCGGCGTCCCGAACACCTTGGTGATGGCTTGGGCTTCGGCCAGGTCGTTGAGCGGCGTGGAGGTTCCGTGGGCGTTGACGTGACCGATGTCGCCCGGGGCGAGCTCGGCGTCGGCCAGGGCCAGCTCGATGCAGGCGGCTGCCCCCGCGCCACCCGGTGCCGGAGCGGTGATGTGATGCGCATCTGCGGTGGAACCGGCGCCGAGAACCTCGCCGTAGATGCGAGCACCGCGCTGGCGCGCTTGGTCGAGCCGCTCGAGGACCACAGCGCCGGCACCTTCGGCGATGGCGAACCCACACCGCCGCCGGTCGAAGGGGCGTGACGTGCCGTCGGTGGAGAGCGCTGTCATGTTCGTGAAGGCGGCGATGCCGAGGCCGGTCATGGCCGCTTCGGATCCGCCGCCGATGACCACGTCGCAACGCCCCGAGGCGACCAGGCGGGCGGCGGCGGCGATGGCGTGGGTGCCGGCGGCACAGGCCGTGGTGATGGTCTCGCACGGCCCGTGCCATCCGTTGCGGATGGAGATGCCCCCGGCCCCGGCGTTCGGCATCATCATCGGGATGAGGAACGGCGAGACACGGCGTGGTCCTCTCGCCTCGTACACCCGGAGCTGCTCTTCGAGCGACTCCAGCCCGCCGATGCCGGTGGCGAACACCACTCCGCAGCGCGCTGGATCAGCCTGCACGGGCCCGGCGTCGACGAGGGCCATGTCGGCTGCGGCGACTGCCAGCTGGGCGAAGCGGTCGACCCGGCGGACCTCTTTGGGGCCGAACCACCTCGTGGGGTCGAAGTCCGGCACGCGGCGCTCACCACCGGACCACGGGCGCTGCAAGCCTGCCCAGAAGGCGTCCACGCCGATCCCGCAGCAGGCCAGAACGCCCAGCCCGGTGATCGCGACGCGGTGCCCGCGTGCCGGGCCGTCGGGTCCGACGCCCAACAGCATCAGAGCTTGGCCACGATCAGGTCGTAGGCTGCGCCGACCGTGGTGATGCCGTCGAGCTCGGACTCGTCGACGGTCACGTCGAAGGTCTCTTCGAGGGCCATGACCAGCTCGACCAGGTCGAGGCTGTCCGCGTCAAGATCGTCCGCGAAGCTGGCCTCGCGCACGATCTTCTCCGCAGGTACCTGGAGCACCTCCACGGCACACGCTGTGAACTTTGCGAACGTGGCATCCTCGGTCACCGCTGCTCTCCTTCTGTCCGTCGGCTGGCTGTCCCGGTCGGTCGACCGGCGGTCGTGGCCCGAGCCACAGCGAGCCGGCGAGACGATGGTGCGCTCGCCGGTTGCCGTGGCCGGTTCGATGGTGGTTGCTCGGTGCCCGGTCTCATAGACCCATGGCCAGCCCGCCATCCACGGGGAGGACGGTGCCGGTGATGTAGGCGGCATCTGCGGACGCCAGGAACAACACGGCTCCAGCCACCTCGTCGGCGGTGGCCGTCCGGCCGAGGGGGACCATGGACTCGAGCTGCGCCCGACGTCTGTCGCCGAGAACGGCGATCATATCGGTTTCCACGACCCCGGGAGCGACGACGTTCGCGGTGATCCCACGGCTCCCTACCTCCCGCGCCAGTGAGCGAGCAAAGCCGACCAGGCCCGCCTTGGCTGCGCCGTAGTTCACCTGCCCGGCGGAGCCGAGGAACCCCACGACGGAAGAGATCAGCACCACTCGTCCGCGTCTGGCACGCACCATCGGTCCCAACGCCCGGCGGACGACCCGGTACACGCCGGTCAGGTTGGTGTCGATCACGTCGTGCCATGCAGCCTCGTCCATGCGCAGCAGCAAGGTGTCGCGGGTGATCCCGGCGTTGGCTACCAGGACCTCGACGGGACCGAGCGCGGCTTCCACGCGGTCGAACGCGGAGGCGACGTCGTCAGGAGCCGTGACGTCGCAGGCCACGGGGAACAGCTCCCGCCCCCCGGCGGGCACGTCGAGCTCGGGGGGAGGGGCGCTTCGGTAGGTGACAGCCACGCGGTCCCCGCTGGCCTGGAAGCGCCGGGCGCAGGCGAGGCCGATCCCCCGGTTCCCGCCGGTGACGAGGACGACGCGGCCTGGCGTGACCGAAGGATCCGGATCGCTGGGCTCGAGGCGGCTTCCCGGGTTACTGGGCTCGAGTTGGACACCCCGGTCGCTCGGCACGCTCACGACGCCCACCGGACGAGCGCTGATCCCCAGCTCATCCCGGCTCCCACCGCGGTCATGAGCAGGAGGTCGCCATGGCGTAGCCGGCCAGCGTCCAGCGCGGCGGCAAGTGCCAGGGGAACCGACGCGGCCGAGGTGTTCCCGGTCTCAGCGATGACCACCGCCACCCGATCGGGTCCGATGCCGAGACGGGCGCCAGCCGCCTCGATGATCCTGAGGTTCGCCTGGTGGGGCACGAACAGGGCCACGTCGTCGATCGTGAGCTTGGCCCGCTCGAGCGCAGCAGTGGCAGAGTCGACCGTCATGCGCACCGCCCGGCGGAAGACCTGGCGTCCGTTCATGACCATGGGACCGCCCTGTCTGCAGTACAGGAGGTCGTGAGCGTCGCCGTCGGAGCCGAGATCGTAGGAGACGAGACCGGGCCCGCCTTCGGCCGGTGCCGGCCCTGCCGTGCGTTGGAGCAGCACGGCAGCGGCGCCGTCGGCGAAGAGCACCGCCGTGGAACGGTCGTCGGGATCCACGATCCGAGACATGCAGTCGGCCCCGACGACCAGCACCCGCTGCGCGTCGAGCGCAAGGGCACCGTAGGCGGCCACCAGGGCAGGCACGAAACCGGCGCACGCGCCGTTCACGTCCACGGCCCCGCCTCCGGCCCCGAGACGGTGCTGGACGACGGAGGCGGCGGGGGGGATGACGTCTTCGGCCGTGGAGGTGGCCACGATGGTGAGGTCGATGCTGGACGCCGGCACCCCGTGGCGCGCGAGCGCTGCCCGAGCTGCTTCGGTGGCCAGGTCGGCGACGCTGCTGCCGATATGGCGGCGGCGGATGCCCGAGCGCTCGACGATCCACTCGTCGGAGGTGTCGAGCCGGGCTTGCAGGTCGGCGTTGGTGACCACGGTGTCGGGCAGGGCCGTGCCCCAGCCGACGATCGCACTGGCGACGCTCACGACAGCCCTGGCTGTCTCGGCGACGCCGAGGCGAGGTGCCCGGCTCGCCCGGAAGGCCCAGGGCGGCCCAGGTGGGCGGGACGCCTCGCACCGGTCACGTGGCCGGGATGGGTCAGGTGGCCGGGATGGGTCAGGTGGCCGGGATGGGTCAGGTGGCCGTGGCGGGTCAGGTGGCCGGGACGGGTCAGGTGGCCGGGACGGGTCAGGTGGCCGTGGCGCCCGAGGTGGCCGGGAGCCTGGAGAAGGCGATCGACGATGGTGCCTTGCAAGAGGCCGCCTCGGGTGGTAGGGACCGGTGGCCGGAGCCGGCACCGGCGACCGGCTACGAACCGCTTCGCGCCAGGGTCGCGCGTGCGCCTGGCTGTGACAGTACCGTGCCTCTGGCATCGGCCGGTGAGAAGACGGTGGTGTGCCGGCAGGTTCATCGGTCCTCGGAAAATGCTCGCAGCCACAGCACTGGCTGGCCCCCGACGACGCGCTCGCCGGGATGGACCAGGAACCCGACTACGGTGCCGGCGAAGGCGGTGCGGATCTCTGTCGTGCCCACCACGCCGACCAAGTCGCCGACCCCGATGCTGTTGCCCGGCACGCTGGCGCCTGCCGCTGCGCCTGCCGCTGCGCCGGCCGAGGCGAGGTCACCTGGACCTGGCAGGCCATCGAGCGCCGGGCCCGGTTGGAAGGTTCCCGCCGCCGGCGACACGACCACTCGGTCGCTGCCCGACAAGCGCTCGCCTTGATGGGCCAGGGCATAGGCGTGCCAGGAGTCGGATCCCGACGCGGCATCGACGACAGCGTCGAGGTCGGCGGGCGTGGCCACCGACACTGCCCGCACGTCGGGCAGCACCCGTCTGGTCAGTCCCGTGAGCACGCCACCGGCACCCACCTCGACTGCCACCGTAGCGCCCAGGTCAGCCAGCGTGGCCAGGCTCTGGCGCCAGCGAACCGGGCTGCAGAGCTGGGCGGACAGCAGCGCTGACCACGACGCCGCTTCGCTGTGGGCTCGGGCGTCGACGTTGGCGACCACGGGGATCTCCGGGTCGGTGAAGCCGGCAGCTGCCAGTGCCTTGCGAAGGCGGTCACGTGCAGGTCCCATCATCACCGTGTGGAACGCTCCGGACACGGGGAGCCGTACTACCTTGCGTGCCCCGAGGTCCTTGGCCAGATGACCGGCTCGCTCGACGGCCGCCGGCTCGCCGGCGATCACCACCTGGCCTGGAGCGTTGTAGTTGGCCACCCACACGTCACCTTCGGCGCGTCGGCAGGCTGCGTCGACGCTGTCGTCGTCTGCTCCCATGACAGCGGCCATGGTGCCCGGTCGTTCTTCGGAGGCGTCGTGCATCGCAGCGCCGCGCTCGGCTACCAGGCGCACCCCGTCCTCGAAGCTCAGCGCACCGGCAGCTGCCAGCGCCGTGTACTCGCCAAGAGAGTGCCCGGCGCACAGTGTCGGCACCAGCCCGACCCGCTCGATGGCGTCGAGGACGACGGAGCTGAGGACAAAGGTCGCGAGCTGGGCGTTGGCTGTCGGGGTCAGCTCGTCCTGACCGGCACGGAGAAGCAGGTGCTCTACGTCCCGGCCGGCGATGTCGGCTGCCTCGGCGACGACTTCCCACGACGGGTGGTCCGCCCAGGGGGCACCCATGCCGGGACGTTGGGATCCTTGCCCTGGGAAGATGAATGCCAGCACCCGACGTACCCTCCTCTGCTCTCTGGTTGGACCGCGGGGCCGCCACGATGGTTACACGCCGGACAGGCGACACGACGCCGCAACCGCGCTGGGAAGGAGCTCGTGGGTGTCGTCCTCGCGCAGCACCGGGGCTGGGTCAGGCGCCGGAAGATGTCGCCGCTGGCTGTGGTCGTCTACGCCTGCGATGGTCGCTGACCGTGGTGGTTCGTGCCCGGAGCGGGACTTGAACCCGCACGCCCCGAAGGGCAAGGGCTTTTGAGGCCCCCGCGTCTGCCGATTCCGCCATCCGGGCGCGTGGGTGACCCTACCCCAGCCGGGGGTCCGGCGGTGAAGTGCACTGTACCGAGGTCGACCTGGGGCCTGCTGGGGGCGTGCGGGCTGCCGCGAATTGGCCCAGAACGGGCCACCTGGCGAGCAAGAGACCTGGTTGCCATCTGCTCGGGAGCCATCTGCTCGGGAGCCATCTGCTCGGGAGCCATCTGCTCGGGAGCCATCTGCTCGGGAGCCATCTGCTCGGGAGCCATCTGCTCGGGAGCCATCTGCTCGGGAGCCATCGTGCGACTCTGCTCGGGACACATGGTGCGGCAGCGTGCATGGCTTGGTTCGTTCCCTGATGTCGAGCCGGGGATCCGGCTGCCCGAGCCGAGCCGTGGATCTAAGGTGGTACGGCCATGACCAGCAGGAACGTGGCGGTGGCCGACCGCCGGGGTGGGGAGGGCTGCACGACGGTGCGGCAGGTGGAGCTGTACCGCCTGGAGCTGCACCGGGCGACGGTGCATCGCGCTGCCTACGGCACCGAAGCGAGGCGCCCGGTGGTGCTGGTCCGGGTGACCACCGACGTCGGCGTGGGCTGGGGTGAGTGCGCGGCGCTGGCGTCACCCTCGTACCGCTCGGAGTTCGCCGACGGGGCGTGGATGGTCCTCGAGCGCTTCTTGGTGCCGGCGGTGCTCGGCATGTCGGTGCCCGTCGACCCGCTCCCAGCGACCTGGCGGACCTTGGCCGACGCTTGGGCGGGAGTGGCTGGTCACGCCATGGCGAAGGCGGCGTTGGAGATGGCCGTGCTCGACGCGGTGCTCCGTTCCCAGGGGCGATCGCTGGCCGACGCGCTCGGCATCGGCCGAGCCACCGTCGAAGCCGGGGTGGTGCTGGGGCTGGTGGAGGATGCCGGCGCGGCGCGCGAGGAGCTGGAGCAGGCGGCAGCCGCCGGCTTCCGACGCGTGCGCGTCAAGATCCTCGCGGGTCGTAGCGTGGCGCCCGTCGGCCAGCTGCGTGGATGGTTCCCGAAGCTGGCCATAGCAGCCGATGCCAACGGCTCCTACCGGCGCGACGACGACGCCGAACTTGCCCTGCTCGACGCGTTGGGCCTGGCTGCCGTCGAGCAACCCCTGGGGGCCGACGACCTATTGGGCCACGTGGACCTCGCCGGACGCTGGCGGACGCCGGTCGCGCTCGACGAGTCGATCGCTTCGCCGAGCGACGTCGACCTCGTCGGCACGCTGGGTGCGGCGAGCATCGTCTGCCTGAAGCCGGCCTGCCTGGGCGGGGTCGGGCCGGCGGTCGACGCCCATGACCGGGCTCGGCGCCTCGGCTTGCACATGTGGTGCGGGGGGATGCTGCAGACGGCGTTGGGCCGGGCGGTCGACGCGGCGGTGAGCGGGATGGGCGGCTTCGACATGGCTGGTGACCTGGGCGGGCTGGGACGGCCGTTCGTGGAGGAGGACCCTTTCGGTCCGGTGCCGATCGTCGACGGCGCGGTGGTGGTGCATCGAGGACCCGGTGTCGGTCCCGAACCTGATGCGGGGCTGCTGGGCCACGTGGTGACCCGTCACCTCACCATCCGCGATCGGTGACCGCCCTAGCCGCCGTCGAGAGCGGCTGCCAGCCGGACGCTGGCACAGACCGGCTTCACGGAGCCGGTGCCGTGGGCCGGCACGTGCCGGGCAATCTGGCGTCAGCGGACCACCCTGCCCGACCGGTGAGCCAGCTGTCTCGGACTACCTCGGAATGGTCCATTGTGCGGGTAAAAGAACCTGGTCGCTGACCGCTCGGGAGGTATTGCGCGCCATCCTGTGAGCCGCCGTCTTCGGGCTCTGGTCCCGAGCACGCCCGGAGGGCACGCCCGGAGAGCGCGCCCGGAGAGCACGCCCGGAGGGCACGCTAGAAGGTGGAGGTCGTCTCGGGGCGTGCCGGCACCGCAGGATGCGCTGGTGGTCGTAGAGTGAGCCGCCGATGAACCGTTCTGCAGTGGAGCGTTCCCTGCGTGACGTCCACGCCAGGCTGGTCAAGGCCCGTCAGGAGCTGGCAGTGGTGGAGGAGCAGCTCATGCACGTCGCTGATGCCGCCGAGGACGCTCGGATCCGCGCGCTCGTCTCGGAGACGCCGGGGACGGCGCACGAGTCGAGCGATGCGCAGCGCCACGCCGAGGCCTTTGCCCGGGCCCGGACGGCACTGGTCGACCTGATCGCGGACCTGGAACGCCGCCAAGACGAGCTCCTGGCCCAGCTGGTCGTGGACTGACGACCGGCGCTCTGCTGCACCCGGCGCGACATCCCGCACCGTGGTTGCCACCCGAGCACCCCGGGCGGGCCACCCGAGCACCCCCGGGCGGCCCTGGCGACTTCGTCCGCCAGGCGTGTCGCAGCTCGTGGGAGCGTCGTGGGAGCCGCGACGCTGCAACCGGGTGTGACGCGGAATCGGTAGAGTGGTCGTCGGGGTCGGACTGACCCCTCGGGCGGCATTCGGGCACGGTCGAAGAGCGTCTGAGGTTGCGAGCCGAGAAAGCCGTTGGCTCCAGCCACAAGACCAGAAGAGATGTCACAGTGAGAAGGCCGGGTGCTGGTAGTCACGGCATCGTGGCCGGCCCAGCGACCGTCCGGGTCGTGGTCCGGGTGGCGCCGGCGTTCAGGCAGCCGAACGAGGAGCAGGCGACGCTCATGGCACGACGCGTGGTCATCGCAGAAGACGAGGCCATCATCAGATTGGACCTGAAGGAGATCCTTCAGGGCGAGGGCTACGACGTGGTGGCAGAGACAGGACGGGGAGACGAGGCGGTGGATCTCGTGCGCACCCACGAGCCCGACCTGGTCATCTTGGACGTGAAGATGCCCGGCATCGACGGGATCGAGGCAGCCCGGCGGATCGCCGCGAGCGGGCAGCGGGTGCCGGTGCTGATCTTGACAGCGTTCAGCCAGCGCAATCTCATCGAGGACGCCCGTGACGCGGGGGTGGCTGCGTACCTGGTGAAGCCTTTCCAGCGAGGTGAGCTGATACCGGCCATCGACGTGGCCGTGGCCCGCTTCGAGGAGCTGCGGGCGATCGAGGACGAGACCAGTGCGCCTGGCACGCTCGAGGACAAGCTCGAGACCCGGCGCCTGGTCGACCGGGCGAAGGCGGCCTTGATGGACGACCACGGTCTGAGCGAAGCGGATGCCTTTTCGTTCATCCAGCGCACAGCCATGGGGCGCCGGATCCGCATGCGGCAGGTGGCCCAGGAGGTGCTCGACCAGACGGTGACCCCCTGAGCATCTCGGGCTCCGGCCCCGTCTACCTCCTCGACGGGAGCTCGCTGCTCTTCCGGGCGTTCTTCGCCCTGCCCGAAGAGCTGACGACGTCGTCGGGGACGGTGACCAACGCCGTCCACGGGTTCGTGGGCATGGTCACCACGTTGTTGCGAGACCGCGGTCCCGGTGCCATGGCCGTGGCTTTCGATCGACCAGGCCCGACGTTCCGGGACCGGCTGGTGCCCGACTACAAGGGGACCCGGCCCGCGGTCCCCGAAGCCTTGGTCACCCAGTTCGACCTGGTCCGTGCCGTGCTCGACGCTCTGGGCATCTGCCGGCTGGATCTCGACGACTACGAGGCGGACGACATCTTGGCCACCTGGGCCACGATGGGGCGAGACGCCGGAAGGGACGTCGTCGTCGTGAGCGGGGACCGCGACACGTTCCAGCTGGTCGAAGATCCGCATGTGAGCGTGCTCTACACGCGTCGCGGCCTCTCCGACACTGTCCGCTACGACGAGGCGGCTATCGAGGAGCGCTACGGGGTTCCTCCTCGGCAGTACCCGCTGCTCGCGGCGTTGCGCGGCGACCCGTCGGACAACCTCGCCGGCGTGCCGGGGGTAGGGGAGAAGACAGCTGCCAGGCTCGCAGCGAAGTACGGCTCGCTCGACGCGTTGTTCGAGCACCTGGACGAGCAGACCCCGAAGCTCCGGGAGAACCTCCGGGTCTCGGAAGCTGTCGTGCGGCGGAACGCCGAGATCATCCCGCTGGTGCGCGACGTGCCTGTAGGCGTGGGTCTCGATGACCTGGCGCTCGGCCGGTGGGACGTAGCCCAGGTCGAGCGCATCTTCGCCGATCTCGAGCTGCGCAACGCCTGGCAGCGCCTGGCACCGCTGCTGCTCACCGGCGACTTCGCGGACAGCGGGGCACGGACCGCGCCCACGCCGGGGGCGCCGGGTCACGAAGCGGCATCGCCAGTCGGTACCGCTGGTCCTTGGATCTCCCCACCGGCGACAGCCCAAGGAGGAACGTGGCAGGACCCTGTGCCCATGGTGGTGGTGCCGGGCTCACCCGAAGAGGCCGCCGAGCGGCTCGACGCCCTGGCGGCGGGCACGGACGTGGCGGTGCTGGCTGGTCGCTGGCACGGTGACCCGGGACGCTCGCCGATGTCCGGGCTGGCCCTGGCGGCGATGCCGTCCGATGCCGAGGCCGTCGAGGCGGTGCTGTGGATCGACGGCAGGCTGCTCGCTCCGGGCGCGGGGATCCTCGCGCACCTCGCTGCGGCTGTCGGTGCCACCGGGCGTCCGGTCGCCGGTCACGGGTTGAAGGAGCTGATGCGCTCCTTGCTGCCGCTCGAGGTCGACGTGGCCCGAGTGGACCTCGACACCCAGGTCGCCAGCTACCTTCTCGACCCCGCGCTCGGCCGAGATTCGGTGGGAGACCTGGCCCGCCGCTGGTCGGGGGGGAGGCGAGCGCCGACGCCAGGGGCCGCGCAGGTGTCGCTGGCCATGTCGAGCGACCGCTCCAGGGCAGTGCCTGCGGGGCTCCTCGACGATCCCGACGGGGGCGCCGGGATGCTCGACGATCCCGAGACCGGCCCCGGTGAGACCACGGAGACCGGCCCCGGTGAGACCACGGAGACCGGTCTCGGTGCTGGCGGCCGACCAGGTGGCACCGGTGAGATCACGGAGAGCGGTCTCGGTGCTGGCGGCCGACCAGGTGGCACCCGCGTGCGGTACTCCGCCTCGGACGCTCCCCCGGATGTCGCCCGGGAAGCAGCCGTCGAGGTGGCGACGGTCGCAGCACTGGCTGCGCCGTTGCGCCAAGCGCTTGTCGACGGTGGCCTGGCTGCCCTCGATGCCGACGTCGAGCGGCCGCTGGTCAGGGTGCTGGCCCGCATGGAGGTGGCAGGCATCGGCGTGGACACCGACGAGCTCCGGCGGATCGCCGACGACATGGCTCGCCAGTGCCAGGTGCTGGAGGCCGAGGTGCAGCGCCTGGCGGGCGTGCCGTTCAACGTGAACTCGACGCCCCAGCTGCGCCAGGTGCTCTTCGGCACCCTGGGCCTGCCACCGGGCAAGAAGACGAAGACGGGGTACTCGACCGACGCCCAGACCCTCGAACGGCTGCGCGGGGCGCACCCGGTGGTCGACGTGCTGCTGCGCTACCGTGAGGTGGAGAAGCTGCGCTCGACCTACGGCCAGACCCTGCTGTCGGAGGTGGCGCCAGATGGCCGCATCCACGCCACCTTCCACCAGACGGTGGCTCGCACCGGGCGGCTGTCGTCGGACCGCCCGAACCTGCACAACATCCCGGTTCGCACCGAGGAGGGACGGATGTTGCGCCGTGCGTTCGTGCCGGCGCCCGGAGCCCGGTTGCTGGTGGCGGACTACGACCAGATCGAGCTGCGGGTGATCGCGCATCTGGCCGGGGATCCCGGTCTGCTCGAGGCGTTCGCGTCGGGTCGCGACGTCCACCGCGCCACCGCCGCGCGGGTGTTCGCTGTCGCCGAGGATGCCGTCACCACGGCCCAGCGCAACCGGGCCAAGATGGTCTCCTACGGTCTGGCCTACGGGATGGAAGCGTTCGGCCTGGCCCAGCGGCTGGGCATTCCCACCGAGGAAGCACGGGAGATCCTGGGCTCCTACTTCAAGGCGTTCCCCGCGATCCGGCGGTACATGGACGAAGCAGTGAGCGAAGCGCGACGTCTCGGGTACACCACCACCGTGCTGGGGCGACGTCGGCCGCTGCCGGACCTGGCCTCGGAGAACCGGGGTCTACGCCAGGCGGCGGAGCGCCAGGCCATGAACGCAGCCGTCCAGGGACTGGCCGCGGATCTGTTCAAGATGGCCCTCGTCGAGCTGGACCGGGCGTTCGAGGCCCGCCAATCAGCCACTCGGCTGGTGCTCCAGGTGCACGACGAGGTGGTGGTCGAAGTCGCCGAAGACGGCGCCGAGGCGGTCGGGGAGCTGGTACGCACCATCATGGCCCAGGTGGGACCGGCGGTCGGCCTGCAGGTGCCCCTGGAGGTGAGCATCGGATGGGGCACGTCGTGGGCCGATGCCAAGCGCTAGCATTGTCCTGGCCACCGCCGGTGGCTGGCCCGCGCTCGCTCGAGGCGCTGGTCTTGTCTTTGTTCGTGAAAGCGAGTAGCCAACCTCCATGTCCGACGTCGCTGCTGGCGCTGCCAGCGCACCTGACCCGGTGATGCCGAACGACGCGCAGGCGTCGACTGGCGCGCCGACCTCGGTTGACGCGCCAGCGCCAGCCACCGCCACCGCCCCCGCCGCCATGGTGGCCGGCGCTGCTGCCTCGCCGGGCAGCGTCACCGTCGCTGGTAGGAGCCCTGCACCGCCTGGCGCCGTTGTGGCGGGCGCCACCCCCCCCGCTGCCTCGGTCTCCGGAGGCGCCCAGCCGGCACCGGTCGGTCGGGCCGGAGCGGTGGCGCTGGCCGAGCCGATGGGCAGCTTCGATGCTGAGGGCAACTACGTTCCCCGCTCGATCGTGGCCGACGATCTCGATCCCGCCTCACTCGATGCCGCCATCGGCGCCACCATCGTCGAGTTCGACGACGGCGACATCGTCGAGGGGGTGGTGGTGAAGATCGACAAGGACGAGGTCCTGCTCGACATCGGCTTCAAGTCAGAAGGCGTGATCCCGTCGCGCGAGCTCTCGATCCGCAACGACGTCGACCCCGCAGAGATCGTGTCGCTCGGCGAGCGCATCGAGGCGCTGGTCCTCCAAAAAGAGGACAAGGAGGGCCGCCTCGTCCTGTCCAAGAAGCGGGCTCAGTACGAGCGCGCGTGGGGCACCATCGAGCGGTTGAAGGAGACCGACGGCGTGGTGCGCGGTCCGGTCATCGAAGTGGTGAAAGGTGGCCTGATCGTCGACATCGGGCTCCGAGGGTTCCTGCCCGCTTCGCTGGTGGAGCTGCGTCGGGTCCGCGAGCTGCAGCCGTACGTGGGACGCTCCATCGAGGCGAAGATCATCGAGCTCGACCGGAACCGGAACAACGTGGTGCTGTCGCGCCGGGCGTGGTTGGAGGAGACCCAACGCGAGCAGCGTGGGGACTTCCTGGCCAACTTGAAGCCTGGCGAGCGACGTCGCGGCGTGGTCTCGTCGGTGGTGAACTTCGGTGCGTTCGTCGACCTCGGTGGCATGGACGGCCTCATCCACGTCTCGGAGCTGTCGTGGAAGCACGTCGACCACCCCTCGTCGGTGGTGGCGGTGGGCGACGAGGTCGACGTCGAGGTGCTCGACGTGGATCTCGACAAGGAGCGCATCAGCCTCTCGCTCAAGAACACCCAGACCGACCCGTGGCAGGAGTTCGCAGACACCCACCAGGTAGGTGAGCTGGTCTACGGCCGGATCACCAAGCTCGTCCCCTTCGGCTCGTTCGTGCAGGTCGGCGACGGCATCGAAGGTCTGGTGCACATCTCGGAGATGGCCGTGCACCACGTGGATCTCCCTGAGCAGGTGGTGACACCGGGTGAGGAGCTGTGGGTGAAGATCATCGACATCGACCTGCAACGCCGCCGGATCAGCCTGTCGATCAAGCAGGCGGCCGAAGGTGGCGAGGTGTCCGAGGAGTACCGCGAGGCGTTCGGCGAGCACGCCTATGACGACCAGGGGAACTACATCGGCTACGACTACGCCGCTGCCGAGTTCACCCCGGAGACCGAAGCCCAAGCCGCCTGGGCGGACTTCGCGCCAGCCGAGGTGCCCGACGCTGTCGGATCCGACGTGCCCGGTGCCGGTGGCCCCGCTGGAGCCGGTGCCGCGACGGGTGCCGGTGCCCACGACCCTGCCGCAGACGCAGGTGGCGAGGGCGATCCGGGGGCTGCCGGCGCCCACGACCCTGCAGCAGACGCAGGTGGCGAGGGCGATCCGGGGGCTGCCGGCTGACCACCAGTTGTCACCGACCAGCTCGCTCGGAGATGTCGCGGGCAGCTGGTCGTCCCCTGGCGGCCGTCGCGTGCTCCTGGCGTCGGGCCAGGCCATGGCTGGCGCTGGCGCTGGTGCCGTGGCTGGTAGCCCGGGCGGTGGTGGTCGGGACGTTGGCGATGGCTCGGGTGGTGGCGTCGCGAGCCCATGTCGACGCGGCCGCCGCGTTCCGGGTCCACCAAGGGCTCTTGGGCTGGGATGCAGGGTGGTACGAGTTCATCGCCGCCCATGGGTACCGCGGTGCCGGCTACCAGTCGCTGCGGTTCTGGCCGCTGTTGCCAGCACTCGGCCGGGTGCTGGCGGTGCTCCCCGGGGTGTCGCCGGGCACCGGGGTCTTGGTGGTGGCCAACGTGACGTCGCTGCTCGGGATCGCCCTGGTCGCGCGCCTGACCGCCCTGGAGACCGAGGACATGGCATCGGCGCGGCGGGCGGCCTGGCTGATGGCCATTGCCCCTCCGGCATTCGTCTATGTCATGGGGTACGCCGAGGGGCTGCTGCTGCTGGCCACCGCCGGGGCGTTCTTGGCGTTGCGCCGCCAGGCGTGGTGGTGGGCCGCGCTGTGCGGGCTGGCGGCGTCACTGACGCGGCCGCTCGGCCTGGCACTGGTGGCGCCGGCGCTCGTCGAGGCAGGGCGAACCTGGTGGGAGCCGTGGTGGGTGGCGCGCCGGAGGCGGCACCCGTCGTCCGCGGCCGGTAGCGGGATGCGGTGGCCGAGGCGGCGGGAGCGCCTCGTGGCTCGGGTGGCCGCCATCGTGGCGCCGGTCGGCGGGACCCTCGCCTATCTGGGCTGGGTCCAGTGGCGGTTCCACGACTTCCTGGCCCCCGTCGAGATCCAGGAGCAAAGCGACCGCCACGGCGCGCTGGCAGATCCGCTGGTCACCATGGCGCACGATCTCATCACCCTGGTGCACGGGCACCACCTCGACCAGGGCCTGCACGTGCCGTGGGTGGCGTTGGTGGTGGTACTGGTGGTGGTGGCGCTGCGACGCCTGCCGGTGAGCTACGGGCTCTTCGCAGCGGCCATCGTGGCTGTGGCCGTGAGCGGGACGAACCTGGACTCCTTCGAGCGCTATGCCTTGTCGGCCTTCCCGGTGGTCGTCGTCGGCGCCATGCTCACCCGCTCACCGCGCGTGGAGCGCGTGGTGATGGCGGGCGCCGTGGCTGGGCTGGTGGCCTACGGCCTGCTGGCGTTCTTGAACATCCTGGTACCCTGACCGAAGGTCTTCCGGTATCGTTGGTCGGCTGGCCACCTGGCGTGAGCTCGGCGCCACGCTAGGGCAGCGCCCGAGCTTGGGTCGGGGCACGGGTGGTGGCGTGCGGGGAAGAGGGAGCACGGACGACGTGGAGAAAGCGACCGCCGGCCGAGGGCCGTCGGGGGCACACGAGATGCCGGCTACGGTAGTCGTCGGTGCCGGACCAGCTGGTTTGACCGCGGCATACGAGCTCGTGCGGCGCGGGCAGCCGGTGACGGTGCTCGAAGCCGACGACAGTGTCGGCGGCATCAGCCGGACCGTCGAGCGTGACGGATGGCGGTTCGACATCGGCGGGCACCGCTTCTTCACCAAGGTGCGGGCCGTGGAGGAGCTGTGGCACCAGATCCTGGCGGACGAGGATTTCTTGCTGCGACCGCGGCTCAGTCGCATCTACTACGGCGGGAAGTTCTACGACTACCCGATCCGACCCCTCAACGCGCTGCGCAACCTGGGTCTGCTCGAGGCGGCGGCCTGCATGGCGTCCTACGCCGCGGCGAAGATCCGGCCTCCGACGGACCGCCGGTCGCTCGAGGGCTACGTCGTCGCCTGCTACGGTCGGCGGCTCTACCGGCACTTCTTCGAGACCTACAGCGAGAAGGTCTGGGGGGTGCCCGCCGCAGCGCTGTCCGCAGACTGGGGAGCCCAGCGCATCAAGGGCATGTCGCTGCTCCAGGCGGTGTGGGAGCCGACCCGCCGGCGGTTACCCGGTGGCCGTCGCCGGGCTCAGGACCAGGTCACCAGCTTGATCGAGCAGTTCCACTACCCGAAGCTCGGGCCGGGGATGATGTGGGAGCGCTGCCGTGACCTGGTGATCGCCGGTGGTGGCACCGTGATCACGTCCGCGCCGGTGGTGCGTCTTCTTCGGGATCCGGCTGGGGTGACAGAAGTGGCCTACCGAGGGGCATGCGGTGTCGAGCACGTCATGCCCGCCGCCCATGTGGTGTCGTCGATGCCGCTTTCGTCCCTGGTGGCGGCGGTGGATCCGCCAGCACCGCCTGAGGTGGTGTCGGCGGCGGCTTCCCTTCGCTACCGCGACTTCCTGACAGTGGCGCTGGTGGTGCCCGAATCCCGGGGGTTCCCCGACAACTGGATCTACGTCCATCAGCCCGGTGTGCGCGTCGGCAGGGTCCAGAACTTCGGCCAGTGGTCCCCCCACATGGTCCACGACGGTCTTACCTGCCTGGGCATGGAGTACTTCGTCTTCGAAGGAGACGACCTGTGGTCCGCCTCCGACGACGAGCTGGTGGCCATGGCCACCGCCGAGCTGCAGACGATCGAGCTGGCGGGACCCGGCGACGTAGCGGCTGGGTACGTCGTGCGGATGCCCAAGGCCTACCCGGTGTACGACGAGACGTACCAGCAGTCGGTCGCCGTGGTGCGGAAGTGGCTCGAGTCCGACGTGCCCAACGTCCACCCTGTCGGGCGTAACGGCATGCACCGCTACAACAACCAGGACCACTCCATGGTGACCGCCATGTTGACCATCGAGAACATCCTCGACGGCACCAGCCATGACGTCTGGAGCGTCAACGTCGAGCAGGAGTACCACGAGACCGGTGCTGGCGGCACCGAGGAGGCGGGGCAGGAGGCGATCGGGAGGCGAGAGGGGCCCGGGACGCCAGGCACAGGTCGCAGCGCCCCCGTCGTTCCCGCTCGGTGCGCTGCGCCTGCTGGTGCTGCGGTAGCGCCGTGACACCGCTATGGCCATCGGCCCACGAGGCATCGCCTGGTCAGCTGGCGATCCCTGCTGCGAAGCGAGCCGGGCTGTGCTCTCTGGTCCAGGCCTTTCGTGCCGAGCAGCGCGATCCGGACCGCTTCTACCGGCTGCTGGCGGCGGACACCGTAGCGCTGGTGGGCGATCTCGCGACCGTTCCCGGCGCGCGGGTGCTCGACGTCGGGAGCGGTCCCGGGGACCTGGCCGAAGCATTTCGCCATGCCGGGGCATGGGCGGTGGCGGTCGACGTGGACTGGGAGGAGATGCACTGCCGGGAACGCAGGCTCGAGCTCGCAGTGCTCGGTGACGGTACCCGGCTGCCGTTTGGTGCGCAGACGTTCGACCTGACCTGTTCGTCGAACGTGCTGGAGCATGTCCCAGACCCCCTGGCGCTGCTGGCCGACATGGTGCGCGTGACACGCCCTGGCGGCGTCGTGTTCGTCAACTACACCCTGTGGACGAGCCCGTGGGGCGGCCACGAGACCGCACCATGGCATTTCGTCGGCGGCGCGTGGGCAATGCGCCGGTACGAGCGCCGGACCGGTCGTTCGCCGAAGAACCGCTTCGGGATCTCGCTGTTCCCCATTGCTGGCCGCCGTTTTCTCCGCCAGGTGCGCCAGCTGCCCGGCGCCGTGGTGGTCGACGCCTTTCCCCGCTACTACCCCAGGTGGACGCGAAGACTGGTCGAGGTGCCCGGGGTGGGCGATCTCCTCACCTGGAACCTCGCCATCGTGTTGCGCTGTGAGCCAGGGGAGGCTCCAGCGGAGGAGGAGCCCGGGACTAGGGGTGATCCTCCGGCCACCTGTAGAGTGCGGAGACCGACGGACAGGAGCCGTCGGACGGGGATCTGGGCTCTGGCCGACACGCCGGTCGGGGTCGGCCAGCGGCCAGGGAGCATTGGGTGGTGACGCACGGGCACGACGAGGAGGCGTCTGGCGAGCAGGCTGAGGCCGACGGGATCGCCCTGGTCGGTGCCCGCCGGCCCCTGCCGCTGGTCGTCGCCATCGAGCGTCACGCAGCCGAGGTGACCGTGCTCTGCGGCCCGGCTGCGACGGCGACCGTGGCACCGAAAGTGGTGGCTTCACCTGTCGGCGTGCCGTCTCGTGCCGGAGACCCCTTGCCGGACGGTGGGCCCTCACTGGAGGGTCGGCCTCCGCCGGACAGCCGGCCCCCGCCGGACAGTCGGCCCTCACTGGACAGCCGGCCCTCACTGGACGCGATGGTCCGTCGGGCGATCGCTGTCGGGTTGCGGCGGATCGAGATCGTCGCCTGGCGGGACATCGACGACCCCGAAGCCGGGGGATCGGAGCTGCATGCACACCGGGTGGCGTCGCTGTGGTCCGACGCCGGCCTGCAGGTGCGCCTGACCACCTCTGCTGTGGCCCAAGGGGTCCCGGTCGTGCATCGAGATGGCTATATCGCAGAGCGGCGCTTCGGGCGCTATGCCATCTTCCCTCGCACCGTGGTCCGGAACCTGGTCGGGCGCACCGATCGCGACGGGCTGGTGGAAGTCTGGAACGGCATGCCGTTCCTCTCGCCGCTGTGGGCTCGCTGCCCGCGGGTGGTGTTCCTCCATCACGTCCATGCCGAGATGTGGCAGATGGCACTGCCCGGTCCACTGGCCCGGCTCGGTGACATCGTGGAGCGTCGAGTCGCCCCGCGGCTGTACCGTTCGAGCGCCGTGGTCACCTTGTCGGCGTCCTCACGGGCGGAGATCGTGTCGATGCTGGGCCTGCAGCCCGAGCGGGTGTCGGTGGTCCCCCCGGGAGTCGATCCCCGCTTCGGTCCCGCAGGTGTGCGCGACCGTGACCCATTGGTGGTGGCGGTCGGCCGCCTGGTGCCCGTGAAGCGCTTCGGCTCCCTCGTCGACGCCTTGGTCCAGCTCCGGGCTCGCCATCCCCGCCTGCGCGCCGTGATCGTCGGTGAGGGCTACGAGCGCTCGGCCATCGAAGCGCGCATCGACCGTTGCGGGGCCGGATCCTGGGTCGATTTGGTCGGACGGGTCGGCGACGACGAACTGGTGGCGCTCTACCAGCGGGCCTGGGTGCTGGTCAGCCTGTCGCAGCGCGAAGGGTGGGGCATGACCATCACCGAGGCAGCCGCATGTGGCACGCCGGCTGTGGCATCACGGATCGCCGGGCACGCCGACGCCGTGGTGGACGGGGTGACCGGCCTGCTGGCGACTGGCACCGAGGAGCTCGTCACCCGTCTGGACCAGGTCCTCTCGGACGAGGTGCTGCGGAGCCGGCTCGGCCGCCAGGCCCAAGCCCATGCCGGTCGGCTCACCTGGGAGGCAACGGCGCTCGGGACCCTGGAGGTGCTGGTGGCCGAGGCCCAGGCAGCGGCAGCTCCTCGCTGATCTCGACCGGCCACTGCGCGCGTCGGGAGCGTCCCGGCCCCGAGCCCCCGGCTCATCGGGGCTCTGTGCTCCCAGCGTCCCGGGGCGCTCCAGGTCGGGCCGACCGTTGGCGACGCCAGCCCAGGACTTCGACGGCAGCATCGGCACCGAGGAATGCGACCGCCGCCCAGGCGAGCGCCGGAGCCGAACCCAACGTGGTGACCCACGAGCCACCAGGACCTACGGGGTGCAGCGCCTGGTGGGCGACGACGACGACCGCCACGGCGAGGGCGAGCGCCGGCGCGGCCCACGCCAGCAACGGCCGCAAACGGGGCACGCCGAGCGCGATGGCCATCCCGACTGCCAGGGCTACCCCGACGTCCACCCGGCCGATGGCGGCCGCGAGCAGGCTACAGCCGACCACTGCCAGGACCTTCGCCCGCCAGCCGGCCGGTGTGTGAACCCTCTCGTCAGCCCGGCGAAGCATCGGGTGCTGCGGGCCGGCTCCCGTGCTGCGAGACGCCGTGGCCGACGCCTCGAGGTCGCTGGGTGACCCGTCGCTGGGTGACCCGTCGCTGGGTGATCCGTCGCCAGGTGACCTGTCTCTAGGTGAGCCATCGCGAGATGACCCGAGTGAGGTACCTGCCGCCCCGACAGGTGTGCTGGTCGAGCGCCCGTGCTCACTGGGCGCGGTGCTGCGAACGGTCGTCGCGGCCGGCGGCCTGGTCGGCTTGCGCACTGCCCTGAGGCGGCGCCAGACGCGTCGCGTCCACCAGTCGTCGGGCGCGACAGCCACGGCGATGCAGCCCACGAAGCCGAGAAGGGAGACCACCAGCGCCACGTCCACCAGGTGCTGGGGCGCGAAGGTGAGGGTGACGTCGAAGGTCCCGTGGTGGACGGCCCCGGCCAGCTCGGCCGGGGTGACCAACCACCCGTTGGCGAACCCGTCGATCAGCGTGGGGGGGCCGAGCGAGTAACCGCTGGTGGTGGCGTGCCAGCCGGCGTCGATGCTCTGTCCCAGCACCAGCCAGAACGCGCCGTGGACGCCGGTGGCTCGCAGCTTGGCTGTGGTGGCCGTCTTGGTGAGCACGGTGACGGCAGGTGCCGGTGCGCTCGGCGCCGGGGCCACCTGGGCCGGGCTGGGCTCGGCTTCGGGCCCGCCGCCGGGCGCCGAGTCGAGGACCAACTGGTCGATGTTCCAACCGGTGGTGGGGGTGTGACCCAGCGCGGTGCGGATGGTGTGGAGCCCGGGTCCGAGGCGGATGCCGTGGACGTCGTTGGCGCCGCAGGGCTCCACCTGCACCGGCTGGTTGTCGAGGGCAGCCGCGGTGGAGCCGACGATACGTACGGGGTAGGCGGTGCCGTCGATGGTGAGCAGGTTGTCCATGCACGTTCCCGGGAGCTGCGCGGGCGTGGCCGACGAGTGCACGCCGGGGATGCCGAGCTCGGCGATGCCCACCGGCATGGCGATGGGGGCGCCGGAGTAGTAGTCCCGCGTGTACTCGAGGCGGACGGTGTCTACGGTCACCCGGATGCGGCGGGCGGTGAGGGTCGGGAAGCGGATCGGCACGCTGACCGTTTCACCTTGGCGACGACCGTCGGCGATGGTGGGCAGGACCACGTGGCGGGCGGTGATGGTTTGGCCTGCCGCGTTCACCGAGGCGATGGTCAAGCTGGTGGGCACGGAGTGCATGCCGTCGGCCGCGATCTGGAGGTCCATGTGGTCGAAGGTGACCGGCGCTGGCGTGTCGACCTGGAGCCAGGCGCCGATCTGGGCCGAGGTGCCGAAGCCGGGAGACCACATGGTGGTGGGGTTGCCGTCCAAGGCGGCTTGCGCTCCGTCGTTCAGGTCGCCGGGCAGGCGACCCTTGGAGAAGGCAGTGATGCCGTTCACCGGGCCGTTGCGCCCCACCAGCTGGTCGATCTCGTTGTCGGGGATGAGGGTGCTGATGGTGGCGGTGCCCGACAGGCTGAAGGTGCGGGCGGTGGGCAGGTACAGCTGGCGAGCGATGGTGCTCTGCGGTGACTGGAGCGGCGGGATGGGCTCGACGCGCTGGCGGGTCATGACCACCTCGAGCCGGTCGTGGATCGAGCCGGGACCGGCGGCACGCAGCAGGTCGCTGGGCATGGCCAGCAGCCGATGGTCCACCACCCCGGGGATGGCGACCTCGGCGAAGCCTACCGGCCCCGAGCCGAGATCGGTCCGGGCGTTGCCGTCGTTCGTGGCGTCGATGGTGATGCGCAGGGTGGAGAAGGTCTCGGTGGGGAAGTGCAGCACCTGGCCTTGGCCGTCGGGGTTGCGTGACGCGGCGTCGAGATGCTCGACGACTTGCCGGTGGCCGTCGAAGGTGAGGGTGACCTCGGTCAGGTAACGCTGCGAGCCGGTGTTGAGCGGCTGGACCACGGTGATGTGGTCGGTGGTCACCGGGTGGTCGAGGACCACCTGCCACCACTGGCCTTCAGGGGGGAAGAAGCCGCCGGTGGCCCACTCGGTGGCGAGGTTGCCGTCGATGGCGTTGGCCGGCTGGTCCTGGGGTAGGTAGGTGATGTCGTCGCCGTAGCTGCTGGCGGTCACGGACTTCACCCCGACGTTGACCGCGACGGTCTGGGCGTCGGCCGGGGCGCCGGGGAAGAGGTCCAGCGGGGCGTTCACCGGTGTCGACGGCTGGTGCTGGGCAGCGGTCAAGGTGTACCCCGCATCCTGCTCGATGGTGTTCCACAAGAACGCCCGCTTCTTGTTCGAGTCGGTCACCACCAAGGTGGGATGGTCGCCGAGCACCTGGGCTCGGAGCCTCGGGTGCGTGTCGAGGGTCCCGGCGTAGAAGATGGGGGGGCTGCCGTCGAGCAGACCGGTGCCTGCTGCTTCGGCGATGCCGCTGGCATCCCCGTCGACCACGACCGGATGGGCGGTGGGCTCGGCCCGGTAGACCGGCCGGGGATCGCTCACGGGGAAGACCTCGATCGGCGAGGGGACCGGCGCGTTCGGCGAGGTGGCCAGGGTGGCCTCGTTCGCCTCGGGCATGAGCGAGGTGTCGGGGGTGGGTGGTCCGTAGCCGGTGGGGGGGCCGAGGCCGGGCGGGGTGGGGTCGAATTCGCTCCACAAGGTAGCCGGCTGCGGGGTCTGGTAGCGGGCGTATCCGAGGTCGTTCTGCACCAGCAGGTCACCCACGCTCATCAGGCGCAGCAGTGGGGCGAGGCTCCTCGGGTCGGCGACGCCGTTCTGGATGGGGTTGTCGAGGGCGTAGAGCATGTCGGCGGTGGGAAGGGACCCCTTCAGCAGCTGCTGGCGGGTGACAAAGGGACGCGAGCTGTGCAGCAGCGCCGGCCACACCGGGTCGACGGTGTCGCCCCAGTTGTACTGGGCGAAGTCCTCCCCCGGCTCGGCCAGCACCCGGGTGCCGGGCGACTCGGCGTTCAGCGCTGCCGCCGCCTGGCGCACCGGGGCCGGAGGGCGCGGCGGGATGCGGTACTGGTCGGCCACGGTCGAGCCGTTCCAGATGGCCGGGTTGGCCGCGGCGACGAGGGCGAGGACCAGCACGGTGACCGTCGCCGAGGCCACCGGGACGGCGACGCCAGGTCTGTCTCGCGTACGACGGTGCCTCGGTCCACCGGCGGTGCCGGGAGCGGCGGTGCCCGGCGGGCGCCCGCCTCGCGACGCTCCGTGACCAGCAGCGGCGCCGGGAGCAGCAGCGGCGCCGGGAGCAGGTTCGAGGCCGTGCCCGTGGTCGGCTGCGGACCGAGACCGCCATCGAGCCAGCGCCATCCCCCAGGTAGCGGGCAGGAGCCATCGCCGGCGGGGCTGCAGCCGACGCGGCGCCAGGGCCTCGGTCAATGCGCTGAGGCCGGCTCCGAGGAGGATGGCCAGGCCGAGCAGCACCATGGGCGAGGCGCGATCGGTGGATCGCAGGGCCAGGCCGGCGGTGGTGTTGGTGTAGAACGCCTTCAGGGCCCTGCCCACCGGCGTCGGGTCGGTATAGGGGTAGGCACCCACGGCGAGGACGGTGCCCAGCACCACCAGGAGCACGAAGTAGGCCCGTTGGCGCCACCGGCCGACGACGCCGAAGGCCATGGCGACAGCAGGCATGGCATAGCTGGTTGTCACCAGCCATAGCTCCTGGGTGAACTGCACCGAGGTGGCCACCCACGGCCCGAAGGCATCGGAGCCGTAGAAGTACCAGTACCCCAGACCACGGAGGATCTCGTTCGGTGACGAGGTGCTGGACGTGGCGATGACGGTCTCGGTGTACTTCAGCACGTTCACGCCGTAGGCGCCGTCGACGTAGAGCCCGGCGATCCACCACAGGGACTCCACCAGGCTGAGCACGGCGATCCGCCAGCCCGCCGCCCAGGCTTGGCGCCAGGTGCACTCGCGGCTGATGGCCGCCGCGTAGACGAGCCACAGCGCCGGGGCGATGCCCACGTACAGCAGGGACGTGGCGTTGATGCCGCCGACGGTGGCCACGACCAAGCCGAAGATGGCGGGGTAGCGCCAGCCGCCACGGCGTGCGGCTTGGACGGTCAGCGCGACCATCCACGGCATCCCGGCCCACGGCAGCAGCAGGACCGAGATGCGGCCCAGGTACTGCAGGGGGTACGGCGAGAGCATGAAGGCAGCCGCGGCGACGAAGCGGCCGGGGCCACCGAGGTCCAACGCCCGGCACAGGTAGAGGATCCCGGCACCTGCAGCGAAGAGGATGCTCCCCACCCAGAGCCGCTCGGCCACCCACAGGGGGATGCCCAGGCTGTGAGCGAGCAGGTAGAACGGCCCCATGGGCCACAGGTAGCCGACCTGCTGGAAGGTGACGGTGCCCAGGCTGCGGGTCGGATCCCAGATGGCGAGCGACTGGCGGAGATAGGCAGCGGGGTCGTAGTACAAGTAGACCTTGGTGTCCGCGTCGGCCGTGCCCGGCTGCGAGAGCAGTTGGGGGATGTAGGCCACCAGTGCCAGGAGAAGAGGCTCGAGCAAGCGCCCGGGAGGCCGGGCAGAAGGTGCTGCTCGCCTCGTTCCCTGCACCGGCTGCTCTCCCGTGTCCATCGGCGGTAGGACCACTGTGGTGCTCACCGCCCCCTGTGCCGAGCACCGATCGGCAGGGCACCGCCCGCGGTGCCCTGTGCCCGCCGGCGGGTAGTGTACGCGGCCGGGCCCTGGGGTCTCGTGCACCGCCCACGTCGATGCTGCCGGCCCCAGCCCTCCCTCCAGCCCCAGCACCAGCTCTACCTCCGGCACCGACCCGAGCCCCAGGCTTACGGTCAGTCCAGGTCTCAGCCCTACGTCCAGCACCGGTCTCGACCCGGCCCCAGCTCTGACCCCAGCCCTACGTCCAGCACCGGTCTCGACCCGGTCCCAGCTCTGACCCCGGAACCGCCCGAGATGGCTTTTCCTCGAGTCGCCGTGCCAGGGTGGATCGAGCTCGCCGAGATGGAGACTGGAACCGAGAGGAGCACCCCAGTGGACAGACGACTGACCGGTGAGCGTCCCGTCGAGGACGTCACCCCCGACGGCCTCCTGGCGTTGCATGGCGCGGGCTACCGGGCGGTGGTCGAGCGCCTAGGACCGGGCCGCCTCCTCGACGTGGGATGTGGTGAGGGGTTCGAGTCGCTGTCGATGGCTGCACCGGATCGCCCGGTGGTAGGCGTGGACTACGACCAGGCGGCGGCGGCACGGGCTGCAGCCCGCTTCGGCAGCCGGGGTCTGACGGTGGCCCGCTGCGATGCTCGCCGGCTGTGCCTGGGTGCTTCCAGCTTCCGCTGGGCGTGCTCGTCGCACCTGGTGGAGCACTTCGCCCGGCCCGAGGAGCACGTGGCAGAGGTGGCGCGGGTGCTCGAGGACGAGGGAACGGCGTTCTTCGTCACCCCCAACGCACCGGCCGACTTCGAGAACCCCTTCCACATCCGGCTTTTCGGGCCCCAGGACCTCGGCGACCTGCTGGTCCGGTTCTTCGCAGAGGTGGAAGTGCTCGGCCTCGACGCCGGCGATCGGGTCAAAGCCGACTTCGCCCGCCGGCGCGAGCGCGCCCGGAAGGTTCTCGCCTTCGACGTCCTCGACCTGCGCCACCGCATGCCTCGGTCGTGGTACGTAGGGCTCTACACCCGGGCGCTGCCTGTCGCCTACCGGCTCATGGCCCGTCAGGGGACCCGTGGTTCGAGCGGGATCACTGCCGACGACTTCTTCGTCACCGACCGGATCGACGAGACCACCCTGGCGCTCTTCGCCGTGGCTCGCCGTCCTCGGCGCTGAGCAGTGACCCGTACAGCACGCTGAACAGTGCAGGCGGCTGAACAGTGCAGGGCGCTGACCCGTGCAGGGCGCTGACCCGTGCGGGGGCGCTGACCCGTCCGGCACGCTGAGCCGTGCTGGCGGTTGAGGGGTGCAGCAGGCTGGTAGGCATAGGAGGCTGACCTGTGCAAGAGACGGAGGGCGACGCCATGACGGCGCTGGCGGTGGGGCTCACCGGGGGGATCGGCTCGGGCAAGTCGACGGTGGCTGGGCGTCTTGTCGAGCACGGTGCGGTCCTGGTCGATGCCGACCGGATCGCCCGCGAGGTGGTCGCCCCCGGCGAGCCGGCCTACCGTGCGCTGGTGGAGCGCTTCGGCCCGGCGGTGCTGTCGGCCGACGGGACCATCGACCGTCCGGCGCTGGCGGCCATGGCCTTCGCCGACCCCGGCGCCCTGGCCGACCTGAACGCGATCACGCATCCGGCGGTGGGTGCCACCATGCTGGCTCGGCGCGTCGCAGCTCACCCCGAGAGCACCGTGGTGGTGTGCGACATCCCGCTCCTGCGACCCGAGCACCGTCACCTGCTCCAGCTGGACCTGGTGGTGGTGGTCGACTGCCCGGTAGACGTGGCCCTCGAGCGCCTGGTGCTCCGACGGCAGATGGACCCAGACGACGCCCGATCACGCATGGCGGCCCAGATCTCGCGCGAGGAGCGGATCGCCGGGGCGGACGTGGTCATCGACAACAGCGGATCGCTCGACCAGGTCCTCGAGGTCACGGACCGGCTATGGGCGCAGTTGGTGGTCCGGGCGCGGGCGAAGGGGCCTACAGCACTCCCGGAGCACCCGTAAGCGCTCCGTGAAGCACCAGTTGACGGCCCTCATGACGTTCTGCTCGCGGCATCCCACGCAGGACCTTTCGCCCCCGAAGCACCTTTCGCCCACGCAGGACCTTTCGCCCCCGAAGCACCTGTTCCCCCCGCAGCACCCGGCGGCCCGAGCCCCGAAGCACCGGTGAGCAGCTGGTGAGGCCCCACGGGCGCGCACCTCGCGCTCGACCTGGCCGCAACGCTGCTGCGCCGGTCTTGTCGCGAGTGGTGCTTCGAGACCAGCTGGCCGGGCTCGCCGACTGGACCGTGGCCGGCTTCGCGTACCATCGACCTCGTGCCCGATCTGGAGGTCGTCTCGCCGCTGCGTCCCGCCGGAGACCAGCCGAAGGCCATAGCCGCGTTGAGCGACGGGATCCGCCGTGGCGACCGGTTCCAGACGCTGCTCGGCATCACGGGGTCGGGTAAGACGGCCACCATCGCGTGGACCATCGAGGCAGTCCAGCGCCCGACGCTCGTCATCGAGCCGAACAAGTCCCTGGCCGCCCAGCTCGCTGCCGAGCTGCGGGAGCTGTTCCCCGGCAACCGGGTGGAGTACTTCGTCTCGTACTACGACTACTACCAGCCCGAGGCCTACCTGCCCACCTCGGACACCTTCATCGAGAAGGACTCCTCGATCAACGACGAGATCGACCGGCTCCGCCATGCCACCACCTCCAGCCTGCTGCTGCGACGGGACGTCATCGTGGTGGCTTCGGTGTCGTGCATCTACGGCCTCGGCTCGCCCGAGGAGTACCGGTCGAGGATCCTGGTGCTGCACCCCGGTGACACGGTGGACCAGCGGGATCTGCTGCGGCGGCTGGTGGATCTCCACTACGACCGGAACGACACCGTGCTGGCCCGGGGCCGGTTCCGGGCTCGGGGCGACACCATCGAGGTCCACCCGGCCTACGAGGAGCTACCGGTGCGCATCGAGCTGTTCGGCGACGAGGTGGAGCAGATCCGCCCCTTCGACCCGATGACCGGCGTGGTGGGCGAGCCGGTCGACGAGCTGGTGGTGTTCTCCTCCACCCACTACGTGGCCGGTGACGAGGCCATGCGTCGAGCGATCGTCTCCATCGAGACCGAGCTGCGCGAGCGCCTGGGCGAGCTGACCGGGCAGGGCAAGCTCCTAGAGGCGCAGCGGCTCCGGATGCGCACCGAGCACGACATCGAGATGCTTGCCGAGGTGGGGGTGTGCAACGGCATCGAGAATTACAGTCGCCACCTCGATGGTCGGGCGCCGGGCGAGGCGCCGCACACGCTCCTGGACTTCTTCCCGCCGGGGTTCTTGACCGTGGTCGACGAGAGCCACGTGGCCGTACCTCAGATCCACGGCCAGTACGCCGGGGACCGTTCCCGCAAGGAGACGCTGGTGGCCCACGGCTTCCGGCTGCCTTCCGCGCTCGACAACCGGCCGCTCACCTTCGACGAGTTCATGGACCGGGTGGGTCAGGTCGTGTTCCTGTCGGCTACCCCTGGCGCCTACGAGCTCGAGGTGTCGGACCAGGTGGTCGAGCAGGTCATCCGACCGACGGGGCTGGTGGATCCCGAAGTGGTGGTCCGCCCCACCACAGGCCAGATCGACGACCTCCTCGAACGCATCGGCGACGCCGTGGCCCACGGCGGTCGGGTGCTGGTGACCACCTTGACGAAGAAGATGGCCGAGGACCTGACCGACTACCTCCTCGAGCGGGGGGTCCGGGTGCGCTACCTGCACTCCGACGTGGACACCATCGCCCGGATCGAGCTGCTCCGTGACCTACGCAACGGCGAATTCGACGTGCTGGTCGGCATCAACCTGCTGCGCGAGGGCTTGGACCTGCCCGAGGTGCGTCTGGTGGCCATCCTCGATGCCGACAAGACCGGCTTCTTGCGCTCCGCGTCGTCGCTCATCCAGACCATGGGGCGTGCCGCTCGGAACGTGGACGGATCGGTGGTCCTCTACGCAGACGTGATCACAGACGCGATGCGTCAGGCCATCTCCGAGACCCAGCGACGCCGGGTCTTGCAGCAGGCCTACAACACCGAGCACGGTATCGACCCCGCCACCATCCGCAAGGCAGTGGTCGACATCCTGGCCCGGCTCCGACCTGCGGCCGACTCGACCTCGGCGGGATCGGACGCCTCGGGGCGGGGAGCCGGTCGCCGGGCGGGAGCCGGATCGGGCCCCGGGCGTTCACCGCGGGGCCGGCGCGCCGCCGGCCACCTCGGCGCGCAGCGCAGTGGCGCAGGGGGCGCGTGGGGAGACGGCACCGGCTTCGACGGGGTGGCCGGCTTCGACGGGCGCACCCTCCCCCCCGAGCTGGCCGCTGATCGCGCCGAGCTGGCCCGGGTGCTCCAATCACTGGAGAAGGCCATGCGTCAAGCGGCTACCGAGCTGCGCTTCGAGGAAGCAGCCGCGTTTCGCGACGAGATCGAGGCGTTGCGGGCTGCCGCGCTGAGCGAGCCGGCCACCTCCGGTGGGCCGCCGGCGCCGGCCTAGAGCGCCGTGACGGTGAGGAGGCACAGCCCGCCGCGCGTCCTCTTGCCGGCAGCGAGGTGGCTCGGCCGGCCCGGAACGGCCCGGCCCGGGGGACTTGGAACGGCCCGGCCCGGGGGACGTCGAACGGCCCGGACCGGGGGGCGTCGAACGGCCCGACCTGGGAGGAGAGCAGCGCCGTGGTGAGGCGGCTGTGGCCGGATCCGGCGGACGAGGTCGACGCGCCCGCGTGCTACGAGGGCGAGCGGCGCCAGGCCCGAGCCGACCGGCCCTACACGCTGCTGAACATGGTGACGAGCGTCGACGGCGCCACGGCCACCGGTGGCGTGAGCCGAGCGCTCGGCAGCCCGACGGACCGGGCTATCTTCCGCCACCTGCGGGGGCTGGCCGATGCCGTGCTGGTCGGCGCGGGCACCGCCAGGGCTGAGCACTACGGCCCGGTGCGCTTGGACGAGGCGACCGTGGCGGATCGTGTCCGGCGAGGGCAGGGGCTCCGGCCACCGGTGGTGGTGGTCACGCGGTCCATGGCCTTGGACTGGGGCAGCCCGTTGTTCGACGGTTCCGAGCCCCGACCGATCCTGCTGGTACCGACGTCGGCGACTTCGGGTGCCGATGCCGCGCGCGAAGCAGAGGTGGTGGCCTGCGGTGACGGGTCGGTCGACCTCGTGGACGCGCTGCGCCTACTGCTCGCCCGTGGGCTGCGCACGGTGCTGTGCGAAGGGGGTCCGCAGCTCAACAGCCAGCTCCTAGCGGGCGGGTTGGTCGACGAGGTGTGCCTCACCGTGTCCCCGCTGCTGGTGGGCGGCGATCACGCTCGGGGGATCGTGGCGCCGATCGACACCGGAGGCTCGTCTCCCGTACCGCTGGAGCTGGCCCACGTGCTCGAGGCAGACGGCTTCCTGTACCTGCGCTACCGGGTCGGCTGAGCCCAGAGCCACCAGACGGCCGACCGATCCGCAGACGACCGATCTGCGCAGTGGTGGCCGAGCAGTGCAGGAACGGCGCGGCCCGCGGCGTGCCCCAAGGCATCCACCGGCTGCCGGTGTGCCCGACCAGCTCATGGCACTGCCTGGGAACGACTCGTCGGGTCGCCTGCCCCTCGCCCCATGCCCCATGTCTCTTGTCGGGAGGCAGCCGGGCCGCCCGCTATCCTCCCGCTGGTGGCTGATCGCCTGGTGGTCCGCGGTGCCCGTGAGCACAACCTGCGTGACGTGTCGCTGGAGCTGCCTCGCGACCGCCTGATCGTGTTCACCGGTCTGTCCGGCTCGGGCAAGTCGTCGCTGGCCTTCGACACCATCTACGCGGAGGGGCAGCGCCGCTATGTCGAGTCGCTGTCGTCGTACGCCCGGCAGTTCCTGGGGCAGATGGACAAGCCTGACGTCGACTTCATCGAAGGGCTGTCGCCGGCCATCTCGATCGACCAGAAGACCGCGAGCCGCAACCCGCGCTCTACTGTCGGCACGGTCACCGAGATCTACGACTACCTGCGGCTGTTGTTCGCGCGGGTCGGGCGACCGCACTGCCCCGGCTGCGGGCGGGCTGTCGCCCGCCAGACCCCGCAGCAGATCGTGGACCGCATCTTGGACCTCCCCGACGGGACCCGTTTCTCGGTGCTGGCACCAGTGGTACGGGGGCGCAAGGGGGAGTACGCTTCCCTCCTCGACGACCTGGCCGGCCAGGGGTTCGCCCGGGCGCGCGTGGACGGGGTCATGGTCGAGCTGGTGGAGCGGGAGGCCCTCGAGCTGGCTCGCTACGAGCAGCACACCATCGAGGTGGTTGTGGACCGCCTGGTGCGCCGCGACGGCATCCGCCAGCGCCTCACCGAGTCGATGGAGACCGCGCTCGGGTTGACCGACGGCGTGGCCGAGGTGGCGGTGGTCCAGCCAAGCGGAGCCGACGAGGTGATCGCCTTCTCCGAGCATCTGGCCTGCACCCACTGCGGCATCTCCTTCGAGGAGCCCGCGCCGCGGAACTTCTCGTTCAACTCTCCCTACGGGGCCTGCCCGGCGTGTGACGGGCTCGGTACCCAATTCGAGGTGGATCCCGACCTGGTGGTGCCCGATCCGGCCAAGAGCCTCGCCGAGGGGGCGCTGGTGCCATGGGCGGGGGGGCGGAGCCGCTGGTTCGACAGGATGGTGGAAGCAGTGGCCGAGAGCTACGGCTTCGATCTCCATACACCGTGGGAGAAGCTCCGCAAGGCCGACCGCAAGGTGCTGCTCGGCGGCTCGGGCACCAAGCAGGTGACCTTGGTCTACCGCAACCGTTTCGGTCGCCAACGGACCTACACCAGCCGGTTCGAAGGGATCGTCCCCTGGCTGACGCGCCGCCACGCCGAGCCGGGCTCCGAATCGCTTCGCGAGTGGGCCGAAGGGTTCATGCGCCAGGTGCCGTGCTCGGCGTGCGGGGGCGCTCGCCTCCAGCCGAGGTCGCTTGCGGTCACTGTCGGAGGCCGGAGCATCTTCGATCTCTGCTCGTTGCCCATCGCCGGGGTATCGAGCGCGCTCGACGAGGTGGAGCTCACCGAACGCGAGCATCTCATCGCCGACCGGGTGCTCCGTGAGGTGCGGGCCCGGCTGCAGTTCCTGCTCGACGTGGGCCTCGACTACCTGTCGCTGTCGCGGGGCACGGCGACCCTGTCGGGGGGTGAGGCCCAGCGCATCCGCCTGGCCAGCCAGATCGGCTCTGGCCTCGTCGGCGTGCTCTACGTGCTCGACGAGCCCTCGATCGGCCTGCACCAGCGCGACAATCGCCGGCTGCTCGACACCCTGGTTCGGCTCCGCGACCTGGGGAACACGGTCATCGTGGTGGAGCACGACGAGGAGACCATCCGCTCGGCGGACCATGTCGTCGACATCGGTCCTGGGGCGGGCGAGCACGGCGGCCGGATCGTCTACAGCGGCGAGGTGGCCGGGCTGCTGTCGTGCGCAGAGTCCCTCACGGGCCAGTACCTGACCGGTGCCCGCGCCATTGCCGTGCCCGGCCGGCGCCGAGCTGGTAGCGGTCAGCAGTTGGTGGTTCGTGGCGCCCGCGAGCACAATTTGCGCGGTGTCGACGTGGCTTTCCCCCTCGGGTGCTTGGTGGCGGTCACCGGGGTCTCTGGGTCTGGCAAGTCCACCCTGGTGAACGACATCTTGCTGCAGTCGCTGCTGGGCACCGTGCATCGGGCACGGACCACGCCCGGGCGCCACGCGGGGATCGAGGGGGTGGCACACATCGACAAGGTGGTCGACATCGACCAGTCGCCGATCGGGCGCACTCCCCGGTCGAACCCCGCCACGTATACCGGGATGTTCGACCACGTGCGGAAGTTGTTCAGCCAGGCGCCCGAAGCGAAGGTTCGCGGCTACCTCCCTGGCCGGTTCTCCTTCAACGTGAAGGGGGGGCGCTGCGAGGCCTGCGCCGGGGACGGGACGCTCAAGATCGAGATGCACTTCCTGCCCGACGTGTACGTCCCGTGCGAGGTCTGCGGCGGCGCCCGCTACAACCGAGAGACCCTCGAGGTCACCTTCAAGTCCAAGAGCATCGCCGATGTGCTCGACCTGTCGTGCGAGGACGCCCTGGCCTTCTTCGCCAACCAGCCCCCCATCGCCCGCCATCTGCAGACGCTGGTCGACGTGGGGCTCGGGTACGTCCGTCTCGGTCAGCCGGCCACCACCTTGTCGGGGGGAGAAGCCCAGCGGGTGAAGCTGGCTTCCGAGCTGAGCCGTCGGCCCACCGGCCACACCTTGTACGTCCTCGACGAGCCCACCACGGGCTTGCATTTCGAGGACGTCCGCAAGCTCCTCGACGTGCTCGGCCGTCTGGTCGACCAAGGCAACACCGTGCTGGTGATCGAGCACAACCTCGACGTGGTCAAGAGCGCCGACTGGATCGTCGACCTCGGCCCAGAAGGCGGGGACCGGGGAGGCGCGGTGGTAGCCGAAGGCACCCCCGAGGAGGTGGCCGCGGTCGAGGGCAGCTACACCGGTGCGGTGCTCGCCCCAGTGCTCGACACGGCTGGCCGTGAGAAACCGGCTACTGGACGCTCCGCGCAAGGTAGGAGGCGGAAGATCACCGTTCCGGATCCGCGGTAGCCGCCGAGCATCGAGAGCCCGGATCCGCGGTAGCCGCCGAGCATCGAGAGCGGGCGGTGGGCTGTGGTCCCTCGCTGTGGTACGCTAGGTCATGGTCGAGGTCGATTGGGTCACAGTGCTGTGAGGG
>JAKAQW010000119.1 GCA_021819525.1 Actinomycetes bacterium
TTCGTGACGAATCGATCGGTTCGAGCTCCCATGCCCATAAGTGCCCTGGCGGCTCCTGGCCTGGCTCTGAGGGCCTCCGCGCAATTCGGCGTCCCTCCTCGAGCTCGACCACGTGGTTCTCCCGGACGCTGCCCCGGTGAGCGTCATGGTGAACACCTCACCGACGGCCCGGCGACCCGGCGGCCCGGCGGCCGACGGTGTTCTGCGTGCCCGTCCTGCGACTCCTGCCGGCACTTTGGCAGACGTCAACGTGTTCGTCAGTCCCGAGCGCACCGCCTCGGCCCTCACCGCTCTTCCGCCCGGGATTGTCGCTACAGACGATGACCGCGCCCTCCTCGAACGAGACGGACAGGCGCGGCTGTGGTGGGAGAACACTCCAGTCGACGTCTTCCTCAACACGACGCACTTCCACGAACAGGTCGCCACTCGGGTCCACTTGGAGCCGTTCGCCGGCGAGCAGCTGCCATTCCTGGCCTGCCATGACCTCGCCGTCTTCAAGGCGTTCTTCGACCGCACCAAGGACTGGGCCGACCTCGAAGCCATGGCGGCAGCCGGGTCGCTCGACGTGTCCGCGGTGGCTGGAGTGCTCGCTGGCTTCCTGGGAGCCGGCGACGACCGAATCGAGCACCTGCTGTCGCTCGGTCGATGATCGCGACCTGACCGAGGCCGCCTTGCGGATCGTCACCCGGGCTCGAAGCGGCGTTCGGTTCTCGCGACCTACGACGCAGTCCTCGCAGACATCAGCGGCTTGTGGCTACAATGGTGTCGAATTGTGGCGACTTGAGAGGAGCCGGTCGTGAAGGTCGGGGTGCGTGAACTGCGGAACAACCTGAGTCGGTACCTGGACCGGGTCCGTGCTGGCGACGAGGTCGTCGTCACCGACCACGGCCGCGAGATTGCGAGGGTCGTGCCGATCGGCAATGGCGAGCGGGAGCCCGGTGCGCTCGACCGCCTCGTCGCAGAAGGTCTGGTGGCCGCTCCACTGAAGGCGAGACGTCCTCTGCCGTCTCGGGGCATCCAGGTTTCCGAAGCGGTGAGCCCGCTGGTCTCTGAGCAGCGAGGGTGACGACCGCCTATTTCGACACCTCGGCGATCGTGCCCTTGATCGTCGAGGAGGCCGGCTCGAACAAGGCCAAGTGCCTGTGGCGCGACGCTGAGCGCGTGACGAGCGCGAGAGTCGTCTACGCCGAGGGCCACGCGGCATTGGCGGCGGCGGCTCGCCTCGGCCGTCTCCCAGCCGATCGCCTATGTGCCGCCATCGGTGAGCTCGTCGATCGCTACGAGGAGCTTCACCTCGTTGAAATCTCCGACCGGCTGGTGCGACGCGCCGGCGCGCTCGCCGAGCAGCACACGCTCCGTGGCTACGACTCGATCCACCTGGCCGCGGCAGAGCTCTCCCGGGGCGACGATGCGTTCGTGTTCGTGGCCGGCGACAGGGACCTCTGCGCAGCCGCCGAACGAATCGGCCTGGAGGTGGTCCGCACGGGCTAGGAGCATGCGCGAGAACCCGCCAGCTACCGTCGGCGCAGCCCGTACCAGAGGGACGCGCCATGCTGCTCCCGCAGCCTAGGGCGCTTGCCTACCGGCGCCGTCGGTTCGGTCGGGGCTTCGGTGCTGGAGGCCCGCGTTGCCCATGACCACTGCCGCGTGGCGGGTCGCCTCTCCGTCGACGCGCACCTCGAGCGCCAGGTCGATCTCGTCGCTCCAGCGCGCCCACGGCTCGGCGCGCCACAAGGCGAGCGCCTGGGCGACGAGCGCTCGCCAGTCCTCGGGCGCGGGAGGCTCCTCGGGCTGTGCCCGGCCGGCCATGTACCCGATGCAGCTGTCGAAGATGTCCTCCGCCTCGGGACCGGGCACCACTTCGGTGATCGGCGGCAGCACCCCGGCGGGTCGCAGCGCGCCGAGTGCCTCGGCTACCAGGTCGACGGGCTCCGCAGCGCACAGCACGCCATCGGGCTGGCCGGGAGGAAGCGAGCCGGCGGGCTTGGTTCGCGCCGCCGTGCAGGCATCGACGAGTGCCTCGAGCTCGCTCGGAGCTACCGCGACCCCGCGAACGAGGCCGGTCGCGGGGTCGAGCACCAGCGCTGCGTGGAGCTCGGCGTGGCCGCGCACGGAGATGGCGTGCGAGACGTCGCGCACCAGGTACGTCGGTCTCTGAGCCTGGAGCCGCCATCAGTGTGCTCGAGGTGTCGGACGACAAGAGCCCACCTGCCCCGCTCCGCCCGGGTGTTCCACTGCGAGCACTGTGGGCTTGCCGGGCGTTGGCCCGCCGTGTCACCGGGGTCTCCGAAAACTCCGGACCGGGTGTCCGGATCCACCGCAACGCTCACGTCAACTGCGACGAACGGACGATTGCGAGGTCAGCTCGACTGACCGGCGTCGGCCGGATCTGGTCGGCCCGGCGACGTGGCGGGCAAGCCGGCAGCCTGAGCAGCACGCAGAAGCCGGGGGTCGTACGCGACGAATGCGGTGAGCTCATCTCGCAGGAGCACCGCTGACGCCAGGTGCAGGGCATCGAGGGTACGAAGGAGCGGATCGCCGATCTCCGCAGCAAGATCCTGCACGCCACGGTCCAGGGGAACGAGGTCGAGGTCTCCGACCACCGCCCGGGCTTCGGCCATCACCTCACGACCAGCTCGCCGGGCAGCTCGAAGAACCTCCACCCGTCCGAGCTCGCTGGTCACGACCGGTACGCCGGGCTGAGCGGCGAGCCACTCGCGCAGCGGTACTGTCTCGTCGTCTTCGCGGACCACCTTCATCAAAGCCGAGGAGTCGAAGTAGATCACAGCCGCTCCGCGCGCTCGGCATCGAGCAGCTCCTGATTGGTCGGCTCACCGGGACCGACGGGCACGGGCCGAGGCGACCGGAGACGCCCGGTGGGGCTCGACGCGGGGATCAGTCGGCCGGTGGCGACCAAGCGGTCCCTTGTCGTCCTGGGAGCCTCTGGCGGCACGAGCAAGGCGACAAGCACGCCACGCTCGCTAACCTCGACGGTCTGGCCTTCTTTGACCAGGGTCAGGTACCGTGAAGCGTTCTGACGCAGCTCCCGGATACCGATGCGAGTCATAGGGCATCACTGTAGCACGTCTAGTGCTACAGCTCCTGTACCACGATCCTCCTTCGGCGACACTGGTGCCCAGCGCCGCCCTCGCCAGCACCGCCCTCGCCATCGCCGCCCTCGCCATCGCCGCCCTCGCCGACCAGCCCAGGGGTTCACCAGCCCTTGGCTGGCCGCTCCGATCACGGTCCTACTGTTGTCGTGGCGCTCGGCCTGCGCCGACCACGCTGCTACCCGGAGCGTCGGCCACGCACAACCCTGCGAGCAATCCAGGCGAGTTTGGTGTCACCCACCACCTGATTCTTGCTCAACGTCAGCGCTGGTCGGGCCCACTGCGCCCTGGCCAGAGTCGACGGGAATCGAACCGGGCGGCCATGCCGAGTCCAGATCGCGATCGAGCTGGCTCTCCTGCCGAGACGAGATGTCACATCCCAGGCATAGCATCGCCGCTATGGCTTGGGGTACGATCGAGCTCGAACAGGAGGTCGAGGCATGGCTCCTCACGCTCCCCGATGAGCTGTTCGGTCAAGCGGAGCGGTACATCGACCTGCTCGCCGACGAAGGCGTGCATCTCGACGAGCCCTTCACTCGACAGCTCCGCGGGAAGCTCCGGGAGTTGCGCTTCCACCTCGGTCGCCAGCAGACGAGGATCACGTACTACATCGCCACTGGCCGCAGGATCGTGCTGCTCACCGTGTTCGTGAAGACGCGCCAACGAGAGCGTCGGGAAGTCCAACGGGCATGGAGCGCAATGCAGACCTGCATCGCCGAGGGGCATACCGTGGAGGACGACGAATGACGCGCAAGACCTGGGACGAGGTGAAAAGGGAGCGGGCCGGCTCGCCGGCTCGCCGCCGCGGCTACGAGCGCGCTGGGCGGACGATCAGGCTCGCGATGGAGATCCACGAGCTCCGGGAGAAGCGGGGGCTGAGCCAGCGCGAGCTCGCCGAGCGTCTCGGCACGACCCAGTCCGCCGTCGCGCGCCTAGAGGCCGGCAACGTGTCCCCCAGCCTGCCGACCCTCGACAAGGTCGCCGAAGCGCTCGGGGTCGAGCTCGTCGTGAGTTTCGTGGACCTCGATGATCGGATAGCCGGCTGATCGGCTACGGGTGCCGAGCAAGTCAGCATTCATAGTGCGTCGATGAGATTACGGAGCCGGCCGTGCAGTAGGCCGGAGTTCGAGTACGGGAAACGCAACACTACGTCGACGACGACCTCGGCTCGTTCAACTCCGCCCTTGGCGCAGCCCGTGCCCGAGGGGCGCGCCATGCTGCTCCCGCAGCGTCAGGCGCTTCTGACCTCCGTCGCCACAGGCACCTTCCCACGCCCCGCGCTTCTCCTGTGCGGCACCTACCGCATCCTCTACGTCGTCGACGACACCAACCGGATCGTGGAGGTCACGGCCATCCGGCACCGTTCGGATGCCTACCGGACGTGATGCTCGCTCGCGGTGCTACACATCGTGTGTCTGCGGGCACGAGGTGGCTTAGACTCAGTGGCGTGATCGCCGTCACCTGGGCTGCTCTTGGTGTGTTGACCGCCGTCTCGCTCGGCTTCATGGCGCTCGTGAGCACCAAGATCGACGCCCTGAGCACCGGGATCGACGCGCAGAGCGCCAGGATCGACGCCCTGAGCACCCGGATCGACGCGCAGAGCGCCAGGATCGACGATGTGGTGAAGGGGCTCGGTTCCCTTGAAGGAAAGGTCGGGGAGCTCGCCGGCCAGGTGGCGTCCCTGTCTGTTCGCGTAGAGCACCTGGAGCACCACCCGGTCTGAGGTGATGATTCCCGCTACGTGACGGGAACATCATCCACCGTGGCGGCCCCCACGAGGGGCCATGTGGGTCTGACCTGGCGACTGAGCTGTTGCCGAACGGACCGGGTCGCCTCTCCGCACCATTTCCGATACCGGTCAAGCTCGACTGCCCATGCTCCTCGTCCACCCGGACCTGACCTAGGACGCCGGGTCGAGGCTCTCGATCGCCATGGGGTCGCTTACGTCGTCGCCGAGGACTACGTCGTCGCCGAGCGCGCCCGGGGAGTTGCCACCTCCACGCTCACCACGAAGCTGATGGCCGCCCGTGCCCTGTTCGGCTGGCTCGTCGACACCGGGCAGCATCCCGGCCCGAACCCGGCTACCGGGGTCCGCCCGCCGCGTTCTACGACCCGACCCCGCGAGCCGTACCGGCCCCAGGACGCGACGTGACGCTGCTCCAGCACCAGCTCGGCCACGCCAAGGTCACCACCACCACCACGACGTACCTGCACCTGCTCGACGGCGACGTGGAGCACGCGGTGCGGGTCACCCACGGACACGCTCCGCGCACGCTGCCCTTGGCGCAGCCCGTACCAGAAAGGCGCTGCATGCTGCTCCCGCAGCCTAGGGCGCTTGCCTACCGGCGCCGTCGCTTCGGTCGGGGCTTCGGTCGCGACTTGGACGCCTGGGATCGACGGCGCTCCTCGGAGGCAGGTGGCTGGTGGCACTCGAACAGCCCGTACACCGTGCCGTTCCCACGGCTCGTCTCCTCGTCGGCGACCATCACCACGTGCCGGCCCTTGCTGTGGCGCAGGCGGCGGCGGAGGTCCGCCAGAGCGGGGCTGTCGGCCGGGAGCTCCATGAGCAGCTCCGCCCCCGTCGCGCCGACCACGGTGACGACGCACTGCCCGTCACCGGTCTCGACGACGCCGATCCCGTAGGGATCGAGCCTGGCCAGGTCGGCCGCGACGCGGTCCCCCTCGCGGCGCCCGGCGAGGACCGCGACCACGGGGAGCTCTTCGCCCGCGGGGTCCGGCGCTCCGGGCGGGGCTGGGCGGTACAGCCGGGCGTCGCTCCCCAGGCTGCCAAGCGCCGCCCACGTCAGGTGTCCGAGGACGACCGGGGTACCTCTTGGCACCAAGTCGCAGCCCACACGATGCACCCGCAGACCCGTCGGGGCTCGCTCGGGCTCCGGGGGACGCTGGTAGATGGCGAAGCTCGCACGCCCGCCGTCGCCGAGGACCACCGTGGCGGACGTGGGCTCCCTCGCAGGGTGCGCGAGAACGGGACCGCGCGCGTCGTGGGCGAGCACCGCCGCGATCGCTACGGTCATCCTTCTCGCCGCCGCCCGGTCGAGCTCGCCGGCGTCGTCGTCTCCGAGCTCGAGGAACACCGGGACGAGCGCCGCTTCGGTGGGCCAGCCGTAGCGCACCGCCTTCGCGGTGAGTTCCGGAGGTGGCTCACCGGGCGAGTCGAGCAAGCACAGCAACGTGCCCGGCGGTGCGGGTACCGGCTCGCCCGGCTGCCAGTCTCGCAGGCCCGTGGGGACGTCCTCTCCTGGGTAGAGGGCGAGGCCACGCTGGAGGCCCGCGTTGCCCATGACCACTGCCGCGTGGCGGGTCGCCTCTCCGTCGACGCGCACCTCGAGCACCAGGTCGATCTCGTCGCTCCAGCGAGCCCACGGCTCGGCGCGCCACAAGGCGAGCGCCTGGGCGACGAGCGCTCGCCAGTCCTCGGGCGCGGGAGGCTCCTCGGGCTGTGCCCGGCCGGCCATGTGCCCGATGAAGCTGTCGAAGATGTCCTCCGCCTCGGGACCGGGCACCACTTCGGTGATCGGCGGCAGCACCCCGGCGGGTCGCAGCGTACCGAGTGCCTCGGCCACCGGGTGGACGAGCTCCGCAGCGCACAGCACGCGATCGGGCTGGCCGGGAGGAAGCGAGCCGGCGGGCTTGGTTCGCGCCGCCCTGCAGGCATCGACGAGTGCCTCGAGCTCGCTCGGGGCTACCGCGACCCCGCGAACGAGGCCGGTCGCGACGTCGAGCACCAGCGCTGCGTGGAGCTCGGCGTGGCCGCGCACGGAGATAGCGTGCGAGACGTCGCGCACGAGCACGAGCCATCTGCGATCAGCGTCGACCATGACGACCAGTATCGCCGCCGGTGGCATCGGAGCACACCTCGAAGACCCATGAGGCAGCGTGAGGCACCGCCGCGTCGCGAGATCCGTCGGTGGCGGTGGTCCTCGTAGCACCGGGGACGCCGAGCAGGTGTCCCTCGCATACCCGATTGCACACCATGGTGGTGTACTGACGAAGTGGCCACAGAGCAGATCGCCGTCCGGCTCCCCGAGGAGCTCCTGGACGACCTCGACGCGCTCGTCGCACGTGGGGGCTACGAGAGCAGGGCCGCGGCAGTACGCGCCGGTATCGAGGCCGTCATAGCGCTCGAACGCCGCCGGCAGATCGACCGAGCCATCGTCGCTGGCTACCGGCGCACTCCTCCCACTCCCGCCGAACACGACGCCGCCTTCGCTTCGCGACGCCATTGCCGAGGAGCCCTGGTGAGCGAACCCCGGCGCGGGGAGGTGTGCCGCATCTGCGTGCTCGAGCCCACTCGTCTGGTGGAGGCGTGCACCGCGCTTCGGTGCGCTGTCGACTGCTGAGAGGACGATGCGAGCCGGGGCGCTCCGAGGAGAAGGGTGTCAAGAGAGAAGAACTGCGCTCTTCGAGCATGAGGCGGTTCACGGGATCAGCTCGAACGCCTTGACGTGGCGTGGGCGGACCACGTTGAAGTCCCGGTGGTTGAGGGTGGCAAGGGTGGTGATCTTCAAACGCTCGGCCACGGTGACCACGCTGGCGTCGACCATTCCGAGGCCGAGGTCGGCGTACCGCTCGATCAGTTCGACACAGCGCCGGTAGTCGTCGATGCCCAGGTCGACCACGTCCAGCTCGCCAGCGGTGACCAGGCGCAAGAAGCGGGCTTCGGCGGTAGGGCCGAGACGGGACTCGATCAGCCATGCCGTTTCAGGGACGACCGGGGCGGCGATGACCAGTTGACCGTGGTGATAGCGCAATAGCTCCGCGCACTCGGCATGAAGCGGTTCGTCGGCATCAGCGGCGGAGACCAGCACCCCGGTGTCGACCCCGACGGTCACTGGCGAGGCTCAGGCGCCCTCGGCCAGCTTGCGCTCGGCCATCTTGGCCCGCGCGGCATGAATGTCGAACGGCTCGTGCTGTCCTGAGGCCCCGCAGCCGATGAACGCTTCGAGGGGATCGTCGCCCTCGGTGTGCAGACGGTCGGCGACCAGCTCGGCGACCAGCTCGTCTACGCTCAGGCCGCGCCGGTCCGCTTCGACGGCGAGGCGCACGGCGAGATCGTCGGGTAGGTGCACGGCTGACGCCACGCCACCATCCTATGCCCTCAGCCCAGGACGAAGTCAACGTACCTGAGCCACGTCGCTCACTGGGACTGGAACCCCGTTGCCGATCCCCGAGCCCGATCTAGGACGCGTGGTCGAGGCTCTCGATTGCCATGGCGTCGCTCAGGTCGTCGTCGAGGAGTACGTCGCCGCCGAACGTGCCCGGGGAGTTGCCACCTCCACGCTCACCACGAAGCTGATGGCCGCCCGTTCCCTGTTCCGCTGGCTCGTCGACACCGGGCAGCATCCCGGCCCGAACCCGGCTACCGGGGTTCGACCGCCGCGTTCTACGACCCGGCCCCGCGAGCCGTACCGGCCCGAGGACGCGACGTGACGGTGCTCCAACACCAGCTCGGCCACGCCAAGGTCACCACCACCATGACGTACCTGCACCTGCTCGACGACGACGTGGAGCACGCGGTGCAGGTCGCCCGCGGACAGGCTCCGCGCACGCTTCCCCCACCGATCGACATCCTCCCTGAGCACTACCGGCACGTCGCGCCCGAGCACTACCGGAGCACCCCGCCCGAGCGGGCTACCCGTGCCGACGGCGCCACCGCCCAGCCGTACGACCAGGACGACGCCGCCATCATGGGCATGGTCGCTGCCGTGGCCGGCCGGGCTGACGATCGGCATCCACGGTGACGAACGGTGTCGCCTTCACCCTCATCTTGCCTTGTCAGAGGGCTGCGAGCAACAGTCCGGCCTCCGCCGCCTCGGCGCTAGCATCAGATATGTCTAGCCGATTGACACACTGATGGCTATCCGCTAGACTAGTTCGGTGAAGCCGATCAGCACCAAGGCGCTGCGCACCTTGCTCCAAGCAATGGGTTGCGAGAAGGTGGCAGTAGTCGGCTCCCACGAGAAGTGGAGAGGTCCGGGAGGACATACATGCACCATCAAAGCAGGTGTCAAGCAGCAAGCACCCGGAACCCTGCGAGCAATCCAGGCGAGTTTGGCTCCTGAGCTCGGCGAGAGGTGGCTGGAGGTAGAGCGATGAAGACCTATACGGTGCGATGCGAGTGGGATACTACTGGCTGGTGGGTGGTGACGGTGCCCGAACTGCCCGGCGCGATCAGCCAGGCACGACACCTCGACCAGGTACCAGGTGACGTGGCCGAGGTGATCGAGCTGATGACTGGAGAGCGCCCTGGCACGTACGTTCTTCTGACCGAGGCTCTCTACCCGGGCGCAGCAGGCGCAGCAGCACGTGAGGCAGCTGCGTTGCGGCGACAAGCCGACGAGATCAAGAGCGCAGCGAGCAGCGCTGTGCGCAACGCAGTGATCGCCTTACGCAGGGATGGCCTCACCTTGCGAGACTCAGCAGCCCTGACGGGAATCAGTTACCAGCGGGCACAGCAGATCGAGCGCTCGGCACTTGATCGCGCTGGTTGACTCGGAGTAGCTCGCTTCTGGCCCCGGCCGCGCGTCACATGAGCGCGGGCTCGCGCACCCGCTGTCCGCCGAGCCACGCACAACTCCTCAGCGCCATCTGACCGGCGAACAGCGGGACCGTCGCTGACGACATCGTCGCATCGAAGAAATGGGCCAACCGCTCGAAGGACCACGAGGCGCTACCTGAGCTTTACGAGCTACGCGAACGAGCCGGGACACTGCTTGACGACACGACCGACGCGGACGATCACGACGAGGGAGTGAGCCTAGGGCTCTGAGACTTCGCAGAGGTGGCCTTGGTAGCGATCGGCGGGACGGCGCTAGGCTCCACCACATGGTCGGGGCCGCATGGGCAGCAATTGGGGTTGCGTTCCTGGTCCTGCTCGGGTTCCTGGCCGAGTCGCGTGCGGGTCGCCGGTCACTCGATGCCAAGATCGACAAGCTGGGCACCAAGCTGGACACCAAGATCGACAAGCTGGGTAGCGATCTCAGAGGCGAGATCGGCGAGCTCAGGGGCGACATCGGCGAGCTCAGGAACGACATAGAT
>JAKAQW010000120.1 GCA_021819525.1 Actinomycetes bacterium
CGGCGCAGGCAGACGACGATCAGCGCCGCAGCGGCGATGGCGACGCTCCAGTACCACCAGTGCTGTCCGAGGGCCATGGCCATCGGCGCTCTTGCACTGAGGGTAATGATGGTGGTGGTGGTGGTGCTCTGCGACACAGCGCCGTGCACTGCGCCGCTCGCGCCGCGGGGCGCGTCGCACATCCAGCTACGTGGCACCCCGCCACAGCGAACCCGGGTGGGGCGACCCCCTACACCGCCGAACGTATCGACGCCGAGCAGCACGACGACGCCAAAGAGCGCGAGCGACACCCAGGGCCGCACCTGCAGATCGTGCGCACGGCGGGCAAACCGGCGCACGTCGGCGAGGAGGCCCGCGGCACGAGCCTCTGCCGCAGCGCAACCCTCGCCTCGCCAGTCCATGTGCGTCATCCAGGTCCCCGTGGCGGTCGTGGCTCTGGTGGAGCCGAACCACCAGGCTACAGCGCCTCGAGCCCAGGCGCAGCTGAGCCCAGCACATGCCAGCCGCGGCGGCGAGGAGATCCCCAGAACCTGCTTGACACACGCTACCTGGCCATGTAAAGTATCTGCTAACTTCAAGTCTTACTTCCAGCGCTACCGGTGGCAGCGCGGCACCATCACCGGGTGACGGCTGGTCACCGCCGGAGCCGGCACGTGACAGGAGGGAACCACGTGGAGCTCGCCCGAGGCCGAAGCCACTCCCGCAGGGTGCAGCTGCTGCGACGCGGAGTGTGGGGCGCACTGGTCGGGGCAGCCCTCCCGCTCGCCATGCTGGCCGGCGTCGCCCAGGCCAGCTCGACGGGACCGACACCGGGGCCACACCCCGCCCCCGGAGCACCGTCCTCGACGTGGAGCGCCTGGTCGGCGCAGCAAGCCCAGCAGCAGGCCCATTTCCCATGGTCGGCCATGGCTTCTGCAGCGGGATGCTCGTTCATCGAGTCCGGAGCCCGAACCAGCAGCGGCGCCGCTCCCGGATCGCCGATCCCTGCTGGTATCGAAGTGCCCACCGGCTGGGCTGTTGTCCACTGCCCGCCCGGACGCAGCCTCGACAACAGCGTCAGGGAGAGGGGCACTGCGCCAGCCGCTACCACCTCCGCCTCCCCCCAGGTCTCTCCGGCCTGCAACACCGTCACCGGGCCCGGATCGATCTGCGTGAGCCTCGGCACCTACAACAGCGCCTACTACGTGTTCGGCTCCTACCTCTACGACGGCAGCTACACCACCGGGCACGTCGAGCTCTCCGACGACGGCGTCACCAGTTGCGGCTACCCCGGAACGCTGCTCGCCGACAGCGCCAACGTCGCCCTCCACAGCGGCGACGAAGTCATCACCGACTACCCCTACGAATTCTCCGCCGACTACGACTCCACATTCTGGCAAGGCGGGCCGCCCTGGAACGACTGGGGCAACGCCTGCAGCTCGTACTGAACTCCATGTGCCATCCCCATGGCCCACGATTTTCATCTAGTTCGACACCGTCGGGCAGCCACCCAGTGACACCGGTCGGGCGAGGCTCTCTGCGGTCCTACAGCATTAGCGAAAGGGAGAACATGCACCAACGCGTCCGCACGTACCTAAGATGGCACGCCTGGGTGGTACACCACCCGCGACACACGCTGGCACGGTGTCTGGCATTTATCTTCGTTGCCTCGGCCATCATCCTCCTTGGCCTGCAGCTCCCGGCAGTTCAGGCACTCACTACGCCGATGCCTTCATCGGCACTTACCGCAACCAACATCCAGGAATCCGTCGGCGTCGACTCCTGTGGCGCTGGAACGTGGACCGCGAGCGAGGCAGACAGCTTGTGGAACTATGCCTTACCGGCAGATGGGTTTGAGCCTCGAACGATCGGAGGGTATGTCGGAGGTCCAACAGTCTCGTGCAATGATGTTTCATCGTCATGGCAATCTACGGTTTCTGCAGGGCTTCCGGGAGGTTGGGGGGTTATTCCCATCTTCGGTGGTGCGCTTCCACCAGCTTCGTGTGGTGGACCCTCTTCAGGCGATCCGATATCAACATCGAACCCAACCCAGCAAGGGATCAATGATGGCTCTACGGCGGTTACCGATGCCAAGAATGCAGGCTTCTACAATATGGTCGTTGATGATGTAGAGTTCTACAACTGGTCCCCCAATAGCACCTGTCAAACCATTGTAGACGCTTATCTTAATGGGTGGGTGTATGAAGTCCAGAAGCTGGGCCTAATCCCAGGTGTCTACGGTAGTGCCGGCAGCTCGATCATCGGACTGTACTACGAAGCAGGCGTGTCTGGCGAACACATGCCCGAGTTCGTGTGGCCTGCCAGTAGTAGCGAAAGCGTCTGGAATATATCGGGCATACCAAATGGGTCCTGGGAGTATGACCAGCGCGATATGCAATACGGGGCTGGCTATTCATACAATGGAATGTCATTCGATCCGGACTGCATTGATACCTACGCACAAGGTGGCCTCGCCGAATCAGTGTGGGACACAGGTGCATCTTATGACGGAGGAACCTCGGAAGGTAGTTCACCGTCCTATGACAACTTCTGCTAAAGGAGTCGGTGGCGTGAATACCGTCAGCAGTGTATCACTAGATGATTATAGACAACAGCGTTACATGATCTTGAGTCAGCCGGCGAACCACGCGCATCGAGGTGCCTCGTGGCTACGATTCACATATCGACGTATGACTCGCAGATGTACACGGCGAGCTGTGTTGATGCTCGGGATCCTGCCGGTCGCGCTCGTTGCCGCATCATGTGGCTCAGTCCGCCACCAATCGACCAGCACCGGCGCCCCGGCATCGGCATCACAGCCGGTGCGGATTGACTCCGTTGCGATGCCTGATCGGAGCACGCTGTTGGTCACGACAAACACCGGCGATGTGTACTACAGCACGAACGGTGGCAGCACCTGGACCACCAGAACTCCATCAGGTTGGCATGGTCCGCCCTCTGCACGACCGCCCGAGGGCGAACCGGCAGGGACGATTACCAGCTCATCTGCGTGGATTGCACACGTGTTGCCGGGAGGCGTGGTGTCCGTCGGCCACACGACCGACGGAGGGCTCACGTGGCACACCTCCGTACTTCCCAAGAGCTATCCCAATGGCTTGGGCCCAGTGGGAGTGAGTTTTGTCGGTGCTGACACAGGGTGGGCAAGTGTCAATGAACCGACTGGTCCGGCCTTAGCGCTGACCGACGTATTTCATACGTCTGACGGGGGCAGCTTGTGGAACCTCGAGTCCACGATCAACGGTGCGGCGGGGCCGATCGAGTTCGTGACCGCACAGGTTGGCTACGCCGGCGATACTCCGGCTGCAAACCGTCTTTACGAGACGACGAGTGCGGGTCAAACGTGGACACCAGCTCCGCTGCCCACGCCGGTGGGGGTCCAAGCAGAGCAGATCCCCGCTCCAGGGCTTCCCATCTTCACCAGCCAGGCAAACGGGTTTCTGTACGTGCTGTTCGAGGCCGTGCAAGGTCGTGGACCGTTGCTCCCCTATATGGATGAAACATCGAACGGGGGAGCGTCGTGGACGCAGGTGAGCCTACCATCAACGAATAGGGGTAAGCTTCCCGATGCGTGGTCAGTGGTGAGCCCAACCGACTGGTTCTTGGCTGGATCGAATACGATCCTGCATACGACGGACGGCGGCAAGCACTGGACGGAAGGCAAATCGAATATGTCGCTCGGCGTGCCTGTTGTGTTGAAGTTTGTCACTGACTCGGTTGGCATCGCTCTCATCAACGTCAGTACATGTGCTGGGACGAGTCAGCCTGTTACCAATCCCTGTACCTCAACGGATGAATTGGTAAAGACAACAGACGGCGGTAAGACGTGGGCGGTATTGCATGTTCCAACTTAGACAGCCGCAGACGTGTCCCCGAAGGGTTGCGGCGAGAGCGCCGGGGTAGATGGTGGCAGGGAGCAGGGCCGGCTGCTCGTGCGTCGTAGAGATGTGAGCGACGTGGAGGGCAGCCCAGGTGAGATGCGCCCGTCGAAGGCTGAGCGGGAGGCGGGAGTGGTGTCTCGCCGGCTCGAACAACCGATGATTCATCTCGGCGGGACGCTGCGCCTCCACCTACCGGCAGCGCGGCTCCCTGAGCACGACGCGATGCATATAGGGACCGTCACAGGAGCAGTATGGAGATGAACATGGAGGGCAGCGTCACCATGGAAACGCCGAGGTCACGCGCGCGCCGGCCATATCCCAAACTATTGACAACCGCGTCCAACATTGTCAGGATGGCAATGGTTACCTTGCTTATCCTTCTACTATGCTTATTCGGGAACTCTGAAGCTAGTGCCCAGACGGTCGGCAGGTCCCCCACACGTCCGAGTTGCAGCTATACGGCCAATACCGGTTCGGTGTACACGAGTCTGGACGAGATACCGACTGCATACCGTGGCCGCATCATCGGCATAGCGGTGTCACACAATGGAGCCGGATACTGGGTGACCACGGACAATGGTCAGACGTTCACCTGCAACATGGGGAGTGACTGGGGATCGTGGACCGTTCCTGGATCTCCGGGGCCAGAATCACCGGTTGTCAGCGTGAACGCTCCCGGCGGAGGTGGTCTGTACCTAGCCACTGCATCTGGGGCCATCGCTGCATTTGGGGGAGCGACACCGCACGGTTCCATCCCTCCTGCAACGCGCTTGAATGAGCCCATTGTTGGTATGGCAACCGATCCGGGGACGGGGGGCTATTGGCTGGTAGCTGCCGATGGTGGTGTATTTTCCTTTGATGCTCCGTTCTTTGGGTCTCTGCCTGCCAGTGATATTACGCCGACTTCGCGTATTGTAGGCATCGCCGCCACGCCTGATGGCAACGGCTACCGGCTGGTTGGCGCCGATGGTGGAGTCTTTGATTTCGGCAACGCAACATTCGATGGCTCAGCGGCATAGCAGAGGCCGGCGGTTGCGTGTCGCATTCGCGCTGGAGAGTTCACGAATAACACCTCTCCATGTGAACCTTGGTCCATCGACGTGAGTTCCGATCGTGTCCGGGTTGGGCTGACAGGTGCCGTGGCCATAACAGCGGGGTGATCGCTGAGCCGGGGCGTGCGGAACCAGCGGCTCGTGCCACGGACAGTTGCCGGCGCGACAATCCCCGCGGCGATGAGCAGCGCGCGCAGTGGGCGGGCGGCCACTCGAACACGTAAAGAAAGTTTGAACGCGCCACCTGTGGATCGCGGGTGGGGACAGGCGCCGGGCGACGAAGGAGTCCGGCGCCTGTCCCCACTTCCTCATCGGTCCCGAGACGCGATTCCAGAGCCTTTCACCGTCGCAGTGCGTCGGGTCAGCCGTTTGACCAGGAGATTTGCGCTTGCGAGCTCGAGGCCCAGTGGAACCGGCCGGCCCTGCCAGAGCCTCCCAGGTTCGAGACTTCCGACCAGGGCGAGCAGAGGCTCGTCAGGGGACGGCAGAGCCGAGGGCTGACACGTGTGGCAGCCCGGCCCTTGACGAGCCGGGGCCGAAGATGTCGCCAGCCACCCTGGGAAACGCCAGCCGCCCAGCGGCTGGCCTGAGCGCGCTCCTTGTCCTGACGTTGCAGACGCTTTCATTACGAACAGATGTTCCCCGCCTGGGACGTCATTCATGCCGGAAGGCCCATTGTGGGCAAACAAGCAGGTCACAGGCGGCGAGCGGTCGAGACGGTGGCACAGGGCTCGCTAGCTGCAGAAGGCGTTGGGGCCGGCCTTCGCCTGGCGAGACGAAATGGGCTCCTGGCTCTGGCGGTAAGGTCGGCAGCAGCATCGGAGGCCAAGGCAGCGTCAGATGCGGTGAGACCGGGAGGCACGCGCAGTGAAGTGGACCGTGTACGGGACCCGACGGATCTACGACAACGCCTGGGTGAGCCTCGACCTGGTCGATGTGGAGCTACCCGACGGCCAGCGCTTCGAGCACCACGTGGTGCGCCTCGATCCCGTTGCCGCGACGGTCATCGTCGATGACCAGGAACGGGCGCTGCTGCTCTGGCGCCATCGTTTCATCGTCGACACCTGGGAATACGAGCTCCCGACGGGCATCGTGGAGGCAGGTGAGTCTCCGGCCGAAACGGCGCTGCGCGAGGCAGTCGAAGAAACTGGCTGGCGCCCGCGCAACCTTACGCCGCTCATCTCCTACTATCCCTGCGCAGGGATCGCGTCTGCTCACCACCACCTCTTCGTCTCCGACGGGGCCGACCAGGTTGGCGAACCGACCGACCAGACAGAGGCCGACGAGTTTGGCTGGCATCCGCTCGACGAGATACCAACGCTCATCGATTCAGGCCAGATCCAAGACGCTATCGCCCTGGTCGGGCTCTCGACGGTCCTTCGCCGGCGCGGTGTTCCTCGCTGAGGTTCACGAGGCGAGATCGACCGCCCGGGTAAGTTCGCGCTTTAGCAGGCGCAGCCGCCGGAGCACGCGGGCCGAGTCGACCTCGTAGGCACAGGTCGCAGCTTCGTCGAGCAGCTCGGCTGCTTCGCCGTGGTTTCCCGCACCGATGTGTGCGCCGGCGAGGTCGGCCAAGACCACGGCTCGGGCTCGAACGAAGCTCGGGTCGAGGGCTCGTCGCGCCGCGTCGAGGCGTTCGATGGCGCCGGCATCGCCGAGGCGCGCGAGGCAGTTCCCCACCCAACGCCCGAGATGGTCCTCGTCCAAGATGATGAAGGGCAGTTCAGGGATGGCGTCCGCTCCGTCCAGGTACCCAAAGGCCTGTTCGATCGCGCGGCGACAGGTGGACCCGTCCCCATCGGCTGCTGCGATCTCGGCGCTGGCTGCGTGCAACCAGCAGGACAGAAGGGCCGGCACGGCTCGATCCGAAAGCCTGATCGCGTGCTCTACGACCTGGCGGGCGAGAGCTATATGTCGGTGGCCGCGGTCGTGTTCGAGCAGTACATAGGCCCTCTCTGCTGTCACGTGGGAGAGGAACGAGGGGTTTCCGCTCACCGTGGCGGCCCTGGCCGCGAGCTCGTAGGCGCCATGGGCGGTGGCCAGGTCGCCAAGGTCGAGCGACTGCCATCCGTAGAGTGAGGCCGCCTCCGCGAGCGCAGCTCCGAGCTCCTCGCGGATCGTCGGGATGAGGGACTCTCCGAGCAGGGCGTCGATGTACGACACGTGCGCCTTCAAGACGCCCTGGAGACGGCTGGCGGAGCCCTCGCGGTCTTGGTGGCGAAGCTCATCGGTACGGGCGCGAAGCGATGCGACGTCAAGGTGTCCAGAGGCGGACCTCGCGAACCGGGCACCAAGTTGACCGGCGGCATCCGCCGCCGCGTCATCAGCCTCGGGAGTGACGTCTTCGAGCGGCCTGACGGAGACAAATCCGAGCTCGACATCGCTGAGGCCGAAGATCTGGCGGAGCAACTCGCGATGCTTGTTACCAGGCATAGCCTTCGCGTTCAGCCACTTCCAGACAAGCGACTGCTTGGCGTCAAGGGTGACTGCGCTGCGCGGCTGGCCCTCGGCCGTCAGCAGCTCGCCCGCCAGCTGCTTTTGAGTCCACCCACGCTCGTCACAAGCGTGGCGTAACCGGCGCGCGCACCGTGCTCGATCAATCTCCACACTGTTCTTTATCGGCTGCGGACCGGCCGCGGTTGAGGACAAACTTGGCATCGCTTGCATTTCTTGCACCCGTGATCGGCCTGCGTGCAAGACCTGCGTGTTGGATCAGGGACCCGTGCCTGTCTTGATGGAAGTGCCGCACGGCGCGGCGCAACCAACCAGACAAGGAGGAACCGCCATGCGGCTCCCAATCGACACCCAGCACCTCAGCTTCATCGTTGCCAGTGCACCTGAACCGGTACTCGATTTCGAGTCGAAGGCGCCTCGGACCGACACCGACGGAAGGCCGTTGTTCGCGGTGAGCGTCGTCGCGCTCGGAAGCGAAGGCGCCGACATCCTCACGGTGAAGGTGGCCGGTGAGCCACGAGGCATCACCCAAGGGCTCCCCGTAAGGGTCGCAGGGCTCCTGGGCACGACCTGGCAGATGGGCGATCGCCACGGGGTGAGCTTCCGGGCCGAGGTGATCGAGCCCTTGGGCGGAGCAACGACCACCAAGGCGTCGGCCACGTCGTGAGCCGGGGACACCCCGGGGGTCGTGTGCTCCCGGGGTGTCGTCCTGCTCCTCCCCACTCGCCAGCTCGTTCCACGTTCGCCCCTTCCCGAGTCTGAAAGGACCTCACCGTGGTCACCGAACCCACCTCGCAGAGACACCCGTCAGCCGCCGACGAGGTCATGGAGCTGCTGACCCGCTTCGGCACCGCCTGGCGTGTGGAGCTGGTCATCCTTGCGCTCCCAATCGCGCTCGGCATCTGGCTCTCCGTCCGTCTCGGGCCCGTAGCCGCCGGTGCGATCACCGCCAGCGTGGTGCTGGCCGTGGTCGTCCCCCCTCCCTCTCGGCGTCTCCTGGCTCGAATCCTGCACCGTGCAAGCGTCCGGCGACACCTGGAGGTGGCGTTCGCCTCCGTGACAGGCGTGCTTTCTGACCGGCCGCCGATCATCGGCGCGGTGGTCCGCACCACCGGCGGCGACCGGGTACAGCTCGGGCTTCGCCATGGGACCTCCATCGAGGACCTCGAACGCGCTGGTGCAGTCATCGCGTCGTCTCTCGGTGTCCGAGACGTGCGGGCGGCCGTCGACCCGGCCCACCAGAACCTGGTCACGCTCACGATCATCCGCCATGATCCCTTCGCGTCGACTGGTCTTCCCTGCCCACTGGTCAAAGCCAAAGGCTTCGACGCCTGGGAAGGGGTCCCCGTCGGGGTCGACGAGGAGGGAGAGATCGTCCGGCTCTTGCTGCCCGAGCACAACGTGCTCCTCGGCGGCGAGCCCGGTAGCGGAAAATCCACCGCACTTTCGGTGCTGCTCGGCGCCTTTGCCCTCGACCCAGGCGTTTGCCTGTGGCTCTTCGACGGCAAGTTGGTGGAGCTCGCCCCGTGGTCCACGTGTGCAAGACGCTTCGTCGGTCCCGACATCGCCCTGGCCATCTCGGTTCTCGAAGAGCTGAGAGGCGAGATGGACCGCCGCTACAGCGAGCTTCTTGCCCGCAAAGTGAAAAAGGTCGCCCCTCGTGACGGTCTCTCTCTCCACGTCCTCGTCATCGACGAGCTCGCGCTCTACGTGGCGGGCACCGACAAGAGCCTGGCCGGCCGGTTCGCAGAGCTGCTGCGTGACCTGGTGGCAAGAGGCCGGGCAGCAGGCATCATCGTGGTTGCCGCCACGCAGAAACCCTCGACCGACATCGTGCCGTCTGCGCTTCGTGATCTGTTCGGGTTCCGGTGGGCACTGCGGTGCGCGACCAGGGAAGCGAGCGACACCGTCCTCGGCAGCGGGTGGGCATCGAGGGGCTTCTCGGCCGCCGACAGCGCCCCGAGCACGCGTGGGGTCGGTCTTTTGCTCCACGAGGGTGGCATCCCGGTGCGCCTGCGGAGCTTCCACCTGAGCGATGGCGATATTCGTGTCATCGCGGAGCGGGCACAGCGGCTGCGCCACGATGAGTCGGTCGCTACCGGGGAGTCCGAACCGTGAGTACCTCCACCACGACAGCGACCACGGTGCCGGTCCTCGTGCCCGACGACAGCGTGCTCAGAGGGGTCTTTGCCCGAACCCGCGATGCAGAGACCCTGGAGCGCTTCAGGGCCCAGGGGGAGGGCTGTGGCTGGTGCAGCCATCCCATCCGACTGGCCGGCTCACAGGTCACTGTGGAGCGAGACACCGGGGAGATCGTGCGTGCCTACTCCAGCGCCTGCGAACCCGACGGGGTGCTGTTGAAGGCGTGCGGCACGAGGAGGGCGACCCGGTGCCCGTCGTGTGCCGCCACCTACGCGGCCGACGCACGGATGCTCGTGCGCTCCGGGCTCTTAGGCGGCAAGGGCGTCCCAGAGTCGGTCGCATCGCACCCGATGGTGTTCGCCACCTTCACCGCTCCGAGCTTCGGGTCGGTGCACGGGATCCGATCAGGTGGTGGCACCCACCCGTGTCTGCCCGGAGCAAGAGGACGGCGCTGTTCCCACGGCCGGCTGCTCGCCTGCTGGGCCCGACACCGCTTCGACGACCCGGTCCTCGGAGAACCGCTCTGTGCCGACTGCTACGACTACGAGCACGCGGTGCTGTGGAACGCCTCGTGCTCAGCCCTGTGGCACCGGACCACCATCGCGGGCAAGCGAGCACTCGCCCGGCTGCTCG
>JAKAQW010000012.1 GCA_021819525.1 Actinomycetes bacterium
TTCCGATCGCCCGCCACCGGCATCACGATCTCCTCACCGGCCGCTACGATGTCGTCGGCGGCGAGCTCGTCGGCCACGCTCGTGGTGAGTGCCCCCGACCGGATGAGGCCGAGCACGGCGGCGATGTCTTCTTCCAGCTCACGATCCTTGTCCACGTACGTCGTGACGGTCCGGACCAGGTCATAGGCGGCCCTGGTACGGCCGAGCCCATCTGCGCCACGGATGTCGATGGCTTGGCACAGCGTGATGAGGTGCACCGCCAGGGCCTCCTCCACGAGCGCCACGACATCTCTCGTGATACGAGCCGACGTCGCACCCATGCTCACCTTGTCCTGGTTGTGCGCCGCGGTCGAGCGGGAGAATGTCGTCATAGGGGTGCACTGCTGCAACGCCTCTGCGATCAACGCCGACATGAGCAGCTGCATCCCCTTGAACCCGTGGTAGATCCCCTCGTCCGGGTGACCTTCTGGAAGGGGATGGATCAAACCGGCAGGCAGCCCGTTGCTGAACTTGTCGTCGACGAGCTGGGCGAGCTGGCGATCGACCAGATCCCCGACGCTGGCCACCGCCACGCGCAGGGTGTCCATAGCCAGGCCGACGTGCCCGCCAGTGAAATTGCCACCGCTGTGGACCAACCCGGTCTCGACGTCGTACAGCGGGTTGTCGTTGCTCGAGTTCAGCTCGACTTGCAGCCATTGGGACACCCAACTGACGCAATCGTAGAGGGCACCGATGAACTGTGGCGAGCAGCGCAGGGAGTACCGGTCCTGGATGCGGACCGGAAGGACGCGGAAGCCTTTGTCGAGGGTACCTAGACCTTCGACGACTCGGCGGTAGTCACGGGCCAGGTGACTGCCCTGCAGCAGGGCGCGCAATTGGGCTGCTGTGCGAACCTGGCCGGGATGTGGCTTCTGGCGCTGCAGGAACGCGTCGAACGGCCCCGTCACTCCCCCGAGTGCCTCGACGGCCATGGCCGAGCAGATCGTCGCCACCTGGGCAATGCGATTCGCGTCGCGCGTCGCGAGGATGCCCACACCCGTCATGAACTGGGTGCCGTTCGTCATGGCCAGGCCCTCTTTCGGACCCAGGACCAGCGGCTCGATCCCTTCGGCCCGCAGCGCGTCCGCCGCGGCGACGATCTCGCCCCGGTAGTACACATTACGGTCGCCCATCAACGTGGCCGCGATGTACGAGCCCGGTATCAGATCGCCGCTTGCCCCGACGGATCCGATCTCGCGGATACAGGGTGTGATCCCTCTGTTCAGCAAGGCGATCAAGCTGTCGATCAGCTCTGGGCGCACTGCGGAGTTCCCGCGCGCGAGGCAGTTCGTCCGCACTACGACCACGGCGCGAGCCTGGTCCACCGGCAGGTACGGGCCGCGGCCACACCCGTTCTTCCTGATCTCGAACTCAGGCACGCGGTGGGCCTTGTCCACACCGACCTGCCGGTTGACGGAGTCACCGAAGCCGGTCGTCACGCCGTACACAGGAGCACCGGTCCGGAGCAATTCGTCGTTCAGCGAACGAGACGCTTCGATGCGCTCACGGACCCGGGGGTCACCGGCCAGTTGAACTTGTGCGCCTGCCCTCGCGACGGCCACTACCGCCTCGAGCGTCAAGCCATACCCGTCGAGCTCGACCACGCTGTCCACGCGCCCCTCCTGCTGGAAGCTGCACACTTTCGTTGATCAGATTGTCAACTGGTATGCCGCTAGTTTGGCGTGTTATTAGTTTTTCACAGTCCTCAGGCCTTGTCAAGGTTGCGTTCCTGCTTTTGCTGCACTTTGCAAGGTCCTTCGTTCGTCTGGTGCCGTCTTCACCGGGGCGAGTCCGCAAGAGCCCGACAGGCGCGTTCGACACCGTCGTCGTCCACGTCGAGGTGCGTCACGAGGCGGACGCCCGCGGGTCCCGTCATGGTGGCGAGGACACCGTTCGCCTCCAAGAAGGCGATCAGCTCCCCCGGGCGGGCATGAGCGAACGCGACGATGTTCGTCTGGACTGCCAGGGGGTCGAACCCCAAGTCCGGCCAACGTTCGGCGACGGCGAGGGCGAGGCGGGCAGCGCGCTCGTGGTCCTCGACCAGGCGCTCGCGCATCTGATGCAGCGCGATGATGCCGGCGGCAGCAAGGACACCTGCCTGGCGCATCGTCCCGCCCAGGCGACGACGTATGTCGCGCGCCGCCTCCACCACATCCGCCGGGCCAGCCAAGAGAGAGCCCACGGGAGCTGCCAATCCCTTCGACAAGCAACAGGCGACGGTGGTGGCTGCGGCGGTCAGATCTGCCTCGTCTTCGCCGCTCGCCACGGAGGCGTTCCACAGCCGGGCGCCGTCCATGTGAACAGCAAGGCCGAGGTGCGCGGCCACGTCGGCCAGCAGGTGGAGATCGGAGACCTGCCAGACCCTTCCCCCAGCCGCGGCATGCGTGTTCTCTACTGCGATCATCGTCGTCGGACCAGGCGCACCCTGAGCTTGCAACGCGGTGCGCTCCACTTCGCGTGGGTCGAGCACGCCGTTGGTGTCGTCGACCGACAGCCACCGCACACGCGCACCACTCGGACCCGTGTCCTCGACCCTGACGATGTGCTGGCGCGCCCCGACGATCACTCCCTCTCCCGGTCGAGCAAGCACGCGCAGCGCCACCTGGTTCGACATGGTCCCCGAGGGCATGAACAGCGCATCGGCCTTGCCGAGCAGTTCGGCCACTTCGGCTTCAAGCGCGTTGACCGTCGGATCCTCGCCCCTCCCGGCATCACCCACATCGGCGTCTGCCATCGCCCGCCGCATGGCGTCGGTAGGACGCGTCACCGTGTCCGAGCGCAAGTCGACGAACCCGTGCATTTCAACCTTCGCTGGCCACGTCTACGGGAGGGCCGGCCCACCAGCGGTCCTCGTTCCCCTGAAGCGGACATCCGTCGTCGAGACGTGGGGCAGCATGCTCCGCGCCCCGGCGTCTACCGTCGGCAACAAGCACGGGCGCCGCGTACCGGTAGTCACCGCCGACAGCCTGGAAGAAGAAGTCGCGCGAGATGACCTGTGGGTCACTGGCATAGTCCAGCATCGTGTTCACGGGCGCGCAGGGGATATGGCGCCGTTGCGCCTCCTCGTACAACTCGGCCTTGCGCCACCCACGAGTCCAGGCGGCCACGACCTCGTCCACCTGCTCCACGTTGGCTCGCCGGTACCGCGGGACCGCCCACGACGGGTCACGCAGCACACCGGCCGACGACCCCATCCACTCGAGGAGGCGGTCCCAGGCGCCTCGCTGCACCGGGCTGACGAACAAGTGCACGAACCCGTCGACACAGGGGTATATGCGTCCGGGCACGGCGACACGGTGTTGGCTACCTGTTCGCTCGCCGCGCCAGCCATCTCCGCTGAAGGAGGACACCACGTTTTCCTGGGCGGCGAACGCCTCCTGGACCGACACCTCGACGTCCTGTCCTCGGCCGGTCTCCTCGGCCACCTTCAGGGCCACCAGGATGCCGAATGCTGCTTGGGCACCACCGACCACCGTCGCCTGGGCACCGGGAGCGGTGACGGGAGGCTCGCCAGGATTACCTGCCAGGTTCATCATCCCACCCATGGCGAAGAGAACCGATTCCGCCCATCTGTACTCGCTATAGGGCCCACAGCGCCCGAACGGAGTCACCGATGCCACCACCAATCGCGGATTACGGGTGCGAAGCTCGTCGCCGGAGCACGACCAGCGCGACAGCCGGTCCGGCGGACCTCCGTCGAGGAGGACATCGGCCGATGCCACTAGCGCACGGAACCGCTCCCTCCCGAGTTCGCCTTCGACGTCGATCACCACGGAGCGCTTGCCCGTGTGGAACCAGGCGAACGCCGCTGCGCAGGCCCCCCCGACATGCTCCGCCGACCGCCGTCGGTCGCAGCCGGGCGGCGGTTCCACGAGCACGACGTCAGCCCCCAGCGAGGCCAGTAGCCGGCCGCAGTACGCCACCAGGTCATCGCCGAGCTCGACGACGCGCAAGCCAGCCAACGGCGTTTCCGGCGCAAGCGCCGGCCCCGCCACGCCTGAAGAGGTGACCATCCCTATCGAGCCTTGTACTCGGGGTCCCTGCGCTCGAGGAACGCCTTCGGTCCCTCTTTCGCATCCTCGGTCTGCCGGTTCCGGAACGCGAGCAAGTTGTCCTGCACGAGCGCCGCACCCAGAGGAAGGTCGATCCCGCGGTACACGGACTCTTTCACCGCCCGAACGGCCAGCGGGCCGTTCGCACAGATGCTCTCAGCAAGTGCCAACGTCTCGTCAAGCACGCTGCCACCGTCGGCGATGCCTTCGACAAGGCCGATCCGGTACGCCTCCTCCGCGTCGATCAAATCACCGGTGAACAGCATGCGCAGCGCCGTCCCCCGCGGGACGAGCCGCGCCAGGCGCTGACACCCTCCGGCCCCAGGAATCAAGCTTCGCTTCACCTCAGGGAAGCCGAACCGTGCGTCGCGAGCGGCGATGCGGATGTCGCATGCCAGAGCGAGCTCCAGACCTCCGCCCAACGCATATCCTGCCACGGCAGCAAGGATGGGCTTCCATGTCTGCACCGGATTGTGCCCGGTGAGGCCCGGTGGCCGTTCCGTCCGGCCCACCGCTCTGGCCGCCTGGCTCAGGTCGAGGCCTGTGGAGAACACACCACCAGCACCGGTGACCACCAGTGCCCAGGCATCGTCGTCTGCGGCAAATTCCTGCAAGTACTGCGACTGGAGCAGCTGGCCCTCGAGTGTGATTGCATTGCGCTTAGCCGGTCGGTTGAGCGTCATCAGCCGGATCCGGCTACGACGCTCCCAGAGCACTTCTGGTTCCTCGGTCACGGTGCCTCCTCTGTGCTCGTCGTCCTTGCCCGGCCACGCTTCGCCGCCAGGTGCACCGTTCGTGCTCACCGGAGCACCTCTGCGCAGTCCAAGGATTCAATGTCTGCGTCGTCCAAGTGGCACACCTCGGCCAAAACCTCGCGGGTGTGCTCGCCCAGTAGCGGAGCTGGGTGGTGCACGCCACCAGGTGTCGCCGACAAGTGAACCGCCACAGACGGTAACAACAAACCAGGCTGGCGAGGGTGGTCCGTGTCGACCAGGAAGCCCCGAGAGGACAAGTTCGGGTCTGCTACCACATCTTCCCCGTTGGCGACAACCCCTGCTGCGATACCGTGCCCCTGGCACAATTCCATCACCTCGCGTGGCGTTCTCGCCCGAGTCCACTCGCCGATGACGCCGTCGAGCTCAGCTGCACGACGGCGCCGACCCTCGGCCGAGCCCAACCCCGAGTCCTCCCGAAGATCACCCCGACCGATCAAGTCCGCGAGCGACCGCCACTGCGTGTCGTCCATGACGGCGATGACGCACCACCGGTCCTCGCCGGCACATGGGTAGCACCCGTGCGGTGCCCATTGGGGATGGCCATTTCCGTGTGGCACGGGATCGCGGCCGGTCAGGTACGCATCTACGAACGCTTCGCCTATCATGGTGGCGGTCACCTCCGACTGGGCCAGTTCCAGGTGGCACCCGTCGCCGGTGCGGTCCCTTCGGCGCAACGCCGCCAGCACCACCGTGGCGGCATGCAACGCGACGACGTAGTCGGGGTACGAAGTCTGCGATCCCGTCGGCTCCGGCGCATCCGGGTGGTTCCACAGGTACGTCAAACCGCACAGCGGCATCAGGCTCGGGCCCCACGTCACCCAATCACGGCGGGGCCCGCTCCTTCCGAGACCTTGCAGGCTCATCATCACCAGTCCGGGACGGACCTTCCTCAGGACATCGTAGCCGAGCCCGAGCCGCTCCATCACTCCCAAGCTGAAGTTCTCCACGACGACATCGCAGACCGATACCAGGCGCTTCGCCAAGCGAACGCCGTCGGGGTGCTTCAGGTCGATCGATACGCTCCGCTTGTTCTTGTTGTGGTCCGCGAAGGGACGAGATTCCTCCTTGTCGGCGTTCCCGTCGCGGGTTCGCCAACCGTCGAGGTGACGCGACGACTCGACCTTGATGACGTCGGCACCGAAATACGCGAGCTGGAGCGTGCTATATGGCCCGGCGGCGATGTGGCTGAAGTCCGCCACACGGATCGACGAAAGCGGACCGCGACCTCGCTGCGTGTCGTCTGGCTCGGTTCCGATGCGCTCCGGGCCCGAGCAGGCCGCCGCGCTCACGCTGGCTCCTCCTGCGCATCCGACGTCCCGAGGCACGACCGGCGCCGCCAGAGCTCCGTGACCAGGTGCGAAGCGACGCTGCGCCAGTCCCCCACGACGCCCAGGTCGGCATGGTCGAAAACCTCGGCCTCCGGGTCTGTGTTCACTGCGACCACCGTGCCCGCCCGCCGGACACCCACCATGTGGTTGAACTTCCCACTGCTGCCCAAAGCGACATACAGCCTCGGGGCGATGCTCAGGCCCGTGATACCCACCTGCGCCCCCCTGGGCAGCCACGAGCGGTCCGTGACCTTCCTCGTCGCTGCGACTTCCGCGTCGAGCGCACAGCACAGGGACTCCAGCAGTCCGTAGTCGGCCGGATCGACCCCCAACCCGACCCCGACGACGCGCGCAGCACCGACAAGCCGAGAAGTCTCGTCCCGCGCCTCGGCTCGCAGCATTTCGAGGCCCGGCGATGCCGGTGTCGACCCGAGCACCTCCGCGACAACCGCCGGGGCCTGCCTGGGAGCGAGCAGTGGCAGCGCACCGGCTCGGACCGTCACCATCTTGATCGACGACGTCGAGGTGATGGACGCCACAACCTGGCCACCGAACGCCGGCTTCCAGCAGACCAGGTCGTCCCCCCGAACCTCGAGATCGACAGCGTCACCGATGAGGCCGGCCCCCAGGCGGGCCGCAACGCGTGCCATCACCTCGCGACCCCAGGTAGTGCCGGGCCCGATCAGGCACCACGGTTGCCACCGAGCGGCCCACGTGGCCAACGCTTCGGCAGCGGGCAACTCCAACGCAACCTGCGGCCCGACCACGATCTGGTCGGCACCCCAGCTGCCGAGCGTCAGACGGTCGGGTTCTTCGAACACGACGGCGGCAACCGGTGCCGCACGACCGGCAGCCAACTGTGCGCCGGCTCCGAGCGCCTCACGTGCCCACCGGGCGCCACCCGGTTCTACGACCACCCCCACCGCCCGTGAGCTCCACTCCACGAGTGGCACCGGCACCGCGTGGCGATCGGATATGACGCCGTCGTCGAGCGCCCCTCGCTTCTCGAGGTGGGTGACCAGATCGCGGCTGACGTCGGTGAGCGGCCCCTCGAGCATGTGCCGCATCCTCGGTGCAGCCAGCCGCCGCACGTCGCCGACGCGGGTGGGGCTCCCTTCCGCACCCCACGGGCCTTTTCCGAGATCGATGCAGCGCAAGCGCCGGATCACGGCCGCCGGCACCGCTGCGCGCGCCTCGACCGACGCCTTCGCTGGCGAGCACAGCCGCTCGGCCACCGACAGGACAGCAGGGAACGACACCCGAACCTCACGCCAACCATCGTCGCGTTCACACCCGGCGATCGCCCCCGAGTCCGTCAGTTCCAATGTCCGTACGCCAGCGACGAACGGCAAGGACAACATCTCCGCGAGCTGCGGCGGCACTTGACCAGTATCCGCATCGACCGAGTAGAGGCCGCACAACACCAAATCGAAAGGAGCGCACTGGCGGAGCGCGGCTGCCAACGCCCGGGAGGAGGCCAGGGTATCTGACCCCGCAAGGCCCTCGTCGCTCACGAGGACAGCCTCGTCGACACCGGCCGCCACAGCCTCCCGCAGCGCCTCGACCGCCGTCGGCGGGCCGAGCGTCACCGCCATGCTCGTTCCCCCGGTCGCTCGGGCGATCTCGACCGCCTTGAACACCGCGCGCCGGCAATGCGGGTTGATCTCCAAGCTCGCCTCCGAACGCACGAGCCGCCCGTCAGAACCCAAGCGCATCTCCTCGAAACGCGGGATCTGCTTCACCATGGCGACAACCCGCAGCCCGCGCATCACCGGACACCTCCTTCGTTCCCTCCGTTGCCCGCGCCCATGCCGCTCGACGCAGACGGCGGCGCATCTGTACCACTCGGCCTCTCGTCGCCACACTCCGTGAGCCATCGCCACGTCGTGAACTCGTCGGTGTCGCTCAGCGCTCCGTACCGCGTGCCGTTTCCTGACCAACCCATGCCACCGAACGGGGCCGTCGGGTCGGACTTGACGGTCACGTCGTTCACGTGCCCGACACCGGTCCGGAGCTGCTCGAGCATCGCACGCCCTCGCCCAGGGTCAGCCGTGAACACCGAAGCCACGAGGCCGTACGGCGTTGCCGCTGCAAGCTCCAGTGCCTCGTCGTCGTTGGCGACGACGGTCACCGGGGCCACAGGTCCGAAGATCTCCTCGGTGAACGCCGGCATGGTCCGGTCTACGCCCTCGAGGACCGTGGGCCAGTAGAAGTTCCCTTCACGCCGGGCTCCGCACCGGACACCGGCCCCGCCCGCAACCGTGCCCGTCACAATGTGCTCGACGCGATTCGCCTGCATCTCGCTGATGAGCGGCCCGAGGTCGACGTCCTCGCTCGCAGGGTCACCCACCCTCAGGTGCTTCGCCCGCTCTGTCAGCGCCGAGACGTACTCGCTGGCCACGCTGCGGTGCACCAGATGCCGGCCGGTCGCCATGCAGACCTGTCCTTGATGCCCGAACGACCCGCGCACCCCTGCCTCCACCGCCCTTCGCAGGTTCGCGTCGTCGAGGACGATCGACGGGTTGTTCCCTCCGAGCTCCAACCCGACGCTCACCAGCGCCTCCCCCGCGAGCGCCGCGACCCGTCGTCCTGCTGTGGTCGAACCCGTGAAGCTCACCTTCCCGAGCCGCGGATCACTCACCAGTGCCTCACCGACGGCAACGCCCCCCGGCAGGACCTGGAGCACTCCGCCAGGCAGCCCCGCCTCGTGCAGGAGGGCTGCCAGGACCACACCGCCGCTGACAGGCGTGTGCGGGTCGGGCTTGAGCACGACCGCGTTGCCAGCCGCGAGCGCCGGGGCGAGGGCGCGGACGGCGATGACCAACGGGGAATTCCACGGCGTGATGATGCCAACGACGCCGAGCGGTACGCGCCGGGCCACACTGTGCCCACCGGCCGAGCTGCTCGCCAGGACCACCTCCGCAGCCGCCTGCTCGGCGGTAGTGGTGGCCGCGCTGAAGCGTGCCGCTGCCAAGCGCACACTGGACTCGGCACGGTGACGCACGGACCCGGATTCGCGCACCAACCACCACACGATCTCTTCGGCATGCTGCAGCAGCAGCGAACCGGCCCGTGCGAGCACCTCAGCTCGCTCCGTCGGTGGCTGCCGTGACCACGCGTACCCGGCGTCCACGGCCTCGGCGACCGCATCCCCCACCGCCGACGCGTTTGGTTCTCCAGCCGTCGCAAGCAGATCCCCGTTCGCCGGCGCGACCACCGGGAGTGCCACGCAACGGTCGCTGACCCACCGGCCGCCGATCCAGATAGACCGCTCCCATCGTCGGTCACTCAGCATCGCTGTTCCTGCGCTCTCGCGAACCCGAAGGGATCTTCACGCGCTCGCACACCGCACGAGGCCGGTCGTCTCCAGCCGTCTCTTCCCGCGGCCCCAGCGGGGTCACGCCTCTGCGCCATCGGTAGTTCGACCGCTGCGCCACTAGGCGACGCGGCGCGCTTCCGGCAGCGGGTTGCTCCCGTTCACGTACCGGTTCATGACGCCGTCGAAGAGCGTCCACTTCACACCTAGTCCGAGCCTGACCGCGCGCCGGACGACGATCTCGTCGTCGTCGCTGCGGACCAGCTTCTCCAACACCGCCCGCGAGCGCTTCCCGTGCTCGACGTCGACCTCACCGTGCAGGCTGAACCACCGCACGGCCTTGTCGCTCAGGCCGTAATGCTTTTGCAAGGCCTCGGCCACACGTGGGTACCCTACCGTGTTCGCGACGTCGTTCACGAAGTTGTGCGAGGCCAGGATCTCGAGGAGCGACAAGCTCAAGGCGCTGCTCGTCCACACGTACATCGCGATCATCGCCTCGGGTGAAAGGAGCTCGGGGTTGGCGACCTCCGCTGCCGACATGCCGAGCTCGTCGACGAGGTCGAAGTAGCAGGAGTAGTGGTCCACCGGTGAGATCTCCGTCTTTCCCATCTCGTCGGCAACCGACTCACCGAGGAGGTCACGAATCTCCATGTCGTAGGGGCTCGCGTAGAGCTGCTGCAGGAAGCATCCTCGCAGGAGCTGGGCGTGCGCGAGCTTTCCGGCATTGTTGATGAGATGGGTGTGCGGCAGGACCCAGAATTCCCGAACGAAGCCCTTCACCTGCTCGCGCGTGAGCTCGCCGGCGAACAACATCTTCATGACCGGATGATTGACATTGGCATGCTCGGCCAGGATCTGGTCACGCAACTCGTCGAGCAGCTCTCCGGAATCAGTCATAGATTATCCTCCGTTTCTATTCAGTGTACGATGGTCGATGAGCAGCGCCGGGCTGGGCCCGTCGCTCCCGGGGGCTGCCCCAGAGGGCGAATGCCGCACCCAGCCCGGTACCAGCCTCCGAGCGATAGCAAGGGACGTACTGGCTCCAGGTCACCGGCGTGTCCCCGAGCGCGGCAGCAGCCACGATCCAGTTGCGAATCTCCGAGGTCCCGGAATTGAGGCGGTGCTGTGGCAGCTTCACGAGATCCTCGGGCCTCCCCTCGTCGAGGAGCGCGAGAACCTGTCGGTCGATCTCCTCGTCGACGACGAAATGGCTCAGCCCGCCCGATGCCATGATGCCCACCCTCGCGTCTTCCTCGAACGAGCTCACCGCTCCAGCCAGGGCGCGACCAAGTTGCCAGCATCGCTCGGGTGTCGGTTGGTTCGGGGCGAAGTAGCAATTCACGAGGACGGGAACGAGCGGTAGGTCGCGGTGGGGCAAGAGCCTGTTGATGACGAACCCGAACGCGTGCCCGATCCCTTTGCCGGGCGGGAGCTCGTCTCCTCTGGCGATGTCGAACCCCTGGCGCACGAGCTCGCCGACGAGGTGGCGGGCCAGGGGCCCTGCCGTGGGATACCGGCGATCAGCCGGCCCGGCGGCTCCGCCCAGACCCATCTGGGCCGCCTCCGGCAGTTCTGGGCGTAGCTCAAGGCCCTTGTTCAAGACCTCGTCCCCACAGTAGATGTAGATCGCTGGGACGTTCGAGCGTTCGAACACTTCTCCGTACTGGTCGTCGCCGACCACGACGAGGGCGTCGATATCAGCATGAACGATCGACGAGGAGATCCGGGCGATCCAGCGCTGGCACGCGGCATAGCGCTCGTAGAGGATCTCGCGCCGCAGTTGCTCGCCAAGCCGCTCCGGTGCACGTTGAGCCAGTTCCTCGAATGTCGTAGCCACACCCTGCTGGTCCAACAACTCCCCGCGGTGGTCCCGAAATTCGGACCACTGTGGCCACAAGCCGCCGGGCACGGTCAGCAGCGGGCTGTGGGAGCTCCCGCACCCGAACGTCACCGTGGCCACGGCTGGCCCCCGGGCAGTCTGCTGGTCACGGCCGACTCGAGTGCGAACATGTGGGCTCCTCGACGCAGACGTCCTGCCCGGCGAGCATGTCCCACAATCCGTAAAGATCCATGCCGAGCTCGCCGGCAGCCAGGCGGACGCGAGTCTGATCCTCGCGCTCGATGCGGCGCCGGGCTTCCTCCGCCACCATCACCGCCTGCTCTTTGGATACGCAGACCACGCCGTCGTCGTCGGCGACGACGGCATCGCCAGGGCAGATGCGAGCGCCTGCACAGACGATAGGGACGTTGACCGATCCCGCTCGGAGCTTGGCAGTCCCCTGCGCCGAGATCGACCTGGACCAGACGGGGAAACCGAGCGACCTGAGCGCAGCGACGTCTCTGACGCCTGCGTCGATCACGAGCCCGGCCACCCCCCGGGCAAGTGCGGAGGTGGCGAGAAGTTCGCCGAACATCCCGTCGGTGGTCGGTGAGCTCGTACCCACGACAAGGACGTCGCCCGGCTGGGCAACGGCGATTGCGGCATGCAGCATCAGGTTGTCGCCTGGATGCACCAGCGCCGTCACTGCCGGACCCGCCACGGCCGACCCAGCTGCAAGGGGCCGCATGTAGGGAGCCAGCAGGCCGATCTTCCCCTGTGCCTCGTGCACGGTCGCCACGCCCCGAGCTCCAAGCTCTGCCGCCAGCTCAGCTCCGACCCGGCAAACCGTTCTGACGACACGCGGCCTGTTCACGGCAGTGAGGCGACGACCGACGGGTACACGCGATCGTAGGCTTCGGCATGGACGATGTGCTTCTGCCCCGAGTTGCGCACTGCCTGCACACCCCGGCGATGGGCCAGCTCCGAGTAGTACTCCCACAGGTGCTCCTGGGCGGCCATGCACTCCATCGCCTTGCGCTTACGGTCGAACACAGAGGTGATGTCGAGCAGCACTTCCGGGTGAAAACCACACATCTCGGGCTGGTGAGGTTCGAAGATGTACACCGGAGGAGCGCCGAGCACGGTTCCCTGCGCCGGATAGCCGGCTGCTTGCGCGAGCACCCGTGCCTGCAAGGCGAGGCGGTGGGCGGTGGGATGGTCCATGTTGTACGGATCACGGTCCCCATGGGTGAGGACGACATCCGGCTGGACCTCGCGATACTCGCGCACCAGCAGGTCGAGGAGGTCAGGCGTCTCCGCGAGCGGATAATCACCCTGGTCGAGGAACCTGACCTCGGCGCCAAGCGCCTCGGCTGCCGACTCCGCCTCTGCGCGACGAACGGCCTTCACCTTGTCGATGCTCATGTCCGGTTCACGCCACAGGCTTGCCGACTCGCCCCGTTCCCCGAACGACAGGCACACCACCCGGACCCGCGACCCATTGGCACTCTCGAGGGCGATGGCACCACCCGCCCGCCAGACGAAGTCGGCCGCGTGAGCGCTGATCACCAGCACGGACCTGGTCATGTGTCTCCTCCCCTCCGACTCACCAGACGGCTGGGGTTCTCCACTACCATCGTATGGACATCCTTCGCCGAGAACCCGGCGTCGAGGAACCTCTGCGCGTAGCTCGCAAGCCCGAGGCTCACCGGCGGGTTCGTGCGCTGGCCGAGATCGGTCGACAACAGCGACCGCTCGGCGCCGACGGCGGCAACGTTTGCGAACAGGGTATGCCAGGGGGCCTTCCCAGTGTACGTCGTGGTGAAGCAGTGCTCGATGACCGCCCCCATGTCGGCAAGCTCGACTTGCTCACCAGCCGAGAGATCCTGGGACGGGAACTCCGCGTGGGTCACGATGACCCGGATAACGCCGGCATCCTTCGCGGCCTTCACCAGCGGGAAGATCTCCTCGCGCCCGAGGTGGCCCGTGCACAAGACCATGTCGTGCTCGGCGATGAGCTCGAGGCACTGCAGTGTCGCTCGATTCAGCCGACCGTCCTCGTCAAGCACAGTCAGCGGAGGCGGAAGGACACCCTTCGCTTCCAGCTTGCGCTGGAACTCGGCCCACGCTGGCAAGTTCGTCGTCGTGCTCGAGCGCCCTGCCGTCTCGTTCAATGCGTCACACGTCGGCATCCAGACCAGTCGGGCCCCAGCGCGGCCCGCGAGGTCCACGGCGACGGGATTGAGCCCTCCCATGCTGTGGTTCAGCGTCAGTGCGCCATACGCAGCTATCCCTGGGACTGCCTTCGAGACCACGCTTGCCCGTTCCGCCGTCATGAAGTAATGCGACTTCAGCACGAAACCCGCCAAGCCGGCCTCTAGGAACTCCCGGGCGACGTCGATGTCATCAACGCGGCGGGGGATGACGTCCGGAGCGACGTGAAGCTGAAGATCGTACCCGCCTCTGATCGTCTCCCAGGCTTCTGCACCAGGCGCAACATCAATGTCCTGCCTGGCGATCTCGTGCACGTCCACGTGCCCTCCCTCAACTTGGTGACCCAGATCGCCTGCGAAATTGGCGACGATCCTGTGAGCACTTCGAACTGTAGCGAACGGTCGGCGGCCCGTCAAGAAGCACCTCGGCTCTTCTTGCGCCATCGTCTCCAGGGGTATTCTCAGCTCCACGCTCTGCGGACGCCGCTTCCTCCCGAACGCCCTGTCCTGTCACCCCGGGATCATCGGGACGCAACCGCCGGGGCAACGTTCCCCAGGTGCCGTAACGCCCTCGGCGCGAATCTCGGGGCCAGTCCTCGGTGCGCTCGCCAGCCCTGAGCAAGAGTGCCTCCAACTCGGCCACGAGGCCTCTGGTGCGTTTCGCGGTCTCGAACCACTCCCCATAGCAGGCCATCTGATCGGGGCCAGGCGTCGGGTGACCGTCTTGGCGCCGATCTTGCGGGTCCACCGATGGTAGGAGCCGTGAAGATGTGGCAGGTCTGCGCTCGAGCGGGGACGAGACCCCGCCAGGCATTCTCTCAGACATTACGGTGGAATTGCTCCCTCAGCTTTCGACGTGCACAACTCGACTTGCCTTCAATTCATTGCTGGGCAAAGTCCCATGAGCAACACACCAGCAGTTGATACGAACACCAAACGAATGTCGCATATCCAGAACTACCCTTTCTACAACGTCATCTGAACCCGTTTTGGTCTCTATAAGCAGCGAAACCTCATCCATGTGACGCACCTTTTCATGCCGAATTTGAAAGTTCACAATTTCCGAATAACGCCTTAACACCTCTTCGATCTGCGACGGATACAGATTGATCCCCCGCACCGTGAACATGTCGTCCACTCTACCTCGGATGCCGCCCACTGCCTTTACGAATGGGGATCCACAAGCACACGGGTCCCGGGAAAGTTCGACTAAATCACCAGTGCGATATCGTATCAGAGGAGAACAGAAACGGCCGAGGTTGCTTGCAACCAATTCACCGGTGCCTTCCGGGCGGCTGACCGGCATATCCTCGTCACTGCCCAGTGGTATGACCTCGAATATGAACTCCGACTCGATGAGGTGAACTCCGTCACCAAGCGGGCACCCGAACCCCGTCGGTCCAAGCTCGGTCATTCCTGTGTGGTCGAAGCAGCGTGCACCGTATGCCTCTTCGATGGCGTGCTTGGTTGACGGAATACTGGCCCCCGGCTCCCCGGCATGCACCGTCATCCGGATTGCGCAATTGCACAGATCAACTCCAAGTTCCTTTCCAGCCTGTGCTAGGCGCAGGGCATAACTCGGCGTACAGCACAGAACAGTAGGGTCAAGATCTCTTATTGCCAGGACCCGCTGTTCGGTACTCATTGCCCCACCCGGAATAGCCATTGCCCCGAGCCGTTGAGCTCCAGCAAATGCAGACCAAAAACCGATGAAGGGACCAAAACTGAAGGCAAAAAAGATTCGATCCCCATTTCTAACACGCGCAGCCTTGTACACATGGTCAGTCCAGATATGGGTCCACCACGACCAGGATTTCCGAGTATCAAGCCAGCGTAGGGGCTTCCCGCCCGAACTCCCAGAAGTCTGATGAAGTTTAACGTACTTACCCAACGGATAAGACAGATTCGTACCAAAAGGAGGGTTGGTGTTCTGATCTTCGACCAACTCTACCTTGGTCAGGAATGGCAATGAATAGAAATCACTCCATGTGTTGACCGAATGATGACGTCTCCGGTAGAACAAATTGTTGGTCAGTACCTCCTCCATTCCCAAGTGGAGCTTCTCCAGTTGCACAGCTTCTATGTCACCTCTCGTAGCCGTACCAGCCTTCATCTCCCACCGTCCCCGCGCGAGCCCGAACACATGCAAAGACCTGTACTTGACACTGGTAACACGAAAACCATCCTACTATTCGTATTCATGTCATATGTCCTGGACCGTTCGCGGCTGGGGCGGCCCGCAACGGCCCTCCGTGCCGCGAACCAGGCACGCCGTGTCAGGCCCATGGGAACACTACCGAAAAAGCTCTGTGCGGACCAACGAATATTGGTTTGCCTGAGGGTGACGTAGAATCACTAGCTTGGCAGACCTCTACGCATAATTGGCAAGTCATGCAATCATGGGGATATCGGATAACCACCTTGCCATCTACAGAATCCCCGTAATCTATTTGGATCACATCACACGGGCAGGCCTCCACACACAAATGACATCGCATACATGTCGCCTCGTTGACCGACTCGATCACCGCAACACCCACCTTACCAGGAGGCCCTCAGGCCAGTAGATCCGTTGCACTGGCACACGTTTCTGCACTCAACGCGCACGGCAAGAACTCACACCTGACATCGATCTAAGCACTGGCGTGAACCGCATCCGGGCTCACCCGAACTATCTCAGGCTGTTCCAAGCCCTGCGATACTGCCTCCTCTTGGGTCAAACCCGGTGCGCGATGGCGTGCCTCTGCTGGCTTATACAGGAGCATCGGTACCGGTTCAAGCCAATGCCGAAGCTCGGCATCCTTGTAGTCCCAGAGGATCCACTGGAGCCAGTGTTCGTTGTCCGAGTACGGAAACTCTGGTCGAAAGTGAAAGCCACGACTTTCCTCCCGCACTAAGGCAGCACGAATAATGAGCTCCGCAAGAACCGGCTGGTTCATACTTTCGAGCGCGATCATAAGCTCGTGGAAATCATGAGCGACGACATTCTCCGCCATATCCTTCAGCCTCTCGATCGCGTCAAGTGCTGCAGTCAGCCTATCCGCGGTCTTCACGTATCCAACGCGCCGTATTAAAATGTCCTGAACTCCCAGGAAAATCTCTTCAGGATTGCATTTCTTCCCCTTCCGACCACGAGCTAAGGGTTTCCACAGCTCATCAAGCGCCGCCTCAGCGCGGTCGTCGCCGACGGACGACAGGCCGCTTGCCTGTGCCTGCGTGGCATACTCACCAGCTGTCTCACCGGCTATGGTTCCAGACACGGCAGCAAATCCGATATTTACGCCCCCGAACCCGTAGGTACCATGGACCGGCTCGTTGGTGGCGTCACCTGCAGCGTACAAACCAGCAATATTGGTTTCACCTCGACGGTTCACGCGAATACCACCCCCGGCTGTACGCGTGCCAGCCCAGGCAACAACCCATTCGATCCTGTGCTGGAAAGGATCAACCCCTGCAGCGTCCCAAGTACGGAAGGTCTCGGGAAGCACGCGACGCATCATTTTCTGATCGTCGTCCGACACCTGAGTCAGATCCATATAGATCGGACCGCGACCGTCATCCACTTCTCTGCTAAGAGCTATGCACAGATCCTGCAGCCTTGCACGATTGCCCAGCGTATCGTATCTCCACATAAACTCTTCATCACTGCCATTAATGAACCGCCCACCGCTGCCGACGAACAGATTAAGCCCATGAACGTCGTGTTCACGTGATACGGTATTGCCATGGGTCATTTCCATATTTATTAGCGCCGCCCCACGACGAAATGCCTCTACCTGCATGTCGCCAGTAAGATTTCGGTGACCTACATATATTGATTTGAATCCCGAACCAGAAGAACACACAATTGTCGCTTTCGATTTGAAGACTTCCCCCTGCCCTGTCCGAACATTAAATCCAACCGCGCCCGCACATCGGCCCTCCACCACCAATAGCGAACGGACCATGATGCGATTAAACATCTCCACACCTAGTTCCGCACAGCGCTCGTACATAGTGTCCATACCGGGAATAGCGTGATACACACAATGCGACGTCTTGATGTGTCCGCGGCTTCTACGTCGTATGAAGCTTCCGTCTGGCTTCCTCTCGAATATGATCCTCCCTCTTTCTTCACCCCAGCGACACAGATCTAGTGCCACCTGGGCACCACGCGCTAGGTAAGTTTCCACCCAAGCTTGGTCATTGAGGAACTCACCACGCAGCACCATTTCCTGTATCCAGTCGTCTAATGTGTCCTCATAGGGCAGGAACACGTTATATACCCCGGCCGCAAATACACTGGCACCGCTACGTCCGACGCTGGCCTTGTCTACAAGGGCAACGTCCAACGATGGGTTAAGTTCTTTGCACTTAGATGCGGCCATCGTGCCTGCAAGGCCACCTCCAATGACGACTACGTCATAGTCGTGTCGCTCAGCTGACACCATTATTCCCCTCTCCCTTCACCCGTACGGTGTTCAGCCACTCGCTAAGGTTCCACATCTTGTGATACAGCGCGAACGGCAGTCCAGTCGGTGTATACCCCGAGTGCGTTGCAAGCCAGGTGCACCGAAGTCACTCCACCATGAGACCACAGTCTGTAACGTCGTTGAAGCTGCTGTCCTCTGACAGTGTCAGGCAGTGCTGCTCTGGGCGAACGAACGCTCCTTGGCCAGGACAATGCGATCCGACATAACCGTGTGAACAAACCCTGAAATACTGGCATGTAAGTCAACTCCCTCGTCATCTTCAGCAATCGCTATCAGCTCGCCTCTGGCGACAGGTTGCTCAACGCACACAATAGGTCGACTAGCCTTGCCAAACCGCGCGGCTTGGCGAAGGTCGATCTTGACCATATCAACACCTTCAGTAAGATCGATTAGATCCACATCCTTCGGATGCCAATCGAGGATAGAACCAAGCCTTAGTTTCTTTGTGATCTGCTCGGGAGTTTCACGCCAGGTAGGCGTTGTCGCACGATGTCGCTCGAAGAAATTCACCGGCGCAACAAACAGATCGTTCGTAGTTTTTAGAACAGTAAATGTTCCTGGGTCGACCACCCTTCCCATCATTGGTCCCCCGGTCAAAACAAGCGGAGCCACGAAATGCTCATCAGGTGTGGGGCAAGCCAATGCAAGGAGAACCTTAGCCGACGTTCCGACTGGAGCACGAACGAGGCGAGGTGTCTTCACTGCACCGTATACCTGCACGTACTTGTCTGTGACGGGTAGTCCATCAAGAAGCCACCAGCACAAGTTAGCCACCGTCTCCAGACAACTTACTGTGACATCAAAATCTTGGGTTCGCTGATTCGTGATAAATGGGATACCGAACACTGTGCTCGCAAGCTTTTTTGCCTCCCCGTTCCAATAAGTGTCGTCTGTGAAAACAATTGGAAATTTACTCTCGAAGGCCGCAAACTCTGCTTTGTAAGAATCCTTGACAGCAAATACGATTTCATCGAAGCGAAAGGTGTCCTGCAAAAGTTCGAGTCCTTGGTTGAGGAACTCTTGCAGTGTCAACATCAGCCATTTGTCCTTCACGTAGCCAGGTTCGCTGTCTTGGACATTGATAATAAGTCGTTGCGTGTGCCTGCGATATTTCAGATGAGTCGGAAAGCCTGCGCCACCAGCCCCCACGATCCCGCTAGCCCGCAAACTTCGGCTCACAGTAGGGTTGCCGCTCACTCCCCCCCCTCTCTATCCCTGCCACGAACGGTGTCCACAAAGCGCTCCATCGGGTAGCGCATCGGGTGACCATTGGAAATGCAGCATGTCCTCCGGAAATACGAAGCGAATCGCGTCCGTCGGACAGTCGAGCCGACACACGCCGCAGTTCCAGCACTCATCTGGATAGCTGACCACTGCGATTGCCTTCGCCATGCGACCAAGAATCTTCTTTGGCTTATCCAAGGGCACCATCGTGAACACATCTAATGGGCACCGGATATCACATATCTTGCAACCGATACAGCGTTCGGCAATGACGACGGCGGGCATTAGTTGGAAACCTCATATGTAAGAGGCTCAAAGCGAACTGCGATTGCGTCGTCATTTCGCCGCAGCACCATCTGCCCGCAGTACTCATCGCTAGTATCCGGATAGTCCTTGCGCTTGAAGTAGGGCCCAAACCGTGTCTCTTTCCTTTGTAACGATGCCGCGGTCGTGAGCCTGGCTACCTGCCACATAGTCTTCACCTCATGGGCACGCATGAGTTCATGGAGGTTGTCTGCACCTATATGTTCGACCTGCGTTGCGAGATCTTCGAGCATAGCCTGTGCTGATAGCATGCTGTCCTCAGTTCGAACCGGCCCGACATGCTGCCACATGATTGAAGCGATTGAATCTTCAATCTCGTCATAGCGAACAGGGTTGCCTTCCGCGCAAGGCGCCAACGCATTCTGGCGGGCCTGCGCAACATCTGCATATTCTGGATCCAGGTGGTCTGCCTTTAGTGCCCAACGGGCTGCAAAGTGCCCAGCATGAGAGCCCCCTGCAGCGGAAAGGTGCACACAGCGTGTCTGATCCGCACAATCGCCGGCTGCAAAAAGGCCCGGAATACTTGATTCACAGGTCTCATCGATTCGAACGCCACTTGAGCAGACTTCTGCCGGACCACCTTGCATACCCTCTGAGAACATCACTTCGAACGGTTCTGTTGTGAGGTCCAGACCTTGCTGTTCGATGAAGTCCGGCAGGGTATCCTTGTCCCAGCCGAGGAGATCACGCAAGTGACGAAGTGCTTCGGGATCAAGACCTCGACAGTCTATATAGACCGGCCCTCGCCCCTCCATAAGCTCACCGTAGACAGCTTCGACTAGTACATAGCGAGGAGCGCGCTCTCCAAGGGGGTGGTACTTCGACATGAACTGCTCCCCATGACTGTTGATCATGACGCCTCCCATGCCACTCAGGGCATTCAACCCTGCGGCACTGAATCCTTTCGGAATGACCGTCCAGCGCATATATTCCATGTTGGCAAGGTCGGCTCCAGCCGCATAAGCCATGGCCTGAGCTGCACCAGTGTTAGCTGGACACTGCCAGGTGTTGAAGCGATAGGGAGTTGGGTTTTTGTAGATGCGGTTTGTGTTTCCGGTAGATAAGACAACAGAGTTCGCACGGATAACGTGAATCTCACCCGTACGAATATTGATTCCAACACAGCCTACGACACGGCCTTCCCGAGTAAGCAAACTAGTTACGACGACCCTACGGAGGTGCTTTGCTCCTTTGTGGACTGCATCCTTGTAGAGGTTGTATTTCAGGTGCTTCCCATTGAAGTTGATCCAAAGTGGCCCCGGCATACCATAGGACTGTGTTCGGTAGAACGTACCATCCTGCTGTTGCAACGGACTACCTACGCGGGCAAAGCGTTCTATCATCTCGTCCCGTCCGCCCTGACAGAAAATAGCATCCTGCACCTTCAGGTTGACTGCGCCTCGGGCAACTTTACCCACCCACTGGAGGTATCCTTCCCGAGTGTCCCATTCGGGCCCCGTATCAAGATAAGCCATGAAGTGATCCACGCCTCCGCCAATGGAACCGCTTCGTGCGGGATCAGCCTTTTCGATAACGAGTACTTCTGCCCCTTCCTCCCGCGCGGAAATCGCAGCATTCATTCCGGCATTTCCACCGCCGATGATAGCCACATCGCAGGTATGAACGTTTCCAAAGTCACTAAGCGTCGGCACTGGCATTCGCTCCCTTCCCATTAACACGTATTACTGTGTCGATTCGGTGGAACCGAAGGTTGTAAGCTATTTGGTGTGCGGCTTCGATCACCATGGCGCTCAGCTTTTGCAGTGCCAGTGTATCTATACGAGATGTGGGTCCAGCCACACTGACCGATGCAATCGGGAAACCATGATCAGTGAGAACTGGCGCACCCACACCGCGGACACCCTCATAGTGCTCCTCGTCATTGATTGCGTAACCGAGGAAGCGGATCTGCTCCAACTCTTCAATAAGGCTCGGCCTCCCGACAATAGTATGGGAGGTGAAGGACGTCAGGGTCAGACTGTTGATTAGGCTCAACCGCTCCGCGTACGGCAAGAAGGCTAGAGTCACTTTCCCGACTGCGGAGCAGTGTAAGGGCGCCTCCTCCCCCAGGCGAACTACCGTACGAAGCGAGTGAGGTGGCTCCACGCGATTCACGTAGACTACGGAGCCTGCTTCCCACATCGCGATATTCGTGGACTCACCAATGTCAGTCGACAACTGACGTAAAACGGGAACCGCTGCAAGATTCAGACTGGCAACCGAATCCACCTGGCAACCAAGTGAGAACAATTTGAGCCCCAATCTGTATGTGCCGCGTTCATTCGCTGGCTCGAGATAGCCGGAGCTTCGCAACTCGCTCACAAGGCGATTAGCTGTACTATAAGCCAATCCTAGCTTATCCCCTACTGATCGTATGGTTAACACCTTATCCTGCGCTGCCATCTCGAGTATTACAAGGGCACGTCGAACAGACTGGAGTGAAAACTCGGTGCCATCTGCCATTTCGTTCTTAGTCGCCTCCATGTAATGGCTCAACGTGCTTGCCTGAACAGAAGAAAGCGAGGAGGCACACACGCTAGGAAAAACGCCCCTGTTGTCAGATAGTGGTCTGGATGATCACATACTGACAATGAGCAGAGTACACCTTCGTGCGGTGGATGTCAAGAGGGGTCTCCTGCTGTTTCTGTGGATCAGGAAGGGGAACACGTGTGTGCTTTAGGGATCGACCGAGCCGGAGCCGTCTTGTCGACGAGGGGTGCGTAGCACCCGGGCAGGGACGGGCACCGACGAGGTACGATCGGCCTCGCACCTGAAGAGGGCGGTCAAGACGCCCTACGCCTCTTACTGCCAGGCGGTTGTGGATAACTCGCGGTTCCTTTTCCTCGTCGTGCTCCAAGCGCCCTGAGCAGCGCGTCCCGCTTCACGAAAAGATCCGTTCGGGCTCTTCGTCTGACCGCAGTAGACCAGGTCGTCCGGACGACTTCGGCGCGCTCCACCTGTAGGGTGGCTGCGATGGCTCCGGTTGAGCGGAGACCCCACAGATCCTTTTACCAAGAGATCAGCCGTTCATGGCCAGCTCGGCGGCCAGGGCCGCGCCCAGCTCGAAGCAGGCCTGAAGATCCTTGCGACCCGGTGGCCCCACCACCAGCAACGGGTGCTGCGCTTGGCGCCAGCCGAGCCCGGCGACGATGGTCTCGATGCTGCGCAGCGCGCCGGTGGTGTCACTGTTCCCGTGGATGAAGCAGCCGTACGGACGCCGTCGGGTCGCCTCGAGGCAGGGATAGTAGATCTGGTCGAAGAAGTGCTTGAGGGCGCCGGACATGTAGCCGATGTTCGCCGGCGTGCCCAGGAGGTAGCCGTCTGCGTCGAGCACGTCCGACGCACCGGCCGACAGTGCCGGGCGGAGCACCACCTCCACGCCCTCGATGCCCTCGGCGCCGGCTCCGGCGCGGACCTGCTCGACCATGGCGTGCACTGTGGGGGAAGAGGTGTGGTGCACGACGAGCAGGCGGGGCACCGATGCAGTCTGACGCGCCTCGTGCCCTTCGGCCAGGATGACCGGGCGCCTAGATCACCGGGTGCCTAGACCACTGGCCGGCTACCAGCCGCTGAGCAGAGTCTTGCCTGCTTCGAGGCGCCGGGGAGGCCTCCGTATAGGACACCCTGCGGGAGACTGCACCGGGTGGCGACACGGGGCACCTTCGCCAGCGCACCCCTCCTGAGCTGCGTCGTCACCGCGACGGACAACACGATGGTCAGCACCTTGTACCCCCCATCCACCCCGGTGAGGTCCTCCAAGAGGAGTACATCACCCCTCTGGGCATCACGCAACACCGTGTGGCCGTCGCCATCGGTGTGCCGCCCCGGAGGATCAACGAGATCGTCCACGGCACGCGCCGGATCACTGCTGACACCGCCCTCCGCCTCGCCCGCTACTTCGGTACCAGCGACGAGCTCTGGTTGAACCTCCAGGCCCACTGCGACATGGAGACCGAACGGGAGCGTCTCGCTGACGCGCTCGGCCACATCAGCCCACTGGCCAGCTGAGCGGGCCGTCCTCCCGCGGGGCACCGTCCACGCCGGCCGACTGCCGGTGGGTGTGCTTCGCGGACGGGCTCCCTCAGGCCGAGAACCGGCTGCGAAGCACCTTCTTGTCGAATTTGCCGACCGCCGTCTTGGGGACCTCGTCGAGAAGCTCGATCCGGTCCGGGAGCTGCCACGAGGCGAACCCCGAACCACGAAGATGCGTGCGGACCTGCTCCAAGTCGACGGTGGCGCCCGGACGGGTCACGACACAAGCAAGCGGCCGCTCCTGCCATTTCGGATCGGGGATGGCCACGACGGCTGCTTCGAGCACTTCAGGCATGGCCATGATGGCCGCCTCCATGTCGACCGAGGAGATCCACTCTCCGCCCGACTTGACCAGATCCTTCGTCCGGTCCGCGATGACGAAGTAGCCCTCCGGTGAGCCGATAGCCACGTCTCCGGTCTTGAACCATCCATCGGTGAAGCATTCGGCGCCTTCGTCGCCGACGTAGCGGTCGGTCACCCACGGACCGCGGACGTACAGGTCTCCCATGGTCTCGCCGTCGAAGGCGACATCGCGGCCTTGCTCGTCGCGGATCACCACGTCGATCCCTGGCAACGGCAGCCCTGCCTGGGTCCGCGCGCCGCTCGTCACCTCCTCCTCGGTCCAGTCGTGCATCCGCTCCTGGGGCCACGCCACCGAAGCCAACGGCGAGGTCTCGGTCATCCCCCACGCTTGGACGATGGGGATGCGGAAGTCGTGCAGGTACCGCTCGATGAGCGCGCGTGAGGGCTGGCTGCCCCCACAGACGATGTGGCGGAGCCGTGGCAGCCGGCCTCCGCTGGCGGCGATGGCGTCGGCGGCAGCCAGCCAGACGGTGGGAACACCGGCAGCGACGGTGACCTCCTCGTCCGCCATCAACCCGACGAAACTGGCCGGTTCGAGAACCCCGCCGTAGAAGACCTGCTTGGCGCCGACCGCGGCGGAAGCGTACGGCACCCCCCAAGCGGTGGCGTGGAACATCGGGACCTGGGGCAGGACGCTGTCACCGGGCCCGATGGCCATCCCTGCAGTGGAGGCAACCGCAGTGGCGTGCAGGAACGTGGAGCGGTGGGTGTAGAGCACCCCTTTGGGCCGTCCGGTAGTCCCCGAGGTGTAGCACAGCCCAAAGGCCGAACGCTCATCGATGTGGGGCTGGGAATAGGTATCGGGCTCGTCGGCCAGCAGATCCTCGTAGCCGATCAAGCCGGTCAGATCGGACGCCGGAACGTCGTCACCCAGCACCACGATGTGACGTACCGAGGGGATCCGGTCGCGCACGGCTTCCACGAGCGGCAATTGGTCGGGGTCGACCAGGATCGCGCAGTCCCCGGCATGACCGATGATGTAGGCGAGCTCGTCGGTAGAGAGCCGCAGGTTCAACGTGTGGATGACCCGCCGTGCGCAGGGAATGGCGAAGTAGGCCTCGAGATGCCGGTAGCCGTTCCATGCCAGGGTGGCCACCCGCTCCCCGGGCTCGATGCCGAGCCGGTCTAGCCCGTGCATCAGCTGCTGCGCCCGGCGCGCCATATCAGCGTAGGTGTAGCGGTGGACGGCACCATCGGGCAGACGGCTCACGATCTCCGCCCGCGCGTGATGGGAGCCCGTGTGACCGAACAGCAACCACGCGTTCAGCTCGACGTCCATCATGGTCAGGTCTCCTCTCGAGCGCTGCAGCGAAGCGGCCCCCGGCCGGTACGGTGCCCGCCCGGCGACCTCCGAGCCGCACCGTAGCCGGCTTGGCAGGAACGAGCGTGTCTTCGCGAGAAGCGAGGCAGCCCCGTCGCAAGCTGCCGCCTCTGCCGCCAGACCCAGCCCTACGAGCGCCGTTCGACGAGGACGCCTGAAGCCGCGTCACCGGTCAGCGCTTCGGCGCGCACCACGAGGAACCTCTCCAAGCGAGCCAAGGACCAGCAGCGACGTCGCACCGAGGGCTACAAGCAGGCATTGCAGTGGCACAAGGCAGCGCAAGAGCACAGGAGCGGCAATCGGCCGACCAGCGTGTGAGCGGCACTTTTCGTTCCGATGTTCCTCACGGCCCGAATCGAACCGAGCTCAGTCCGAGGGCGCCTCATGCAAGCGGAAACCGAGCGACGTAGCCGCGCTAGCTTGGCGGACGTCGCGAGTCAGCAGCACGACCGTGTCAGCAGTGGCGTCGGCCAGGAGCCGGGCCGCAGCCAGATGTATGGCGTCCAGTGTTCGGACTGGCGTCTGCAGAACGAAAGCCCTTGCTTGTGCGAGCGTGTCCTTGGCAAGCGGCACCACTCCGATCGGCCCGTCGTCAGCGGTGTGGTCGGCGTAGGCGTCCAGACGCTCTGAGACGCCAGCCGCGTCGATACGGCCGTCGCGCTGGGCGCGCGCTAGCAGGCTTGCGAGCTCAACGTCGACGAGCTCGCAGACCACGACGGGATCCTGGCCCTCGAAGATGGTGTCCGCTATCCACGAGCCGTCAGCTTCGTCGCCGAGATAGGCGCTCCCGAGCGCGCTGGTGTCGGCAAAGACGATCACCGCTCATCGCGCCCGTCGCTTACGAGCTCGGCGGCATATCCGGCCCGGGTGCTGACCTCGGTCCCGAGATCCATGGTCCAGCGAGACCGCCCGTGTCGCGCTCCCCTCGCGACGAGCCGACCGTCGGCGACCGCTGCCGCCTTCCACATGTGGCGAGGTGATCCTGGTCCCGCCACTGCAATCCGCAGGAGGCGGTTCAGGTAGGAGTTGACCGACTCGCCTGCTTGTCCGGCTTGGCGCTTGAGGCCCTCAGCCAGCTCGTCGTCCACACGCGTGATGATCTGCTTCACAACGACGATGATAGCAGATCAGTGAGGATGATAACGACTCTCAGGAGGGGGCGGAGGAGGCGGCTTGCGCAGGCGGTCACGCTGCAGTTTCAGCCGTGGGAGGAGGTCGACAGCTTCCCGACCACTTGTGGAGCAGTTGGAAGCCCGCGTAGGCATCTGTGGCCTCTGCCGCCTCTGCCGCCCGATCCAGCCCTAATAGCGCCGTTCGACGACGCCACCTGAGGCCGGGTCCTCACCGCTCCGTGCCTCGGCGCGCACCACCTGGGCGATCTCGTCGCCAGTCATCTCCCCTACTGCCACGTAACGCGCGCCCATGGTATCGGCCACCACGCCGGCGAGCCCGAGGCGGATGTCGCCGTCCTCCGCGTCGACCACCACGGCACGCACCCCTGCCCGACGGACCTCGCCGGCAGCCCCGAGCGCGGCGGAGAGCGGGTCGTTCCCCGGCGGTCCCGCGGTGGCACGCCCGTCGGTGATCAGCACCACCAGCGGCTGGTGGCCGCTGCGACTGGCGCTTCCCGCCACGTCGAGCGCCGTGAGTATCCCGGCGCCAAGTGGCGTGCGCCCGCCGGTGGCGAGCGCCGAGAGCCTGGCCCGGGCCACCTCCACGCTGCCGGTTGGCGCCAGGGCTACCGTCGCGGTGTCGCCACCGAAGGTCACCAACGCCACCCGGTCCCGGCGCTGGTAGGCGTCGAGCAGCAACGACAACGCCGCGCGCACCGCCGCGTCGATGCGCCGCGCTGCGCCCATCGACCCCGAGGCATCCACAGCCAGTACCACCAGCTGCCCGGTGCGTTGCTCGAACACCGCCTGGCGCACGTCGGTCGCCTCGACCTGCGACACACCTCGTGCCGCGGCGGCACGCACCGACGCACCCACTGCCACCTGTGACACCGGGCCATCGGGCACGGTGCTGCCGACGCGCCGACCCCGTTGGGCCTCTGCCAAACCCCGGCGACCCGCCGCCGTTGACCGCCTGGCGCGATCCCGCACCGCCCGACGATCGTCACCGAGCACGCCTCTCGCCCACGACGCCGTCGGTCGGCTCTCTGTCAGTCCCCAGCCGGCGTCCGTGGCCTGGTTGTCCGAGCTGGCGGGTTCGACACCCGCGACAGGCAACGCCGGGGGGGATCCTCCTCCTGCGCTGCGGGACATGAGGCCGTCGGGTACGAAGCTGTCGGATCTGACGGCCTTCGGCCCCCGCTCACCGGCCGGCGCCGGGTCCTGGCGTCCTCGACCAGGCCCGAGAGCCGCCGCGTCGCCGGCTGCTGCGCTCCGTGTCGACCAGGCGGGCAGCGGTCGCACCGCTTGGTGTCGACCCGCACGCGACCCACCAGCTCCACGGTCCGTGGCGAACGCCGCGTCTGGACGAGCTGCACCGCGCCGTGAACCGCCCGTGCCATCTCCATCTCTACCGGAACTGCCTGCCCTGGCGCTCGAGGTCCCTGCCCTGGCGCTCGAAGCTCCTGTCTCGGCACTCGAGCTACCTGCCACGACGCCCGAAGCGCCTTCTCCGACGACCGAACTGTGCCCGCTGGCGCCAGGAGCGTCTCTCGCGGCGCGAGCGCCGGTGCCAGCGGCGTCCGAAGCATCCCCCTCGGCACCCGACGCTCGCCGACCATGGGTCCCTTCCCCAGCCCCAGCCCCAGCCTCTTTCCCAGCCCGAGCCCCAGCAGCTCGCATCGGAGCGAACGCCTCGTCGAGCGCGCACTGCAGCTCCTCGTCGGCGAGCTGCGGCGACTCGAACGGCGACCGGCGTCGACGGTGAGCCAGCGCGGCCGCAGCCACCTGCCGGACCTCTGCTTCCCCGGCCTCTGGGCGGCCTTCCCACCCGGCGAGCGCGGCGGCAGCCCGACAGCACACCAGATCGGCGCGCAACCCCTCGGCGCCGAGTGCCACACACAGCCGGGCGACCTGTTCGACGAGCCCGCCGGCTAGCGGAGCGGGTCGAGCCCGCGCGAGACGCTCGGCCAGCGAGGCCTCGGCCCGCGCCCACTGGGCCACGAACCCAGCAGGATCGGCGTCGAAGGCGAGGCGGCGGCGGACCGCCTCTGCCCGCTGCGCCGCATCGGTCGGCGCGCTCACCTGGACGGCGAGACCGAACCGATCGAGGAATTGCGGCCGCAGCTCCCCCTCTTCGGGGTTCATCGATCCGAGCAGCACGAAGCGACTGGCGTGCTCGTGGGAGATCCCCTCGCGCTCGACCCGGTTCACACCCGAGGCGGCGACGTCCAGCAAGACGTCGACGACATGGTCGGGCAACAGGTTCACCTCGTCGACGTAGAGCACCCCGCCGTCGGCCGCAGCCAGCAGACCAGGCGAGAAGCGTCCCTCGCCGTCGCGCAGCACCGCTTTCAGGTCTACCGTGCCGACGACGCGGTCCTCCGACGCGCCCACCGGCAGCTCCACGAACGGGGCCCGGCCGGGAAGCACGCTCGCGAGTCCCCGTGCCGCGGTGGTCTTCGCGCTCCCCTTCTGGCCCCGCAGCAGCACGCCGCCGATGCCGCGGTCAACCGCTGCGAGCACGAGTGCCAGCACGAGCGCCTCCTGGCCGACCACCGCAGAGAGCGGGTACACCGGTCGCTGCTCCACCCGCTCAGCGCGATTCGCGCCGCGTTCACTCACAGCCTCACCGGAGCGCTTCCTCGAACCCGCACGACCCTCGGTGCCGGCGACATCTCGCGGACTGCGATCGGCAGCGGGGCTCGGAGCAGCACCGGCACCGGCAGTAGGGCTCGGACTGGGACTCGGGGCAACACCGGCACCGGCACCGGCACCGGCACTGCTGTCGGGACCGGCATCCGCTGTGGGGCTCGGCGCAGCACCGGCAGTGGGGCTCGGGCTGGGACCGGGACTGGCGCTCAACGGTCTTCCTCCCATCCCTCGGCTTCGAGCAGCGCGCCGCCCAAGGTGCCCAACGCCGCATCCGAGGCCTGCCACAGCCCTCGGTCCGACGCCTCGAGGAGCCGCTCCGCGATGGAGCGCAGTGCCCACGGGTTCGACTGCTCCAAGAATTTCCGCACCTCGGGGTCGCCCACGTACGCCTCGGTCACCTTCTCGTACATCCAGTCCTCCACCACCCGGGCCGTAGCGTCGTAGCCGAACAGGTAGTCCACCGTGGCCGCCATCTCGAAGGCACCCTTGTAGCCGTGACGCATCATGGCGCCGATCCACTTCGGGTTCACCACCCGGCTGCGCACCACCCGGGCCGCCTCTTCCGCCAGAGAGCGCACGGTGGGCCGGGCTGGATCGGCGCTGTCGCCGAACCACGCTTTGGGCTGGCGACCGGTGATGGAGCGGATAGCTGCCACCATGCCGCCGTGGTCCTGGAGATAGTCGTCGGAGTCGAAGATGTCGTGCTCCCGGTTGTCCTGGTTCTTCACCGCCACCTCCACGCCTGCGAGCCGGAGGCGCAGCGCATCGGCGTCCGGGGCGCCCATCGCGCCACGGCGGTACGACCATCCACCCCACGCCACGTACACCGCGGCCAGGTCGTCGTCGCTGCGCCAGTTGCGACCTTCGAGCAACGCCAGGATCCCCGAGCCGTACGCACCGGGCTTGGGCCCGAAGATGCGGGCCTCGTCGCCGCGACCCGCGAGCGGATTGGCCTCAGGCGGCTCGTCCAGCGCGCTCACCAGGCTCATCGCCTCGTCGATCAGGGACACGACGTGCGGGAAGGCGTCGCGAAAGAAGCCCGACACCCGCAAGGTGACATCCACCCGAGGACGGCCCAGCTCGGCCAGCGGCACCACCGTCAGACCGGTCACCCGGCCCGACTCCTCTTCCCAGACCGGACGCACGCCGAGAAGCGCGAGCGCCTCGGCCACGTCGTCACCGGCAGTGCGCATGGCCGCGGTGCCCCAGACCACCAGGGCCACATGGCGCGGCACACGGCCTTCCTCGGCGACGTGGCGTTCCACCAGCCGTTCTGCCAGCGCCACGCCGACGGCCCACGCCAGGCGTGACGGGATGGCCCGCGGATCCACCGCGTAGAAGTTGCGGCCGGTGGGCAGCACGTGCGCGTGGCCCCTCGACGGCGCGCCGCTCGGGCCAGGGGGGACGAACCGGCCGTCGAGCGCGCCGAGCACCGCGTCGATCTCGCCTGCAGTGCCGGCCAGCGCAGGCGCCAGGCGTTCGCACACCCACCTCAGTACCTCGGCCACCGGCCCGATCGTGGGCACGGCGCTGTCTCGATCCTCGGCCTCAGGACCGCTGGGCACGGCTCGGGCGTTTGCCTGGTGCGCGGTGTGTGCCTGGTCCTGTCGGCCCGACTGCGCCGGCTCCTCGAAGCGGTCTTGCTCTACGGTGCTCCCCACTCCTTGCAGGTTCGCGAAATCGGAGTCCCCCAAAGGACCGGGCATGTGCCATCCGGCCTCCTGGCAGGCCGCCAGCAGCCGCCGGCACTCGGCTTCCACTGCATCCACCTCACGCCGGGCGCCACCTTCGAGATCCACGCCCAGCGCGCGGGCCACGACCTGGCGCAGCGACGGGAGCGGACCCTGAGCCAGGCGGGTGATCGCCAACACGAGATCCAGCTCGGCACCGCCCCCCGGTGGCTGGCCGAGCACGTGGAGCCCGCCACGGATCTGGGCGTCCTTCAGCTCGCAGAGGTAGCCGTCCACCTCGACCAGCAGGTCGTCGAACGCGGGATCCTCGAACGCCGGCGCCTCCGCGGCAACCAACCCCATGTCCCGGTGGATCTCGGCGGCGACCAGGCAGTCCCAGACCTGGCGGCGCAGGGCCGGGAGCTTGGCCGGATCGAGCGACACCACACGGGCATGCTCGTCGAGCAGCTGTTCGAGACGAGCCAGGTCGTCGTAGGTGTCGGCCCTGGTGAGCGGCGGCACCAGATGGTCGACGATCACGGCGTGGGTGCGACGTTTGGCTTGCGTGCCTTCGCCCGGGTCGTTCACCACGAACGGGTAGACGAGCGGCAGGTCACCGAGAGCCGCGTCTGGCGCGCACGACGCGGACGGCCCGACCCCTTTGCCCGGGAGCCATTCCAAGGTGCCGTGCTTGCCGAGGTGGACGATGGCGTCCGCCCCCCACACGGCGTCCAGCCAGCGGTAGAACGCGAGATAGTGATGCGTCGGCGCCAGGTCCGGCGAGTGGTAGACGGCCACGGGGTTCTCCCCGAAGCCCCGCGGCGGCTGCACCGCCACCAGCACTCCACCCAGGTCGATGCCGGAGAACACCAGCCGAGCGTCACCGGTGCCAGAGACCGAGCTCCCGCTTGCACCGACTACCCCGACTCTGCCTGGTGCCGGCCCCCAGGCGGCCGCCACCTGCTCGCGAAGCTCCTCGGGCAGGCCGGCGAACCATGCGGCGTAGGCCGCGCCGTCCATGGTCCCGAGCGCACGACCCAGCTGAGCGACGTCGAGCTCGCCGGCGCCGTAGGTGAGGCCGTCGGCCAGCTCCGCCATCAGGCTGTCACCGTCGGCAGGGATCCGCTCCACCTGGTACCCGGCGTCGGCCATCGCGTGGAGCAGCTCGACCACCGAGGCCGGGGTGTCGAGCCCCACCGCGTTGCCGAGCCGGCTGCGTTTGGTCGGGTAGGCCGACAGCACCAGCGCCACCCGCTTGTGGGCCGGAGGCTGGTGCCGGAGCCGGCCCAGGCGCACGGCGAGCCCGGCCACCCGCTCGGTGCGATCCGCCACGGTGCGGTACGCGCTCAGAGGGCTGCCCAAGATGTCGTCGTCGTCGACGACCTCTTTGAAGGAGAATGGCACCGAGACGATCCGACCGTCGAACTCCACCACGGCCACCGACATGGCCACATCGGTCGGGCCGAGCCCCGCAGCTGACGCCGCCCACTGCGCGGACGGGGCCGTCGCGCACACCGCCTGGACGATCGGCACTCCCAGGGAGCCCAGTGCGCCCGCGTCCCAAGTGCCGGCCTCTTCGTCGAGACTGCCGGCTGCCAGGGTGGTGGTGAGCACCACGTCCACCTCCGCCTCGGCCAGCAGCGCGACCGCGGAGACGACCCCGTGCTCGTCGGGGCGCAGCGAGTAGGTCGCCACCGCCACCGGCCGCCCCCCGCGACGGCGCACCGCCGCGGCCAGGTCGTCGACGAACTGGGTGTTCCCGGCGAGAAGATGCGCGCGGTAGAAGACGATGCCCACCGTCGGCGCCGCCTCAGCACCCTCAGGCGCACTGGACGGTACCGGGGGGTGGTACCACGTGGTGGTAGGCACCGGGGCCGGCGGATCGAACCCGAACCCTTCGAGCAGCACGGTGTCGGCCACGAAGCGCAGCAGCTGGGTCACGTTCGCCACGCCGCCGTGGACCAGGTAGGCGAACGCCTCGGTGACGGTGGCCGACGCGACCGTGGACAGCCCGGTCAGCTCGGCGTCGGGCACGGACTCCCCGCCGAACGCCAGCAGTGCCACACCCCCCGACACGCAGCGCAGTCGTAGGTCGTCGAACTGTTCTCGCCAGGCCTGGCGGCCGCCGAGCAGCCGGACCAGCACGACACGCACGCCGTCGACGCTCGGCGCGCTGGGCAGCCGGTCCGGGTTCGCGCCGCGCACCGCTGGGAACCCCTCGGGCATCGACTCGGCCGCCACGCGCAGGGCGAGCAGCTCGGTGTCGGCGTTGGTGAGGAAGAGGATCACGGCACCTCCGTTCCTCGAAGATCACTGTGGTCTTTAGCCACCGGAGCACCGGACGGGGGATCTGTCGTTGCCTCGGGCAGGAGACTTCTCCGGACTCCGGCCGCCGCAGCACCCGGGAGGAGATCTCTCGGATCTGCGGCCACCGCCTCGCGCAGCGGGTCGCTCGTGCCTGCGGCCACCGCAGCACCAGGAGAGGGATCTGGCACCTCGGGCGACGAGCACGCGCTCTGGGCACCGGGATGTCCGGCTGCGGCAATGAGCTCGAAGAGGCGAGGGAGGTCGAGGTGCACAGCCAGGGCGTCGGCCAGGCGGTCGATCCGGTCCTCACGGCGCTTCGCGAACGCCACAGTGCTCGAAGGGGGTGTGACCTGGCGTCGAGCAGCAGCCCATCGCAGCAGCCACAGCCGCACGTCGTCGTGCTCGAAGACGCCGTGGAGAGAGGTGCCGAGCACGCCGTGGTGGCGGTCGACCAGGCCTTCAGGCTCCTGCCCGTGCTCGTCGTCCAGAGCGAACCATGCGTCGACACCTGATGCATCGCCGGTGACGGCGGGTCTGCCGTGGTGGATCTCGTAGCCACCAGCCACGACGACGGTGCCTGGTAGACCCATAGGCGAAGCGCAGGCGCCGCTGGTCACCCCGGCGTCCATGTTCGCCTCATGGGGCGTTCTGCCATCTGCTGGCGCCCCGGGGACCCCCGGCTCCGCTACAGACCGAAGACCGCCATGGTCGGGGATCGCCAGCACACCGCGCCGGCGGCGGGTCACCTTGCTCCAGGCGAACTCGGTGACCACCGGGAGCCAGCCGAGACCGGCCACCGTCCCCGCACCGCTTTCCACCGTGTCTACGATCTGGCGGCCGAGCATCTGGTAGCCACCGCAGATCCCGACGATGAGCGGACCGTTCGGTGCGCGCAACGCGCCCAACGTGCCGGCCAGCCCCCGGCGCCGGAGCCAGCCCAGATCCGCCACCGTCGCCTTGGTCCCCGGCAAGACCACCACGTCGGGATCCCCCAGCTCCGCTGCGTGCTCCACCAGGCGGACCGACACCTCGGCGTCCCCGCCGAAGGCGTCGATGTCCGTGGCGTTCGACAGGTGCGGCAGCCGGAGCACGGCCACGTCGAGCGCCCGACGAGTGCCCGCCCGGGTCGACGGCACCGTCTCTGTTCCCGTCCCCGTCGGCGGCAGCGTCCCGGCCGGCGTCCCCGTCCCCGTCCCCGTCCCCGTTACCGGCGGGCACGGCGTTCCCGTCACCGGCACTACCCCCGTCGCCGGCGCCGTCCGCGCAGGCCGCACCGTCTCGGTTCCCCTCCCTGCGCCCGTGGCCATCTCCGTTCCCGGCGCACGCGGCGTTCCCGTAGCTTCCTCCGTCGACGCCCCGGTCGTCGCGGCGACGACCGTGTCCCGCTCCACCGGCGCAGGCGAAGCGCCAGTAGGGATACCAGTGGCGATAGCGGCGAGGCCCAGCGAGTCCTCGGCATCGAGGTCCAGACCGGCCAACCACGGCACCACGCCGATCACCGGCACCCCCGTGCGCGCCACCAGCTCCGCTGTCCCGGGAGCGAGCAGCTCGGCGTCACCGCGAAACTTGTTGATCACGAAGCCGCCGACCAGCGAGGCCAACGCCGGCGGCAGCAGGGTCACCGTCCCGTAGAGCGAGGCGAACACCCCACCGCGGTCGATGTCTCCGACCAGCACCGCCGCCATGCCCGCGCGGCGGGCGAGACCCAGATTGACGAAGTCGCCGTCGAGGAGGTTGATCTCCGCCGGGCTCCCTGCTCCCTCGCAGATCACCACGTCGAACCGGGCTCGCAGCTCAGCCAGTGACCGCTCCACGATCGGCGCCAGCTCCCGGCGAACCGATCGGTAGCCAGCTGCGTCGTGGACCGCCCAAGGCCGGCCGAGCACCACCACCTGGCTCGAGTGGGTGCCGGTGGGCTTGAGCAGGATCGGGTTCATAGAACGCTCGGCCGGGATCCCCGCTGCCATCGCCTGCACGGCCTGCGCCCGCCCGATCTCGGCACCGTCGTCGGTCACCCATGAGTTCAGCGCCATGTTCTGCGCCTTGAACGGCGCCACCCGGACGCCATGGCGCGCGAGCAGTCGGCACAGCCCAGTCACCAACGCGCTCTTGCCGGCGTCACTGCCGGTGCCGCACACCACCAACGCCCCCTGCAACCCGGCCCACGAGCGAGCTGCCGGGTCGGGTACGACCCTCCTCGGCGCCTGGCTCCGACTCTGGCGCCGCGGCGCATGGTCCGTACGCTCCATCGCTCGCCCGAGCGCACCGGCAAGCCGCTCGAGCCCGCGGTCGTCGGGCACAGCTACGCGCAGCACCGCCGGCATGCCGAACGAGGAGCACTCTCGCACCAGCACCCGCTCGCGAACAAGCGCCGCGCGCAGCCCTGCCGGCGCCTCGACCAGGACCCAGTTGGCCGACGAGGGTCGCGGGGACAGGCCGAAGCTCGTGAGCACGTCGGCCAGCTCGCGCCGTGCATCGGACAGCGCAGCCTGCCATCGGGCCAGGTCGGCCCTGTCGAGCAGGTCGGGAAGGCAGCCTACAGCCAGGGCGTTCAGTGACCATCGTGGTCGACGCTCGCCCAATGCTCGCAGGAGCTGCTCGTCCGTGCTCACCACGTAGCCGATCCGCAGGCCCGGGCATGCGAACACCTTGGTGAGCGACCCGATCACCACTGCACCATGGTCGGCATCTCCCCGCGTCCACGACCCGGTTGCCAGCGCATAGAACGCCTCGTCCCACACCGCAGCGGTGTCCTGCGCGCCGGCGAGCAGACCGAGGGGGTTGTTCGGGTTCGACCGCCACCGGCCAGCTTCGGGGTCCAGCGTCTCGAGGTGGCGTCGGTACAGCGAGAACTCCGGTTCGACCACCCACCCACGGCGAAGGACCGAAGCGACCAACGCTATGGCCTCAGCTCCTCCGTTCGTCAGGAGCACCTGGGTCGGCTCGACTCCGAGGGCGCCGGCCAGTGCTCGACGAGCGATGGCTTCGTCGGGATAGCGACCGAGCACACCGGCTTCCAGGTGGCGAGCGACCACGGGCCGCAAGTCTCCGGCGAAGGGGTTCAGGCTGGCCGACAGGTCGAGCACGCTCGACACGGGCACACCGAGCCACCGAGCCACTGCCTCGACATCGCCACCGTGCGCACCAGAGGGGACGGCGATCTCCCCGTGGGTACCACCGCGCCCCGATGTCACCACGCCTTCTTGCGAATCGCTGACCTCCGTGAGCCCGCCCGGCGCCTGTGCTTCCCCGCGGCGCTCGTTCACAGCCGGCCCACCCGCCGCCACCACGCCTTCTTGCGAATCGCTGACCTCCGTGAGCCCGCCCGGCGCCTGTGCTTCCCCGCGGCGCTCGTTCACAGCCGGCCCACCCGCCGCCGCCCCAAGGCAACGCTGCCCGCGACGCACGCGCTGCCCACCACGGCGGTGACCTCACCGGACAGCCGCACAGCCCGGCGGATGTCCGAAGCAGCCGGGGGCCGGCCGGTGCCGAGGAGCGGCCGGTGCTCGACCTGGCCGCTGTAGGTGCTGGGCCCACCCAAGGTCACCCCGAGCGCGGCCGCGAACGCTGCCTCGGCCACTCCGGCGTTCGGCGACGGATGGGCTGGCGCCTGGTCGCGCACGGCGCGCCACACCGACCGGGCTGCCGAGGGGCAGCACAACGCCGTGGCGGCAGCGGTCAGGCGGGCAGGGATCCAGTTCGCCAGGTCGTCCGCGCGGGCACTGGCCCACCCGAATTGCCGGTACCGGTCGTCGCGGTACCCGACCATGGCGTCGAGCGTGTTGACCGCCCGATACCCGAGCGCACCGGGCGCGCCGCCCACAGCCGCCCAGAAGGCCGGCGCGACCACGGCGTCGACAGTGTTCTCTGCGACCGACTCCACGGCCGCTCGGGCTACTTCGACCGAGTCGAGCCCTGCCACGTCGCGCCCCACGATGGCCCGGAGGCGGTCACGGGCCAGCACGAGGTCACCGTCGCGCAAGGCACCCTCGACCGCCACCGCCGCCAGCCCGAGTGACCGGCCCGCCGAGCACATCGCCGTCCCGAGGGCCGCCGACGCGAACGGCCCGCTGGCTCGTAGCCCGGCGCCCGCAGAGAACGCCGCCAGCAGCCCTGCACCGGTGAGCCCGACACCAGCCAGCCGCCCGTCGACCCACAAGCGGCGCTCGGCCCAGCCCATGGCCCTGCCGAACCAAGCCACCGGGTGCACCATGTCGGGCGGGTCGCCCATGATCCGGTCCGCCCCGAGGCCGACCGCTACGCCGAGGAGCCGTCTCCCGAGCACGCTCACCATCGGGCTGCCGCCACGAGCAGACCGACAGTCTCGACGAGCACTCCGGCTGCGCCCAGTACGTCACCGGTGTAGCCACCGAGCCGCCGTCGTGCCAGCGCCACCACCGCTGCGGCCGTGACCAGCGCTGCACCGAGCACTGCTCCGCCGGCCACTCGCTGCCAGCCGAGCAGGCAGGCACCCGCGATCACCAGCGCGCCGACGCCCGCCACCCACGGCGTCCCACGGTGCCCGCGATCGACGAAGGAAGCGGCCAGGCTGTCGGCACGAGCGGGAGGCACCGTCCCGGCGACCACGGCCATCACACCTCTGGCCAAGGCCCAAAGCCCGCACAACACCAGGACCGAGGGGTGCAGCGCTGCGAGCGCTGCCCAGCGGACCAGGACCACCACCACTGCCACCACCACACCGAAGGCACCAACCGTCGGCTCCCGCATGACCTGGAGCCGTCGCTCGCGGTCCATGGGGGCGAGCAGGCCGTCCGCCGAGTCGACCAGGCCGTCGAAGTGCAGCATGCCCGTGACGAGCACGTCGCCCACCACCACCACGCCAGCCGCCACCGCCGGTGGCCAGAGGTGAGCCGCACCCCACCACAGCAGCCCGAGAACGCCACCGATTGCCGCGCCGACGACGGGGAACCACACAAAAGCGTTCCGCGTGGGTGGTCGAGCTGCCCCGAGCACGGTCAGGAACGCCAGCGCCGAAGCAGCCCCGGCCACGGCCGATGCGGCTCCGCTCACGATGGACCTGGCGCGGGACCTGGCTCGGGACCCGGCTCGAGACCCGGATTGCGACCTGGCCTGCGAGGTCGCCGTTTCGTCGTGGCCGTTCACCACTGCTCCTCGAAGCGTTCCAGTGGCAGGACCCGGCCCGCGACCACGAGCAGGACCCGGTCCGACACCGCTGCTACCGCCTGGTTGAGCTGACCGAGGGCATCTCGGAATTGGCGGCCGACGACGGTGGGTGGATGGACCCCGAGCCCGACCTCCTCACCGACCAGCACGGTCCGGCGCCGGCGTGCAGCTCGCTCCACCAAGACCTGGCAGAGCCCGTCGACGTCCACCTCCATGGCCGGACTCTCGGCCAGCCAGCCCCCGAGGGAGTCCACCAGCACCGGATCGGGCTCGTGGCGCAGCCAGCCAGCCAGATCACCGCCAGCACCTACCTCCACCGTGCGCCACTGGCGGGGGCGTCGCAGACGGTGCGCTTCGATCCTGTCGGCCCACTGGCGGTCCGAGCCGTCGGGTTCGGGCCCGGTCGCCAGGTAACACACCTCGTCGACACCGGCGCCGGCCAAGCGCTCCGCCAGCGCCGACTTTCCCGAGCGGGCCCCACCGAGCACCAGCGTGGTCCACGTACCCATCAGCTCCCACGTCCTCGCGTCGTCCGTGCACGCCGGTCAGGCGCGCGACGGGCAGGTCTCCTGACTTCCGGATCGTCGCTCGCCTCGGCCTTCCCGCCCGAATTTCGGGCCGTGGCCACCGCTGAGGTTCGCTCCCCGGTCACAGTTGCGGGACAGCCCCGGAGTCTCACCGGGTTCCCTGCGCCGTCGGCGCCAGCCTAGCCGCCCGATCCGCACGCGGTCGGTGGCTGCGGCCGCGCCGCAGCACGCCCGGGCCGACCGGGATGCTCCAGGGGATCCGGACCGGCGCTCAGCACTTGCGCCGCACGATGCCCGGCGGGAGTGAGCCGGCAGCAGTGGGCCGGCAGCAGTGGGCCGGCAGCAGTGGGCCGACAGCAGCGGGCCGGCGGGAGTGGATCGGCGGGAGTGGGCTGCCGCGGTGACTACGACACCTCCGCTACCTGCTGGCCCACATGGTGGCGCTAGCTGCTCGACGGTGGGCGGGGCCCGATCTTCACCAGCAGGTACGAGGGTCGGTACACCGTGACGTTGCGCGCCAGCAGGCCGTAGAGCAGGTCGTTTCGGTCGAAGCTGACCAGCCAGGTCGAACCGGCGTTGAGCGAGGCCTGGTCCATGGCGTCGTAGACGTAGACGTCGCGGATGCCGTACTTGGCTTCACCGATCGCGCCTGTGTAGTAGCTGGCCAGGATGGTCTTGGAGACGTGGAAGGGACCGGTGGGCGAGCACGCGAGCTCGAAGTCGATGGCCGCCGAGTAGGCAACGGTGGTCGGCGTCGTCACGAGCACCGACATCCCGTCGTACTCGGTGACGCTCACCTCGTCGGAGACCCCAGAGGCGATAGGGGCCAGGTGCGCCTGGTGGACGCTCCACCGGCTGCCGGTCCAGAAGCGCCACGAGCCGAGCAGGTCGGTGCCCAGCACCCGGGCCACGTACAGCTTCTTGTCACCGCCGCCCGAGGTGGCGCCGTAGACGTAGGTGTATGCACCACTGCGGGTGATAGCCGCCCCCCACTGGATGCTGCGGTTCGCCGCGGGGAGGTGCACCACTCGCTCCAAGTGCATGCTCGGCACGGAGAAGACACCGAGCAAGGTGCCCGTCGGCTTCTGGTACAGCGTCGTGTGCGGACCGGCGACGTCGTTCAAGAAAATCTCTTGGAGCTGGTGGTCTGCCACCAGCCCGGCGAGACCGAGGTAGATGTCGTAGGGATTGGCGGTGGTGATGAGCGAGGCCGGATGCGCCTTCGTCCCACCGACGATGGTCCGGAACTGCCCGTCGTGCTCGATGACGAACGTGCTGTGGTAGAGCGGCTTCGACGGGCTCTGGCTGCCATTGGGGCCGATCGGCCCCAAGAAGGTGTCGGCGAAGGTCCACAGAGTGGTGCCCGAGCCCAAGCGGTAGCCGTGGACCGAGTCGCCTGCTGCCCAACCCTGGTTGGAGTCGCCGTACGCGGTCCACGCGTTGTCCAGGGCAGTGTCCTTGGTGACGTGGGTGACCGTCGTGTCCGCCACCCGGCGCCGGCAGCTGGCGCCAGCCAGCGTGGACGACCCAGAGGCGCCGGTAGGCGACCCGCCGGTGCTGTTACTGCAAGATGCCAGGCCGGCGCCGAGCAGGCTCGTCACCACCAGCGCCGACGCGTACCGCTGGCATCGGTGCCACCACGCATCACTGCGCCGCTCGGGCACGCTGCCCGAGGACGTCGTGTCGATGCGTCGAGACATGGCGTCGGTGCTCCTCTCTGTAGGGGCGGTCGAACGAGTCTGTCGCGGCGGTCGACCCGGTCTGTCGCGGGGTGGTGGAACGGGTCTGAAGCGGGATGCTGGAACGAGGAACGAGGAACGGGGAACGGGGGGCGAGGGCGAGCGCGAGGGGCGAGGCACAACGTGTCCTGGTGGTGGTCCTGCTGCGAGCCTCCTCCCGGCTTCGATCGGCCAACCTTCCTGTTGCGAGCAACCTCCCGGCTCCGATCGGCAAACCTTCCGGCTGCCTCGGGCGACCTACCTGCTGGGGGCGGCAGACCGTCGTGCTCCGATGGGCGAGGTGCTCTGCCAGGTGGCAGCGACTGGCCCTACTTCGATCGGGATGGCGTGCGAGCGTAGCGGGAAGGCGTGCAAGCGTAGCTCTATGCGAGGCCCCGGGCACCGCGTCGAGGCCCCGGGCACCGCGTCGAGGCCCCGGGCGCACCGCGTCGAGGCCCCGGGCACCGAAGTAGCCTGCGGCCATGGCCCGTGCCCAGTCCATCGTCCTGCTCAACACCGGCGACGGCAAGGGGAAGTCCTCGGCCGCCTTCGGG
>JAKAQW010000121.1 GCA_021819525.1 Actinomycetes bacterium
AGTATCCGACTGCGAAGGTACGGTCAGCCACTCTCGCAGAGAACGTGCAAATCGGAGCAACCACGGGCTCGCTGCAGTGGGTAGTTGATGTGACCCCTCCGGGAGACGTCCCAGTGCCTGGCCTAAATGATGCTGCCCCGGGCGCTGTCGTCACTAATCACAACCAGAGTACCGCGATTCCACGATCGGCTAGCCATGTCCCAACGCTTCGATATTTAATTGCGTACGTCAGCGCGACCACGGGAAAGGTAGACGGCCTCTCCGCGGACGCATGGTGATGCGGTCGAATCTGAATGCTGCCCGTACACAGCTCCTCAACACAACACCTTGGTTGCCGAACTTATTGCCATGTCGTAATAGACCCGTCCGCAGTTCATTCGCACAACGCAGTTTCAGCGGGGACGGTTCGCAATCCTCAACCCGCCAGGATGGGTATTCCCCAGCCTGACGTCGGATTCAGGCCGTAGCGGCGTGACGCCCGGACTTCACGACTGTGCCGGAGCGCTTACCGGTACAGGGGTCTTAGACCCCAACGTGACACCGCAGGCAGGCTCCTGGAGCTTGGCGCAGGTCAGCGATGATGCGAAACAGCTCCGCCTGGAACGGGGCGTACTGCGGGGGTAGGGGACGGAGATGCCGGAGGTGAGGCTGGTACATCACGTGTGACAGCCGTTCGGTAGCGTCCCATTCGCGGTGTAAACGGTTCTGGACGCAGGCTCCAACGTGATGCTACGCCGCAGTTGTAGGAGCGTCTGCGCTGACGATCACAGCGGGCGGGTCGAACAGCTGTCGCCGCAGGTCTTGGAGGAGACGCAGCGCTCGCGGCGTCATCGTCATACCGCGCCAGCCCCGGCTCTGGCGGTCGAGGACGGCGAAGACGAGCGCGACGCACGTGCGCTCGCCGGGGAGCCTTCCTATGACCTTCGTGCGCCTCCTCGTCTCGCCGAAGGTGCGCTCGATTAACCGGCCAACGGGGGCGGGTCAAGGGGAACGCCCAGCGGCTCCCGTGTTTTCGAGGCGGGCGATGTGGTTCTCAAGTGCGTTGGCCACGCGGGCATGGCGAGCGGCCTCGCCGGTCCAGCCCCGCTGGTCGGCGTCGGCTCGGAGCTGGAGGATGTCGGCGAGTTGGGAGCGCAGAGCGGGAACGAACTCGGGCCCAGGAACGAAGTTGTCGCAGGTCTCGCAAACGTTGGCGTAGGGGCAGGCCTCGGCGACCAGGTGCCGCGAGCAGTAGCCGGTGGCGACCCGGGTCTTCAGGTACTCCGACGCCAGCCACTCGACCTTTGTTGGAACCGCTGGTCGGCCGGCCGCAACGACGGGGATGCGCGTGCGGACCTTGCCGATGGCCTCGTCGTAGGCGGAGCGCAGCGTCGGCGAGGCGAGCACGGCGTAGCGGAGGGTCATCTCGGGGGTGACGTGGCCGAGGAGGGCCATGAGCCCTTGCAGGCTCATGCCGGCGTTGGCCAGCTCGGTGGCGTAGGTGTGGCGGAGCTGGTGGGGTGTGACACGGAGCGGGTTGTCGCCGGGACCGGTGAGGCCGGCTGTGGCGACAGCGGTGTCGAGACCGCCCCGGATCCGCCATGCCGAGATGCGTTGGCCGCGCTCGGCGAAGAGGTAGTCGCAAGGTGCTCCGCTGCGAGGGTTGGGGTGGGGTCGCTGGCGACCCCGTCGGGCCGTCCAGGCGTCGAGGAGGGCGACGGTGTCGGCGTCGAGGGGCACGGAGCGTTCGGTGTTGAGCTTGCCGAGCGGGACCCGTAGCCAGGTGCCGGTGGATCCGTAGTCGACGACGCAGTTGAGCTCCAGATCGAGCAGCTCCCCGAGACGCAGCCCCGCTCGGCGAAGCAGCGTGATACCGACACGCGCGAAGTCATCGTCGAGGCGGCCGACCGCCTCCATGAGGGCCTGGTCGACAGCAGGAGCCAGGCCGCGTGGCAGCGGCCGGGGCAGGCGGGGAACGTCGGTGGCAAAGATCAACCGGCGCTCGGGGCGCTCCGCCCATCCCCACAAGGTGATGTCGTCGAACATGTTGCGCAGGGCGAGCACGCTCGCATGGACAACGCTGGGCGACACCTGCTTGTCCCGGGCGAGACGTCCCCGCCAGGCCCGGGAGCGGTTCCAGACCAAGAACTCCTCGATGTGGGCCCGTTCGAGGTCGTGCAGCGATCTGGTCTCGGGATGGTGGCCGGCGAGGAACTCACCGAAGGGGATGAGCGCGTCGATCAGCCCTTCCACCGACGAGCGCGCCAGGACAGCCGAGCGGCACTCGACATAGGCGAGCATGACCCGGCGGATCTCGGGCGCGCAGACCGCGCCGAGGCGCTCGGCAAGGCTGGCCTTGGGCAGGACCCGCCGTGGTGGGTCAGCGACGACAGCGAGCTCGTAGAGGACCTGTCGGACCCCGAAGGTCCTTCGATGCCAGGACTTGGCGGTTGCCTTCGACGCGAACGGGCAGGCTGCAAGCGCAACGAGGAAGGTCTCGATGTCCGCGTCGGTCAGCTCCCGGAGCCGGTGCCCGCTGTGGGCCATGACGGTGCAGAGCGTCTCGTCGATGACGTCGCGCGCCCATTTCGGGCTCCATCCCAGCTGGAAAGCGACACCGTGGGCGGCGACGAGGTCCTCGGGCCAGAGCCCGGCCACGGTCTGGCGCAACCCGAAGAGGTGCTTGGCGGCCAGGAGATCCATGTCGATCCGCACTCGACCGGTGAAGACCGCCCAGACGATGAAGAGCCACGCCCGGTCGCGGCGGAGATCGGTCAGGCGTGTGGTGACCGGCCGGGTCATCCAGACGTCGAGATCGGGATGGGTGTCCAAGAACGCTCGGGTGGCTCTCAGTCGGTCCCGCAGGCCCCGGTCCCCGGTGCACGCCTGGCTGAACACGGCGTAGTCATCGAGGAGTCGATGGTCGCCGTCGGTGCCGCGTCGGGCCACCGCCGCGGTCATCGGCCGATCACCGCCCGGGCAGCGGCGTACTCGGTGGCCACGTGCTCGATCGACAGGTGCACGTAGCCGGCGGTCGTCTCGGGGCTGGCATGGCCCATCAGTTCCCGCAGCACCAACAAGTCGATGCCCGCGGCCGCCAGCTCGGTGCCGTAGGTGTGGCGCAGCCGGTGAGGACGCACCCGGGCAGCACCGGAGGTGGCCCGGTGGTAGCGGAAGATGCTGCGCATCCCCGCCTCGGTCATGGCCCGCCCGGCGGTCGGTCCCACAAGGACGACGAAGCACTCCGGTGTCGACAGGCCTGGTGGACGTTCGCTGCGCAGGTAGGCGGCCAGCTCAGCGAAGAACGCACCTTCCACCGGCACCGTGCGCTCCCGGCCACCCTTGCCGACCAGGCGTACCCGCCGTCGTCCCTGGTCCACGTCCACGAGGCGCAGCGAGCGCACCTCGGCTGCTCGGAGACCACCGAGCACCATCAATAACACCATCGCCCGGTCCCGATGTGAGCCGAGGTCAGCCAAGAACGCCGTCACGTCCGCCGGGTCGATCGACTCGGGTAGCCGTCGCTCTTGGCGAACCAGACGGCCGCCGCCTCGGACTCGCCCCGGCCCGAGATGTCCCAGCACCCCGCGGGCCTTCGGGCGCAGACCCTGGCCCCGATGCGGAGCGGGCACCGGGTTGTCGTCCCGGTCGCCCGACAGCACCAGGTACTCGAACAACGCTCGCACGGCGGCCACCCGACGGTTCACCGACGCCGGCGCCGACCCTCGCCCGCCGTTGATCGACACGACCTTGTCCCGTCCGGGGCGACGCACCGACTGCCAGTCCACCCAGTCGAACACGTCGGTCGGCACCACCGCCTCGAGAGACAATCTCCTCTCGATGAGGAACCGGGCGAGGTTGACCAGGTCATAGGCGTAAGCACGGACCGTCGCCGGCGAGAGGGCCCGTGCGTCGAGATGGGCAAGGAACCCGTTCGCCCTTTCCAGACCCGACCAACTGCCCGACAGACGGTGGGTCCCCCCGGCCCTCAGTACAGCGACGACCTCATCTCGAACGGCCACGGCACACCTCTCTCCAGGGCCATGCTCAGCTCCAGGATGCAACCCGGGGACCCCCGGCTGGTGGACCCTCAGGCCGCCTGTCTCAGCAGTGCCCGCGCTAGCCGGTTAACCGATATCAGGTTGGTGTGCCGGCAGCGCTTCCAGTGTTCGGCAGGGAAGCGCAGGTGCACGGTCAAGGACTCGAAGTCCTCGACGAGGCAGGCAACCGCAGCCGGGTAGGCGCGCTCCCACTGGGCGCGAAAGCCCTCCAGGCGCCGTCGAGCCTCTCCGATGGCCTTGTCGCCGGGAGGTGCTTCGATGCCGTCGAAGATGGCCCACCAGTCGGCCTTGAAGGTGTCCTGGTCGGCCTTGGAGACTTTGGCGAGCGCGTTCCTGAGGCGGTGGATGACACAGCGCTGACGCAGCGACCGTGGGAAGACCTGCTCGATCGCCGCGATCAGCCCCGGCGCGCCGTCCGAGACGACGAGGAGCGGGTCCGAGAGCCCTCGGCGCACGAGGTCCTCCAGAAACCCCCGCCACGCCTCGGTCGACTCAGAGGCGCAGGCAGCGAGGCCGACGAGGTGGGGCTTGCCGTCGGTGTCGATGCCCCAGGCGCACAGCACCGGCTCGGCCGGGGAGTGCTCGTGGCACTTGAAGTTGGAGCCGTCCAAGAACAGGTAGTCGAGGCGAAGCGCGGAGAGATCACGTGTCGTGAAGGCGGCGAAGTCGTCTTTGATCTGCTGGCAGATCCTCGACACCGTCGACTTGGAGAGTGCGGCCTCGTCGCCGAGAGCCTCCTTCAGCGCTGCCTCTACGTCGCGATCCGACAGCCCCCGCACCCAGGCCGAGATGACGAGGGCTTCCAATGCGTTGGTGCGGGTGACGCCCACGCCGAAGAGCTGAGAGCAGAACTTCTCGTCGGTGCCTCGGAGCTTCGGCCGTCGGAGCTCGACCGGCCCCATGGTGGTCTTGACCGCGGCGGGTGGTTGCCAGCCGTTGCGGTACCCGGCGGGGTGCTCCGCGCTGCGCTTCTCGTAGCGGCGCCGGCTCAAGAACACGTCGACCTCGGCCTCGATGGCCTGCTGCATGAGGAGGCGGACGGTGAGCCGACCGACGTCCTCCAAGACGCTGGCGAGGTCCTGGTCGGAGGTGAACAGCTCGTCGATCTGCACGCGGATGGCCTCGGTGGGCGATACTCGTGGTGCCACGGACGTGGGTCTCCTTTCTGAGTCGCTAGCTCCTGAAGGGAACCTACGTCCGTTGCGCGTTTACACCAAGGATGGTCCGCCACCAGCCGTTCGCCGTGGAATGCGTACACGGCTATGCCCGGATGGTCGAGATACGTGGCGAATATCTCGGGCTGCCTGTCCGGATCGCACCAGACGAGCCCGAGGTGATCGCAGAGACGATCCATGTCCCCGGGAACCGGTGCCTCGATGAACCGAAGCCACTCCGGCGATCCAGGTCGCCAGGCCATCAGCTCCGAGAAGGCATCCCGCACACACCACATGTCTCCCGCAGGGCCTCTCAGTGAGGGGATCGCGCGAGGCGTCCAGACGAAGCCATCCATGGTTGCCCGCTCGCCTGGCAGAGGCGTCTCGCCTATGTCCGATCCCTCGCCGGGAGCCATCGGTACAGGGTAGCGATCGAGACCCCAAGGTCCGAGGCGATGCTCCGAGGTGATGCGCCGCTGGCAAGGAGCAGCCTGGCCGACTCGATCTTGCTGTCCGTCATGATGCGCTTACGCCCACCCAGGCGGCCGGAGCGCCGTGCAGCGTCGAGACCTGCACAGGTTCGCTCGACAATCAGGTCCCGCTCCATCTCGGCGAGGCTGGCCATCACGTGGAAGAAGAAGCGACCCGACGGGGTGCTCGTGTCGATCGAGTCCGTGATGCTCTTCAGGTGCACACCGTCTCGCTCGAAGCCGCTCACGAGATCGACGAGCTGCTTCACGCTCCGGCCAAGCCGGTCGAGCTTCCACACGACGAACGTGTCGCCGTCACGGAGCTTCCCGAGTGCCTCCTGGAGCCCTGGCCGAGCGGCCAGCTTGCCGCTCGCGGTGTCCACGTACAGCCTCTCGCATCCCGCAGCCCGGAGCGCTTGCTCCTGGACGTCGAGCCGCTGGTCCTGCGTCGAGACGCGGGCGTAGCCGATCAACACATCCGATCCCCCGATGACCGGTTCTCACTGGCCCATGGAGAACCGGAGGTATCGAGACAATGATACGGAATCGGGTTGTGAGAACGTCCGCCGAGGTCGGCGATATGGGCTCCGCCCGCTGAAGGTCATTCTCGCTGGACCACCGTTTTCGAGAATCAACTACCGCCGATTGCTGCTCATCGTTGAAGCACGCTGGTTTGATATCGACGGACGGCCACGCCAGACCAGATGAACTCGACGACGCCAAAGGGCCAGGCTCCAGAGAGGAAACCGTAGGCGCTCGACAATAGACAGCCAAGAGCGAAGGCCAGGACGAATCTGCGGCCCCGACGCTCAAGGGCGTACATGGTCATCATGAAGGTCACGGCGCACACGCCGTAGATAGTCACCGCAGACATGCGTCGGTGTCCTTCACCGCTGATGCCTCACGCGATGCCTGCTGCCAAAGCAGCCGACATTCGGTCGTCGTAGGTCTGAATCTCGACGATCAGGTCGTTGCGCACGAGGTAGACGTGGAAGAGGGTCCGCTCGCTTGGATCGTCGCCTGGTGTCGGCCACTTCACGACAAGGCCGCAGAGAAGTCCGTTCGTTCCTGCGACGAGTTCGGTGATGTCGGCTTCCGCGCCTTCGTCCATGAGTCGCCGGAACGTCGCCAGCACATCCGAACGGCTTCGACACCGTCGAGGGTGATCGTCGTCACCCCAGCGGACATCGTCGCTCAGGAGTGCGCCGAAGGCGTCGAGGTCGCGGGCCTCAAGAGCGGTTCGCACTTGCTCGGCGAGGTCGTGAGGGTTGTGGACGGAACCGGGCATGCCCCGATTATCCCAGCTCGTGCCGTTGCCGCGGCGAGTTTCGATGACCGGTGCGTGGGATCCATGATGGCTTTCCCGTTGACGTAGCGGACTGCCCGGCAGCCTGCCGGTCGCCTCGTGGAGGCAGGCGGGAGCATGGTTACCAGAGCGATGGGCGTCACAGTTCTCTGGTAGCGTCTCCTGCCAGCTCGGATCGTTCGTGATCCCCTCTCGACCGCCAGCCTCGGGATGTCCGGGTGTGTTGGAGCGGTCCCTCGCCCGCCCCATGCGGGCCTCTCTGCTGTTTCACCCTGGCAGAGCTGCGTCCTACGAGCTGCAAGCCCTGAAGTGCACTCGCTGCGCTCGGGGCTATTCCGCTCGGCCTTGCCCTGCCTTTCCGGGTGCATCAGATCAGCACCACATGGAGGGACTCAGCAATGACCGCCAAGAACAACCACCCGAAACTCATCGAGAAGCTGGCAGATGGGATCAGCAACCTCACGACGTCCGAGGAGTGGCAGCGCCACCTCGACTTTCAGTCCAAGTTCCACCGCTACAGCTTCAACAACGTGCTCCTCATCGCTGCCCAGTGCCACGAGGCGAGTCAGGTGGCAGGCTTCAACGCCTGGCGGAAGATGAGTCGCTTCGTCCGCAAGGGAGAGAAGGCCATCTGGATTCTCGCCCCCATGGTCTACAGGAACGCCGATGCCGAGGACGGCGATCCCGAGCGCATCATCCGGGGCTTCAAATTCGTCCCCGTGTTCGATGTCGCCCAGACCGACGGCGAAGACCTTCCCACCATCTGCAACCGCCTCGACGGCGATGACCCTGCCGGGCACTACTCCAACCTCCTTGGAGTCGCTAGGTCCATCGGCTTCACGGTCGAGGACCACGAGTTCAACGGGACCACGAACGGCGACTGCACGCACAGCGAGCACCGCATCCGGGTCGAGACCCGGAACACTCCCGCCCAGCGGGTGAAGACGCTCGCCCACGAGATCGCACACGCCCTGCTCCACGAGAGCTTCGACAGCCGGGCGCTTGCCGAGCTTGAGGCCGAGTCCACCGCATACGTCGTTACGCAATCACTCGGGATCGACAGCAGCGACTACTCCTTCGGCTACGTCGCAACCTGGGCCGGTGGCGGCGAGCAGGCCATCGCCGGAATCAAGGCTTCCTGTGAGCGCATCCAGAAGACGGCAGCGACCATCCTCCGGGCCTTCGAGCCCGCAGCAACGGAGGAGGCGGCGTGAGCCGTCTCCTCCTCAGTGTCGCAACTGGTACTTGCAGCCCCAGCATTGCGGCATGGGCGAGCTACCGATGCGGGCGAGAAGAACGTCTCAAGGCCAGGATCGGCAACCGCTACCGGCATCGTACGAAACCGTTCACCCCTCGCGCACGAGGATCGAGCAGATGACGTCCTCCGGACAATCCGCAGGATCGAGAGCGTCCGCATGGCGAGCGAGGTCCTGGAGTTCCCTCTTCGTAGCCCGCAGCTCGGCGAGGCGTTCGTCGATCTGGGCAAGGTGACGGTGGAGGAGGTCCCGCACGTGCACGCACGGTGCTCGCCCCTCGGAACGGATGGCGAGCACCTGGGATATCTCCCGCAGGGTGAGCCCGGCTGCCTGCGCATGCTGCACGAAGTGAAGACGCTGGAGTGCGTCCCTGTCGTAGGAGCGGTAGCCATTCGCCTCCCGCTCCGGTGGAGGTAGGAGCCCAATCTCCTCGTAGTAGCGGATCGTCTTCGCCGGGACCCCACTCGTCTCAGCCAGTTCCCCGATCTTCATGCGTCACCTCCTTGACCTTCCAGTGCACTGGAAGGCTTACCCTCATCGTAGGAGGTATCGCCATGAACGTGACCATCTTGCACACCGAAGACTGCCCGAACCTGGAGCCGCTGCTCGCCGAGCTTCGCTCCCTGATCGACGGCCGCGACGACGTCACCCTGACGGCGACGCCAATCCGCTCCGATGACGACGCCCTGCGCCTTGGCTTCCACGGCTCACCGACCATCCTCATCGACGGAGAGGACCCGTTCCCCGGACCATCGGGACCCGTCGGACTCTCCTGCCGGAGCTACCCCTGCTGTGCCGACGCTGCCGGACGTGCTTCCGGATACCCGACCCAGGAGAGGCTTGCCGAGGTGCTGCAGCTCACCTCGTGACCGTCCCGACCTGACGGCCTTTCGTGATCAGCCGCTGGTGGACGCTGCTGCGCAGCACCTCCTGCGTGGAGGTGTGGATCGTCTTCGAACGCCATACGGGACGCGAGCGTCCCCGGTAGCAGACCGCTGTCTGTCCGCTGCAAGGCCCAAGAGCGAGACGCCGTTCCGGCGTGACCATTTCCGCTCGGCAGTCGGCCTGCTTTCCCCCGTGGCATCGATCCAACACACCACGGAGGTGCACACAATGCGCAGCAACACAACCACCACGACGACCGCCACGAAGGCGGCATCCCGCCAGAGCCGGGGAAACTCGGTCAACCAGATCACTCTCATCGGACGCCTCGTCGCATCCCCCGATCCTCGGGAGACTCCTTCCGGGAAGCACGTCACGACCGTACGGATCGCCGTGCAGGCAGGGTCTCATCCGGACTTCTTCGACGTCGTGCTCTGGGGTCAGATGTCCGATTTTGCGACCCGATACCTGACGAAGGGTCGGCTCGTGCAGGTGGCTGGCAGGCTCAGCTCACGCCAGTGGCAGGCCACCGACGGCACCACTCGACGCACCGTCGAGATCGTCGCCAACCGCCTCCAGCCGCTCTCCAGGAAGAGCACTCCGGCTACCCCGGAGGCGTAGCTCTCGGGCGCGTCCCCGGTGGGGCTCACTGAGCCCTGCCGGGGATGTCCGGCGTCAGATCGGCTGCTCCAGGTCCTCCAGGAACGCCCGGGGCGTCATCACGACAAGACCCGGACGCTGCACCGTGGTGAGGTCCGGGTCTCCGGATACCAGCACGTCGGCACCTGCCACCTCCGCCAGGAGGACGAGGAAGTCGTCGTCGGGATCACCGGTGATGGGATCGTCCTCCTCCGGGGGATCGTCCACGATGATGGCCAGATTCCGGATCGCATCCAGG
>JAKAQW010000122.1 GCA_021819525.1 Actinomycetes bacterium
TGGCCGGCGCGGAGGTACTCGGTGGCGCGGAGGTACTCGGTGGCGCGGAGGCACTGGCCGGCGCGGAGGCAGTGGCCGGCGCGGAGGCAGTGGCCCCGACCCAGGCACTTGACCCGGCCGCGGGGCACGATCTCGCGGCCCTGCGAGACGTCGACCCGACGCTGTTCGGGCTGCCTCCAGGCGGCGACCTGGGATCCGGCGCCTCGGGTGGAAAGAGGTCTCGCTGGGTGCCGTGGGCAGCGGCAGCGGCTGCCGTCGCCCTGATCATCGCTGTCGCCGCGCTCCTCGGGTCCTCGAGCGGGACCCATCACCCGAAGGTCGCCCCGAAGCGTCACACCCCGTCGAGCACCACGACCACCACCGCGCCGCCGAGCACGGCTTCCACGGCAACGGCCCTGCTCGGCCTCGTCAGCGAGGACGCTGCTGCCGGTGCCCTCTCCGCCGACCAGGCGACCGCCATCGGCCGCGACGTGAGCACGGCGCTGATCGACGCCGCCACCGGCCACACCAGCGGGGCTGCCAGCGACCTCGACGACGCGGCGTCACAGATCGCCAAGGCGGTCGCCAAGGGCACCATGTCGTCCAGCCAAGCCGCACAGCTACTCGGGGATCTGTCCACGTTCGCCACCGCTGCCGGCCTGCCGACCCCGACGGCGCCAAAGACCACCACGGCGCCGACCACCGCCACCACGCCGACCACCACCACGCCGGCACCATCGGGAGGCCCCGGCCTCGGGAACCAGAAGCCCGGCAAGGGGCGCGGAAAGCCTTGAAGCTTGCGGCCTCTCGGTCGAGGAGACCCAGGGCCGGGCAAGGGACCGGGGAGCCCTGACCCACCTGCCACCCACGGTTTTCCCACAAGAGCCGCAAGTCTGCTCTCACGTCCGAGCTGCTGAGCACACGCTGTGCCCACATCCCCTGTAGCCTCGGAGAACCGCCACTGAGCACGGGCGGGTCCTGGGAGACAGGGTGGACGAAGCAGACAGCCCGGCCCGCATGCATCGAGCGTGGCGTGTCGGGGACGACCTGGACCGCCTGCGCGGCAAGGCGCTGTTCGCTCACAGCAGGAACGCGGTCGTCGACATAGACCCGGCCGGGGTGATCATGGCGTTCAACCCTGCCGCGGAGCGCCTGCTCGGGCACCGCGCGCGAGACGTCGTGGGTGGCCCAGTGGGCGTGCTCCTCCCCGGCCGCAGCGCAAGAGAGATCGCCGGGCTGCACGCCGAGCTGGCAGGCCGACCGGAGGTGGAACCCTATGTCACCAATTACCGACGACCCGACGGCGAGGTGCTCGAGCTGTCGGTGACAGCGGTACCCCTGGTGCGCGCGGATGGCACCGGGGCCGGGCTCTCGTTCCTCCTCGGGGATATGACCGTGCTCCACCGGGCGCAAGCCGCCTTGGCGGCGAGCGAAGCTCGCTACCGCACCATGATCGAGTCCGCCTACGAGGGGATCGGAGTACTCGACGCGGAGCAGCGGCTCACCTTCGCCAACGCCCGATTCGCGGAGATGGTCGGTTACAGCGTCGATGAGCTGGCTGGGTTGCCGCTGGGTGCCCTGACCTTCGCCGAGGACGAGCGGGACGTCATGCGGATGATGGAACGCCGCCGACAGGGCATCACCGAGCAGGACGAAATGCGGTTTCGACGCAAGGATGGGAGCGCCATCTGGACGATGAAGGCAACCGTCCCCCTCTTCGATGAGGTGGGCACTTTCACTGGCTCCCTTGCCTTTTTCTCCGACCTCACGGACCGTAGGCGCGCCGAGACAGCGCTGCGAGCGAGCGAAGCCCGGCTCCGCTCCTACTTCGAGAACGTCCCGGTCGGCATCGTGCTCGTGAGCCAGAGCGGGGTGGTCGTGAACGTGAACCCTGCGCTCTGTTCGATCACCGGCTACGAGCGCGGCGAGCTGCTCGGAGGTGGCCTCTCCTTCCTTCTCGGTCCTGACCACCTGGCACGCATCGAGGAGATCCGGGTGCTCATCGGCGCCCTGCTCAGCGGTGAGATGCCGTCGTTTCGGCTCGAGCAGGCCTTTGTGACCAAGGACGGGCGGTCGATCTGGCTGGAGGTGAACGTCTCGCCGATGCGAGACGAGCACGGCGAGCCGCTCGAGCTCGTCGCTGTCGTCCAAGACGTCACCTCGCGCAAAGATGCAGAGCGGGTCAAGGACGAGTTCATCTCGGTGACGAGCCACGAGCTGCGCACGCCGCTCACCTCCATCCGCGGCGCCCTGGGTCTTCTGGCCGGAGGGGTCGTCGGGGAGCTGCCCGGCTCCGCGCGGCGGATGCTCGACGTCGCCGTAATGAGCACGGACCGCCTGATCCGGCTCATCAACGACATCTTGGACCTCGAGCGGCTCACCTCGGGGAAGCTGTCGCTGTCACTCGAAGCCTGCGACGCGGCGGGCCTGGTCTCGCGGGCGGTCGAGGAGATCCGAGGCGCCGCTGACGAGGTCGAGGTCGTGGTCCGGGCGGGATCGGTGGACGGCCGGGTCTGGGCAGACCCGGACCGCATCCTCCAGACTCTCACCAACCTGGTCGGCAACGCCATCAAGTTCTCACCTCCATCCGCCACGGTCGAGGTGAGCGCCACGGTGGAAGGCGACCACGTTCGCTTCACCGTCGAGGACCATGGACCAGGGATACCCGCTGACCAGCTGGAGACAGTCTTCGAGCGTTTCCGGCAGGTGGACTCGTCTGACTCGCGGACAAAAGGCGGCACGGGTCTCGGTCTTGCCATCTGCCGCACGATCGTCGAGCAGCACGGTGGGAGGATCTGGGCCGAGAGCGTCCTCGGCGCATGGACGAAACTCAGTTTCACGCTGCCGGTCGTCGCGGACCTCGAGGAAGAGAACCCAGAGGACCGCCTCTGTGAGCCGGGGGTGCTCGTCTGTGACGACGACGCAGCGATCCGCGAGGTGGTGAAGACCATGCTCGAGGCCAGCGGCTACCGGGTGTGGACCGCGGCGAGCGGCGAGGAGGCCCTGGCCGTCGCTCAGGCCCGGCACCCCGACGTGATCGTGCTCGATCTCCTCCTCCCCGGGATCGACGGGCGAGAGACCGCGCACGCGCTGAAAGGCCAGGAAGAGACAGCCGATATCCCGGTCGTCGTGCTCAGCGTGCTTTCCGCCGAGCAGATGGCGGTGGAGGGCGCTGCGTCCCGGGTGGAGAAGCCGATCGAGGAAGACGCGCTCTTGACCGCGCTGCGCCATGCCCTGGGTGCGGACCATCGCCAGGCACTTGTGGTGGAGGACGACCCCCAGCTGGCCGAGGTGCTCCAGATGACCCTCGCCCGCCACGGTCTCGAGGTCCGCCATGCCCGGACCGGGCGTGAGGCGATGCGGCTCGGTCGAGCTATCGTCCCTGACCTGTTGGTGCTCGACCTGGCGCTGCCTGACGGAGACGGCTACAGCGTCGTCGAGTGGATGCGCGAGCAGCGCTGGCTCAGTACCGTCGCGGTCCTCGTCTACAGCGCGTTCGACTTGGACGAGGCCGACCGGAGCCGGCTGCGCCTGGGTGAGACCACGTTCTTGACCAAGGGTCGCACCCCACCTGCGCTGTTCGAGGCAAAGCTCGAAGAGCTGCTGGACTGGATCACCCAGGAGGTCTCCCGGCGATGACCCGGCCGGCACTGGCGCGGCGCGTCCTGCTCGTCGACGACGAAGAGCTGATCCGAGAGGTCGCCGAGATCGCCTTGGCGAAGGTCGGCGGGTGGGAGGTGCTCACCGCCTCCTCGGGGGAGGAGGGGTTGGGCAAGGCAGCCGCCGAGCATCCCGACGCGATCCTGCTCGACGTCATGATGCCGGGTCTCGACGGGCCCGGCACTCTGGCGCGCCTACAGGCCGATCCGGCGACGGCGACGATCCCGGTGGTGTTCCTTACCGCCAAGGTGCGCCAGTCCGAGCACCAGCGATGGACTGATCTTGGCGCCGCGGGTGTGCTGGTCAAGCCGTTCGACCCCATGCTGCTCGCGAACCAGGTGGCAGAAGTGCTCGGCTGGTAAGATGATCACGTCGACCGATCCCGCGGACGATCACGCGAAGAGGACCGAAGGCTCCGCGGTCGACCCGGCTGAGAACCCAGTGGAAGGGGTCGCCGGCCACGAAGTCGCCCTCGATGTCGCCGCCACGGTCGATCGCGAGGTCGCCACCGAAGTGCAGGCACTGTGGGGAAGGTTCCAGGGCCAGATGCTCGCCCGGGTGGAGACGATCGAGGAGGCGCTCGCCGCGCTGATCGAAGCTCGGTTGGACGACGAGCTGCGCCGGCGGGCAGAACGTGACGCGCATCGCCTTGCCGGCTCCGCCGGGACCTTCGGCCGCCAGCGTGCCTCGGTGCTCGCCCGCGGGTTCGAGGAGCTCTTCGCCGGCTCAGCCCCGATCGAGGCCATTGCGGTGCCGGACGCGCTGACCCAGGTCGAATCGCTTCGAGACGAGCTGACGAGCACTCCTTCGACTGATCGCCCGAACGCCGAAGAGCGCCCGCTCGTAATGGTGGTGCACCGAGACGCCGAGCTGGCGGGGGCGATCGGGTCGGCGGTCGAGGCACGAGGGTTGGCCGTGCACGTGATCGAGAGCGTGCCGGCCGCCCGGACGACACTCGGTGTAGCACACCTGGCGGTGGCCTTGCTGGACTTGGGTGAGGGCGGCGACGGCGTCCTCGATCTTGTTCGAGAGTTGAGCGCCCGGACGCCACCGGTGGCAGTGCTGGCCCTGACCAGCGGCACCGGCTTCTTGGATCGGGTCGACGCGGTGCGGGCCGGGGTTCAGGGCTTCCTACCCAGCTCGCTCTCGCCGAGCGAGCTGGCGGGGGCGGCCGTGGCCATGCTCGAGGTGGCCCAGCGCGATCGCTGGCGGGTGCTGGCCGTCGACGATGATCCGTCCGTCCTGGCGGCACTGGCGGCGCTGCTCGGGCCTGCAGGGTCGACGGTCACCGGAGTGACAGAGCCCGAACGGTTCTGGGCCGCGCTCGGAGAGACCACCCCGGACCTCGTGGTGCTGGACCTCGACATGCCGGAGGTGAGCGGCATCGAGCTGTGCCGCCTGCTTCGAGCCGACCCCAGGTGGGCGGCGTTGCCCGTGGTGTTCCTGACCTCACGCGTCGGTCGAGACACGATCGAGGCAGTCTTCGCGGCCGGCGCGGACGACTACGTCTCCAAGCCCGTGGTCGGCCCCGAGCTGGTGACCCGGATCGCCAACCGCCTCGAACGGACCCGGATCCTGCGGGTCTTGGCCGAGACCGATCCGCTCACCGGCCTCGCGAACAGAAGGAAGTTCGAGGCCCAGTGGACCCGGCTACAGGCGATGGCCGATCGCTACGACCAGCCGCTCTCCTTCGCGCTGGTGGACCTGGACCACTTCCGGGACGTGAACACCCGCTACGGCCACGAGGTCGGCGACGTCGTGCTGCAGCGGATCGGCCAGCTGCTCTTGGAGCGCTTCCGGGGCGAGGACGTGGTCGCCCGATGGGGCGGTGAGGAGATCGCCCTCGCTCTCTACGGGATGACCCGTGCGGACGGAGTGCGACGTGTCACCGAGCTGCTTGCGGCCGTCTGTGACGAGGTCATGGTGACGGCGGACGGTCAGTGCTTCAGGGTCAGCTTCAGCGGCGGGGTCAGCGAGTACAAGGTGGACGGTGCCGCGCTCCACGACCTGTACCAGCGCGCCGACGAGGCCCTCTATATCGCCAAGGCGCTCGGGCGCAAGCGGGTGCTCCCCGCCGACCAGCAGCCCGAGCGCCACGACGATGATCTCGCGGTCGACGTCGTCGTCGTGGAGGACGATGATGTCGTGGCCGAGCTGCTCACCCACGCGCTCTCCGGCGGCGGCTATCGGAGCCTGCGCGTGCGCGATGGCCAGGCTGCAGTGGAGCTCCTCGCCGGCACGGCGCGGCGAGCGGCACGGTTGATCCTGCTCGACATCGGCCTCCCCGGTCTCGACGGCTTCACGGTGCTCGAGCACCTCCGGCGCGAGAGCGTTCTCGAGACGACACCGGTCATCGTGCTGACCGCCCGATCCTCTGAGTCGGAGATCCTGCGAGCCCTCGAGGCAGGGGCGATCGACCATGTCGGGAAGCCGTTCAGCCTCCCGGTGCTCATGCAGCGGGTCCGACGCGCCCTCGCGAGCTGATCGGAGAAGGCAGGGGGCCCGCTGCGCACGAGCCGGTCGACTACGACCCGGCTGCAGCGAGCATCCGAGCGGACACGTCGACCAAGGTGGCGCCGGCGTCGCCACCCACCACGGCGTAGAAGCGGCCGACCATCTGGTCGGTGAGCTCCTCCGCGGCGCGATGCGCAGCCCGATCGGCGGCGGTCGGCTCGGGGACCGATCCTGGTCCCCACCCGAACAGAGCCATGTCGTCGGGTCGGCTGATCCGGTGGGCGACCGGGGTCGGCAGGCCCGAGGCGGCCACCGCAAGCAGGTGGGCAGAGCCTCGCAGCTCACGCAGGACGGCGGTGACCACCATGGCCCGCCCGGGAAGATCGTCGGGCAACGGCTCTGAGGCCACACCGGCGAACAGCGACAGCCCGGCCGGGTCGCGCCGCGCCTCTCTCACGACGGCCTCGGCCGCCTCGCAGAAGGCGCCAAGCCCGTCGACGTCGCCCAGGTGCCGGCGGCCGTGCTCGGCGCAGGCGCGCAGATGGGCTCGGGCGGCGTCTCGTGGCCGTGCTCTGGCGCTGCCCGACGTCCACATCTTCTCGAGCAGGCTGGGTTCGAAGTAGCCGAACGCGGCGTGGACCACCGGCCACTCGACGTCACCGAGCACCCCGCCGCGCCCGAGGAAGTAGAACCGGAACCCGTCGAGGCCGAGCTCGGCGCCCACCTGCATCGTCTCTGGGGTGAAATACCACGCTGCGCCCAGCTTTCTCACCACGGGGCTCACCGTCCGGACCAGCTCCAGAGTCTCCATGGGCCGACACTACCTGGCGGCACCTGAACGGTCTGGCCTGCCCTGGCCTGCTCCCAGCGAGCATCGAGTCGCTACGAAGCCTTCGACATGGGTGAGGACGTGGCTCGGGGCTCGTCGTCACGGCTACGAGCGGGGGACGCGCGGCACCGGCGTCCTCCATCGTCATCCGACGGCCCCGCTCCGAGCGCCGCCATGGGCCCCAAGGGACGCAGATCGTCAAAGGCGTGCTCCAGGCGATGCCCGACCACCGAGCGCCAAGCGAGCGCCGCCACCACTACACAACCCACGGCAGCTACCGCGACAAGCGCTGCTCCCATCGGGCGCTCCTTCCCGTTCGTGCCGGCTCCAACCGGCTGCAAGGGATCTTGCCCTCGAAAGCGGCGACGCAAACCTGGCAAACGCGGTCGGCGAGGTCATCCGGGATCACCCGAGCACTACGCCGTGTGCACCACCTGGAACGCTTCGGCCAGCCGACCCTCGGGCAGCCCGCCGGCGGCAGCGGTGGCTGCCAGCCAGCCCCGGACCCGGGTCTCCACAGCCTCCACCTCGGGCAGCTGGCTCGCGTGGCAGCGGAGCGCCGCCAGCTTGCGCTCTGCGGTGTCGGTGACGTCGACGTAGTGGTTCGGCTCACGACCAGCCATGAGCCACAGCTCCGGGACGATGTGCGGCTCCAGCCCGGCGGCCAACAGCTCGGGATGGGCGAACGGGTTCCGAGCGTCGGGGTACACGGCGCAGACGGCGGCTTCGCCGGCCGCCAGGTGGTCAGGGTGGCTGGCGCCGATCCGCTGCCAGGTGCGCTCGGGCGACTGGCACACGAGCCGGTCGGGGCGGAACTGGCGGACCACCCGGCTGATGTCGCGGCGCAGCTCGATGCTCGGCACCAGCCGGCCGTCGGTGTAGCCCAAGAACATCACCTGGTCCACGCCGACCGTCTTCGCGGCTGCCCGCTGCTCGTCGCGGCGCATGGCCGCCATCTCCGGGCGCGAGATGCTGCGGTCGAACCCACCCGCATCGCCGTCGGTCACGATGAGGTAGGCCACCTCGGTGCCGGCGGCTGTCCAGGTGGCCACGGTGCCGGCCATGCCGAAGTCGACGTCGTCAGGGTGAGCAGCCACCACCAGCACGCGGGCCACGACGCCGGCGTCCCCTGCCACTGTCACGCCGCGCCCTCGGCTGGCTCCCAGCCGGCCAGGTCGGCGAGTCGGGGATCGTTCGAGAAGATCTCCACGATGGGCATCTGCAGCCCGAGGCGACGCTGGATCCGCTCCACGTCGACCATCTGGTCCCACAGCACCAACGTGACGGCGACCCCGCTGCCCCCGGCGCGGGCCGTGCGCCCGGAGCGGTGCAGGTAAGCCTTGTGATCTTCGGGGGGGTCGTAGTGGACGACCACGTCGACGTCGTCGATGTCGAGCCCGCGTGCTGCGACGTCAGTGGCCACCAGCACCGGCAGCCTGCCCGAGGAGAAGTCGGCCATGGCTTTCTCGCGGCTGCTCTGGCGGAGATCTCCGTGGATGGCCGCGGCGCGGACCTTCTCCCGCTGGAGCTGCTCCACCAGGCGGTCCGCCCCCCGCTTGGTCCGCACGAACACCATCGCCTTCTGCGAGGAACGGCAGATGGCGGCCACGGTGCGCACCTTGTCCATCTGGTGGACCTGGAGGAACCGGTGCGCCATGGACTCCACCGTGGGCGCGGTCTCCTCGACGTGGTGCCGTACCGGATCCTTCAGGTGGCGGCGCACCAACCGGTCGACGTCTCCGTCCAAGGTGGCAGAGAAGAGCATGGTCTGGTGCGGGTGCTCGATCCGGCGCAACAGCCAGTCCACCTGGGGCAGGAACCCCATGTCGGCCATGCGGTCCGCCTCGTCGAGCACGGCCACCTCCACGTCCGCCAGGGAGATCTCCTTGCGCTCGCTCAGGTCGATCAGCCGGCCCGGGGTGGCGATCACCACGTCGCAGCCCCGCTTCAGCCGCTTGACCTGCCGGTCCATGTCGGCACCGCCGTAGATGACGACTGCACGGCGGTCGACCGATTCCGCCAGCGGCGCCAGCACCTCGGCCACCTGCACCGCCAGCTCTCTGGTGGGCACCAGCACCAGGCCGCGAGGACGGCCAGGTCGCCCTGGAGCGATCCTCATGAGCAGCGGCAGACCGAAGGCCAGGGTCTTGCCCGATCCGGTCTTGGCCTTGCCGCAGACGTCGCGCCCGGCCAGCCCATCGGGGAGGGTCAGCGCCTGCACGGCGAACGGCTGGACGATGCCCTGGTCCGAGAGGACAGCCACCAGCGGTGCCAAAACCCCCAGCTCCTCGAAGGTGGTCGAGGACTCGTAGCCCATAGCAGCACCGGCGTCCAGGGCAGCACCGGCGTCCAGGGCAGCACCGGCGTCCAGGGCAGCACCGGCGCCAGCGCGGCGAGCACCAGGGCCAGGGCCAGCGCCAGTACGGCGAGCAGCAGCACGGCGAGCGCCAGTGCCAGCGCGGTGAGCATCGCCTACACCACGGCCTACGTCGGGGAGACCCGCAGGGTCTCGTCGGCTGGCCGTGTCCACGGACCTGGCCGTGTCCACGGACCTCGCGGTGCCAGCAGCGTCGGTCGGCGCGCCGCGCCGACGCGCCGCCGCATGAGCAGCGGGACTAGTCATGATCTTCCTCGTTCGTTCGTCTCATTCGATGTCGGACCGCGGCATGCCCGTGCACACTGCGGGGCGGGCCCACCTCCAGTGGCTCCGCGAGCTCCGGTTGGGCAGGACACGAAGAAACGACGAGGAAGACCCCGGCGGGCGGCACGCAGCCACCGCACCTGGAGCCCAGTATAGCCGTCCCGCCTGAGAACAACAGGCTGGCCTGCGTTTGCCAGGTCAGCACGGCGGTCCGGGGGTCGGCAGTGGCCACCGTGGTGACGTGCTCGACTACAGCGGCTGGGTAGGAGAAGTGGTGCAGCTCGCTGCGGGCACACCGCCTGGAACGTCCATGGCTCTGGAACGTCCATGGCTCTGGAACGTCGCGCCCCGCTAGCATCGCTCCGGCACACCACGCACCGCTGACCGGGACCCGTCGGCACGCCGAACGAGGAGGGCACCA
>JAKAQW010000123.1 GCA_021819525.1 Actinomycetes bacterium
GTCCTCGGCGCCGGCGTTGCTCGACGCGTTCACCAGTCGAGCCGCAGCCATCGAAGTCTCGCTGGTAGTGGTCCAGGGAGTGGAGATGCCGGCGCTCCTGGCAGAACGGCTGTGCGACGTGGCTCTCGGGCCGCGCCTGAGCGGCGACGGAGACCTCGAGAGCATCCCGCTGCTGCGCTACCGCCTGGCGGTGGTGGCCGGGCCGACCCACCGCCTCGCTGCGCGCAGCTCGCTTGGCCCCAAAGACCTGGCCTCCGAGACGTGGCTCGTGGATCCCGACGCCAACGACCCGACCTGTGCACCGGGACAGGTCCTCGAGCGCCTCGGTGTGCCCGAGACCCGGATCCGCGTGTTCCCCAGCCAGGCGGCCGCGTGGTTAGCCGCCGAGGAAGGCCAGGGGGTCGCCCTCGCCGCGCTGCACCTGGTCACCACGGAGCTGACCCGCGGCTCGCTGCGCCTGCTCGAGGTGACCGGCTTTCCCGTCGAGCTGCTGTGGTACGCGACGATGCTGCGACCCGAGCGGCGCAGCCCCGCCGCCTCGGCGCTACGGCACTTCCTCGCCACCCCGGCCGCCACCCACGCCATGCACGCCCCCTCCAGCGGGACGCCGCCAGGGAGGTTCCGCCCACCGGTGCACGTGACGATCTGGAGCTGATCCCAACGCCCTCGACGGTCCAGATCCTCCGCCAGCGCTTCGAGCACGCTCCCGGTGCTCGGGGCACCTGGCCGCTGGCACCCGAGAACAGCTGCTACCCGCCGCCACCTCGACCCCGCTGCCAGGCTCGCAACCCGGGAAGCGACCCAAGCACCACGATCGCGGCAATGCCGGCGAGCGCGGCGGCGTAGTCATACGCGAGGGACGCGCTGACGCTGTAGAGCAGTCCCATCGCCAGGTTCGCGACGAACGTACCAGCACTGCGCGCCGCCGACAGCGCCCCCATGGCTCGTCCGGCCTTCGCTCCGGGACGCAGCACCGACATCGCAGTTGGTTCGAGCGTCTCCACGATCCCCAGCGCGAAGCCGATGATCGCCACTGCACCGAGCAAGGCGCCCACACCCGCGTGCTCGGCGGTGCCGAGCGCCAGCAGCCCGGTGCCCAGTGCCGCCCCGAGATAGCCGAGGACTCCGAGACGGGCGAACTGGGTCACAAGATCGGATCCGAGCCGGCTCCCGAGGAAGTAGCCCGTGAGCGCCGAAGCGGCTTCGAGCACGAGGAACGCGCCGATGCCGGCAGTCAGGCGACCGCTTTCCTGGGCCACGGTCAGCACTGGGAAGCCGATACTGAAGAACGTGAACCCGTACAGCGCAGCTGCAGCCAGCAACGCCCTCGCGCCGGGCGGAGCCACCTGGACCGACGGCTCCCCTGTGGCGATCCCAGGGGGCTGTGCCGACCCGCCGTCTGCGGAGATCCCCCGAGCGCCGCCTGGCGGATCCGTACCGGGCACCGCGGCGCGCCGAGCCCGATCCTCCGTCGGAGGCTCGGGCGCGGGTTCCTCTGGTGGCTGAGCCCGCGGTCCTGGCGGCCGGTCCGCCGCAGGAGAAGGTCTGCGATCGCCGACCCGAGCCTGACGAAGCGACAGCGTGGAGATCGCGATCGGGATGGCCGTGGCCAAGAAGATCCAGTGGAACGGCACATGGGCAGCGACGGCCACCAGCAGGTACACCCCGGCTAACGCCCCGCCTCCCACGTCGAGCGCGTGAAGGAACCCGAACGCCGAGGACCGGTGCGCCTCGTCGGGCACCGCCTCCACGAGCATGACCCGTCGCGAGGGCGAGCGGAGGTTTCGAGCCCACCATCCGCCGGTCAGCAGGCCGATGGCCCAAGCCGGGTTGGCCACTAACGCGCACAGAGAGAGCAGCGGGATCACAGCGTTGCCGACCAGCGCCGTCCGGCGGTGCCCGACGCGGTCACCGATCCGGCCCCCCGCCTGCGAGAACAGGGCGCCGCCGCCGTAGCTGACGGCGCTGGCCAGCCCGTACTCCCACACCGGCTGGTGCAGCGTGAGCACCAGGAACAGCGGGAAGCCTGCCAGCACTGCCTTGTAGCCAAGATCGGCGAAGAAGGCCGACAGCGAGATGGCCCACACGTCGCGGGTGCGCCACGGCGGCCGGCGCCTCGTGCTCACCGACACTCCCCGGGAGCGCTGCACGCCCCGAGCGCCCCGCACTCGATGACCCCGGTCCCCGCCGCCGCCCACCACTGCACACCCGTCGGAGGCACGCCCGTCGGAGGCGCACCTGTCGGAGGGACGCCCGTCGGAGGCACGCCCGTCGGAGGCGCACCTGTCGGAGGCGCACCTGGAACCATGCTTCGACGTCGGCCTGTACCCCGCACAGGGCGGCACCCTACCGTCAGAGCTGGCCGCCACGCCCCGAACCGCGCGCAGCACCAGCCCGGCGGTGTCGTTGGGGTGCTCGCGGGGCCTGCTCGCGGAGTGAGCTCACACCACGGACGGTTGGCGCCGGTGCGCCACTCCGGCTCTGGTCAAGGTGGCACGCAAGGCCGGCACCACCTCGCCGACGTCGAGCGAGCCGGCGAGACCGACCACGGCCACGCTGCCCGGATCGGACCGGCCAGGCAGCGACACCGGCGCGGCGACACCCACCGCGCCAGCCTGCAGCTCTCCGGTGCTCACCGCATAGCCCTGCGCCCGCGCCCGGGCCACGTCGGGCCGCTCGCCGGGAGCCGGTGCCAACGCCGACAAGATGGCCAGCCCCGACGCCGCCGCGTCGAGGGGATGGCGAAGCCCTGGCCTGTACGCGATGTGCAGGTGACTGCCGCTCGGTTCGACGGCCTCGACGCACAGTGCGTCGGTCCCCTCCATGATGGTCAACGCGGCAGTGGCACCGACCGTGTCGGCCAGCTCACCGAGCAGTGGCCGGAAAGTCGAGCGTACGGGGTCTTCCACTGCCCGGGCCAGGCTCAGCACCGCGCCAGCCAACCGGTAACGGTTGTCTGCCCCGCGCGCCACGTAGTGACGGCGCTCCAGGGTGGTGAGCAGACGCGTGACGATGGAACGGTGCAAGCCCAACTGTGCACTGAGCTCGGCGATCGATGCTGCTTGGCCGGCGAGCGCGTCGAGCACAGCGAGCCCACGGTCGAGCGTCTGCGCCCCACCGCTCACTTGTACGAAGCGGCTCGCGGCGCCCACCTCGGGAGCTCCTCGAACCTGGCCTGCCGGCTCGACGCGTGGCGAAGGGGCCGAACCCCTTGACGGCACCTGGTCACGGATCATAGGATCATCGAAAAGAGCATACTCTGTTCGATTATCGAACGTCCAGTGATGCGGGGAGGGCACAGGGTTCTCAGTACCAGCCGTCGGCACACGGGCCACCGCTACGGCGCGCCTGTGCTCGTCGGCGCGAGGGCTCCACCGGTAGGGTGCGCCGGTGCTTGCCCGTCGGCACGAGCATCCCGGTTCGTCTGGGTGCATGCAGGCTCCGCACTCGATCTCGCAGTGCTGGAGCCAAGGACCACGAGGAGGTTCGGGTATGGCTACCAAGCCGTTCGCGTCGTCGGCGGATCTGGCGCCGAAGCAGACCGTGGTGGAAGAGATCGCCGATGGCGTGCTGGTGCGCACCGCCGAAGGCGACCCGAACGTGGCCGCCATCGAGGCCGACGACTTCGTCGTGTGCTTCGAGGCACTCGCCACACCCGTCGCCGCTGCCCGGTGGGTCGAAGAGCTGCGCCACCACACCGACAAGCCGGTCCGCTACCTCGTGCTCTCGCACTACCACGCCGTGCGGGTCCTCGGTGCGCAGGCGTTCGACGCCATGGCCGTGGTCACCCACGAAGCCACCAGCTCGCTCATCGACGAGCGCGGCAAGGAGGACTGGGACAGCGAGCTCGCTCGGATGCCTCGGCTCTTCGAGAACCCTGAGTCAGTCCCGGGCCTCACGCACCCGACCATCACGTTCAGCGATCGGATGATCATCGACTTGGGTGCAGCTCGTGGCCAGCTGGTGCTGGCGCACTTGGGACGCGGGCACACCGAGGGCGATGCCGTCGCGTGGCTGCCCCAGCACCGCACCGTGCTGACCGGCGACTTGGTGGAGACCCGGGCGGCGCTCTACACCGGTGACGCCTATCTCGACGACTGGCAGTCGGGCACCTTGGACCGGGTGGCCGAGCTCGATGCTCGTCTCCTCGTCGGCGGGCGAGGCGAGGTGGCCCGTGGGTCGAGCGAGGTACGCGACGCCGTCGAGCAGAGCCGCGGCTTCCTCAGGGTGCTCACCGGCGAGGTCGCCGCTGTGCACAGCCGGGGCGGCCAATTGAAAGATGCCTTCGACGCCGCTTACCAGGCTCTCTACCCAGCATACGGCGAGTGGCCGATCTTCGAGCACACGCTTCCCTTCGACGTGGCGCGGTACTGGGACGAGCTCGACGGCATAGAGCGTCCGAGAATTTGGACCGCGGCGCGAGACCGTGAGGTCTGGGACGCCCTGCAGGACTGACCGGGCCATGGACCACGGCGAGGGCGATGCCCGAGGTGTGAGAGCACCGGCGTTCGCAGCCGACGGCGAGGCGCCTGGCGTCGTCGTGGTCGGCGCCGGCCCGGTGGGCCTCACCACAGCGCTCCTCCTGGCACGCCACGGTGTGGCCTGCGTCGTGCTCGACGCCGCCCCCCGCAGAGGCGAGCCTGCAGCGGAGTCCAAGGCGATCTGCCAGCAGCGTGACGTGCTCGACATCTGGGACCGGGTGGGCGTGGCCAGCCAGATGCTGGACGAAGGAGTGACGTGGACCCGGGCACGGACGTTCTACCAGGGCCGTGAGCTGTTCACTGTCGAATTCGACGATCCCGGCGAGAGCCCGACACCTCCGTGGGTGAACATCTCGCAGTCTTCGACCATTCGCTACCTCTTGGCCGCAGCCGACCGGCACTCGCTCATCGACGTCCGCTTCGGCCACCAGGTCGTGGACGTCGAGCAGGACGACGGTGCCGTGACCGCCGAAGTGCAGGGCCCGACGGGCAGCCGGCGACGCTTTCGGACCCGATGGCTGATCGCCGCCGACGGCAGCCACAGCACCCTCAGGCGCCTGCTGCACGTCGATTTTCCCGGTCGATCCTTCGAGGACCAGTTCCTCATCGTCGACATCCGCGCGCAGCTTCCGTTCCCCAACGAGCGCCACTTCCACTTCGACCCGCCGTGGAACCCTGGACGCCAGGTCCTCATCCACGAGTGCCCGGACCAGCTGTGGCGGATCGACTGGCAGGTCCCTGCCGACTACGACCTGCAGGCAGAGCGAGCGTCGGGCGCCCTCGACGAGCGGGTTCGCCGGGTGGTGGGTGACGCTGCCTACGAGATCGTGTGGTCGAGCGTGTACCGCTTCCACGAGCGCCTGGCGGAGCGGTTCCGCTGCGGGCGGGTGTTCCTCGTCGGCGATGCCGCCCATCTCGTCGCCCCCTTCGGCGCACGAGGCCTCAATTCGGGGATCCAGGACGCGGACAACCTGGCATGGAAGCTGGCAATGGTCGAGCGAGGAGTCGTCCGTGGCGCCGATGCCGAGGTGCTGCTCGACAGCTACGACGACGAGCGACGGGCAGCCGGCGTCGAGAACGTCGCCATCACCACCAGCACCATGAATTTCTTGGTACCTGCCGACGATCCCGGACGCCGGCGGCGCCAGGTGATCCTCGAAGCCGCCGAGCACGACCGCTCGGCGAGCGCCATGGTCGACTCCGGAAAGCTCGCAGAACCCTTCCCCTACGCCGACTCGCCACTCACCACCCCGCTGCTCGCGGGTGCAAGCCCCGTGCCCCGAGCCGGAGATGGCACAGACCCCGTGCCCCGAGTAGGTCTGGCACCTGGCAGCTTGTTCCCCGATGCGCCCTGCACAGTCGCCGGTCGCCCGAGCGTCCGCCGGGTGCGCGACCTGTTCGGTAGCGGTTTCGTCGTCCTGACCGCCGATGCCGCCGGTCTGGCCCGGGCCCGAGCCGAAGTGGCGTCGGCCGCCGAGCGGCTCAGGGGTCTGGGCGTCGAGTGCTACGACGTGACCGAGATCTCGTGCCCAGCGCGAAAGCGCACCCTGGCGGACGTGACCACACGAGAGGGCCCACGGACCTACGTCGTGCGTCCCGACGGGCACCTGGCTGCTTGCCTCGACGCCGGCGGCGCGGGCACCGCCGCCGCCATCATGCGGGCATGCGGCGTCCGCCGGCTCCCCTTCGAGCACGACGAGGCCGGGACCGCCACGGCGAGCACCGGCGCAGGCACCGACACAGCGAGCACCGGCGCCTGAGAGCCGTCGACGCCCGTCGAACCAACCGCGTGCAGAGGAGGAGGCCGTGCCGTACTACCGCAAGGTGGGGGAGATCCCACGTAAGCGCCACCAGCAGTTCCCCCAGACCGGTGGAGGGCTCTATGCCGAGGAGCTCATGGGCTCCGACGGCTTCTCGTCGGAGTCGGCCCTGCTCTACCATCGCCACGCCCCCACGGCGCTGGTCAAGGTCGAGGGGGTTCCCGATCCGCCTGGTCGAAAGCGCCTGCAGGGCAACGAGCCGCTGCTCCCTAGGCACCTGCGGACGCACGACATCGAACCCGCCGGCGACCTCGTCACCGGCCGCCACCTGCTGCTCGGCAACGACGACGTGCGCATCTCCTATGCCGCGGCCAGCGAACCGAGCGAGCTGCACCGCAACGCGTTCGGCGACGAGTGCGTCTTCGTAGAAGAAGGCTCCGCCCGCTTCGAGTCGGTGTTCGGTGTGATCGACGCCGTAGCCGGGGACTACGTCGTCGTGCCCAAGGCGACCACGTATCGCTGGGTCCCTGCCGCCGGCTCGACGGTGCGGACGCTGGTGATCGAGGCGGCCGGCCACCTCCAGCCTCCTGGCCGCTACTTCTCTCCACGTGGCCAGCTCCTCGAGCACGCGCCGTTCTCCGAACGTGATCTCCGTGGACCAGAGCACCCCTTTCTCTGCGAGGGGGAGGAGGTGGCCGTGACCGTCAGCCACCGTGGCGGGACCACCCGGTACACCTACGCGCACCATCCCTTCGACGTGGTCGGATGGGACGGCTGCTGGTACCCGTACGCGTTGTCGATCCACGACTTCGAACCCATCGTGAAACGGTTCCACGCGCCTCCCCCGGTGCACCAGACCTTCGAGGGGCCTGGCTTCGTCGTGTGCTCGTTCTGCCCACGGCCATTCGACTTCGACCCGAGCGCCGTCGCGGTGTCCTACAACCACGCAAACACCGACGCCGACGAAGTGCTGTTCTACGTAGGTGGCGACTTCATGAGCCGCAAGGGCTCGGGCATCGGTCTCGGTTCGATCAGCCTGCATCCAGCCGGCTTCGTCCACGGGCCGCAGCCCGGATCCGTCGAGGCGTCGCTCGGCCAGCCTGCCACCGACGAGTGGGCCGTCATGGTCGACACGTTCCGCCCCCTCGAGCTCGGCACCGAGGCCATCGCTATCGAGGACACCGGCTACGCCTGGAGCTGGACGAGGGACCACGCATGACGAGCCTCTCCGCCGCGCCTGGAACGGCCACCGAGGGCGCTGCGACAGCCCCTCACGCCGAGTGGGCCAGGCCCGGCGGGGATCTCCGTGCGCTCGTAGCGGGCGGTGCGGCCTACGGAGCCGCCAGCGTCGACGGCGCCTGTGGGGTCGTGGCCCGCCACGGCTCCCAGGTAGTCGACCTCGCCGCCCTTGCCCGGGCCACCCGCCGAGACCTGGTCGACATCCTGGCGGCACCGAGCTTGAACCGGCTCCTCGCCGCCGGTCGCCGCACCTGGCAGGACGTGGACGCCTGGGTGGCCTCGGCGATCGCCACGGGGGCAGCCGACCGCTTCTGCCACCACGCAGACGAAGTCCGCATGCTCCTGCCCGTGGACGTGGCCGACTACGTGGACTTCTACGCCTCCGAAGACCATGCCACGAACGCCGGGAAGATCTTCCGGCCAAACGCCGATCCCCTGCTCCCCAACTGGAAGCATCTCCCGGTCTGCTACCACGGGCGCGCAGGGACCGTCGTCGTCTCCGGCACCCCGATCGTGCGCCCCTGCGGGCAGCGGAAAGCCCCTCGAGCGCCAGCGCCGGTCTTCGGGCCGACCGAACGTCTCGACGTGGAGGTGGAGCTCGGGTTCGTGGTCGGCCTCGGCTCGCAGCTGGGCGACCGGGTCGCAGCTCGCGCCTGGCGCGACCACGTCTTCGGCGTGGTGGTCGTGAACGACTGGTCCGCCCGGGACATCCAGGCCTGGGAGTCCGCCCCGCTCGGGCCGATGCTCGGCAAGTCCTTCGCCACCTCGATCTCGGCCTGGGTGACCCCCCTCGACGCCTTGTCGGCGGCCTGGCTCGATCCGCCGAGGCGCGACGTGGCACTGCTCGACTATCTCGCGGACCCGCCCGAGCCGAGCGCTCTCGACATCCGCCTCGAGCTGGTCGTGAACGGCGAGGTGATCTCCCGACCCCGCTTCGCAGGCATGTACTGGACCGCGGCCCAGCAGCTCGCCCACCTGACCGCCAACGGGGCGTCGCTGCGCACCGGGGATCTCTACGCCTCAGGAACCATCTCCGGCCCAACCCCAGGCGAACGGGGCTGCCTGCTGGAGCTCACCTGGGGCGGCGAGCAGCCCCTGGCGCTGGCCGAGAACCGGGCCCTCAGCTATCTCGACGATGGCGACGAGGTGGTCATCCGGGCGAGTGCCCCCGGACCGGCGGGATCGGTGGTCACCTTGGGCGAGGTGGCTGGTTCCATCGAGCCGGCGCGCTGGTGACCATGACCTTTTCGACCGAGGCCCTCGGGCGACTGAGCAGACACCGCCCCGACGCCCCCAAGCGTCATCCGATTGGAGACGAGCCTCGGCGGGGGAAAGACCCACACCTGATCGCCCTCCACCACGCCGCCCGGGGGCACTCGACGGGTCCAGAGTGGTGGAGCTCATGGACCCAGCCAACCTGCCCGAGGGGCCCGTGGAGCAGGTGGGCGCGTTCGTCGGCACCGGGGTAGGCGCCACGACCTTCCCGACTGTGGTGGGGGTGACCCCTCGCAACCTGTGGGGCTACCTGGCCCTCCAACTGGGAGGCCCGCGGGCGCCTACGAGGAGGTCCGAGCCGACGACGAGGGCCTGCGAGCCCCAGGAGCCGGGCAGCTGAAGCGGGTGCACATCGACGAGATCGCCCGCTACTACGAGGTGGCTCAGGCGGTCGCCGTCAGCAACAGCACGGTCGCCAAGCAGGTGAACGCGTTCTTGATGGCACGGTCTCAATTGTGACCTTTGGCCCTATTGGCCCTTCGCCCCGAGAACGACACTTGTCCTTACAGGCACCGGCCGTCGGGTCGGGCCACGTGGAAAGGCTTGTCGCGGATGCGGACCGTCTTCGTCAATCCCGAGCGCTGCATCGGCTGTCGGCAGTGCGAGATCGCCTGTGCAGTCGAGCACTCCGCCGCCAAGGACGCTGCTCTTGCCCTGCTGGAAGCTCCCATTCCACGAAGGCGGATCCACGTGGAGCCGGGCCCGACGCTTTCGACCTCCTTTCCCAACAAGTGCCGGCACTGTGATCCGGCCCCGTGCCTACAGGTGTGCCCCACGGGCGCCATCAGCCGCGACCTCGACCTCGACCTCGTCTTGATCGACCCGAAGCGCTGCATCGGCTGCGCCATGTGCGCGGTGGTGTGCCCCTTCGACGTGCTCACCTTCCACCCGCTGGCCGGCGGTCCCGGCCCCGAGGTGGAGGTAGCCGTCAAATGCGACGGCTGCGTCGAGCGGGTGCGTCGCGGAGATGTCCCGGCCTGCGCAGAAGCGTGCAAAGCCGGCGCCCTCGTCTTCGGTGACATCAACGAGCTGGTGAGCGCGGGACGCCTGCGCGAGACGAAGGCGGTGCTGGCGGCGGCCAGCGCCACCCCGCCCGCCCCGCCCGGGGACCCTCTCGGACCGTGGCGGGCCTTCGGCGAAGAGCTGGCCAGCATCGCCGAGGCCGCCCAGAACCTCCAT
>JAKAQW010000124.1 GCA_021819525.1 Actinomycetes bacterium
ACCGCGTCGGTGAGCTCGTGCGCACGCGTCGGTGGGCTCCTGCGCACGCTGCGGTGAGCTCCGCGCACGCTGCGGTGAGCTCGTGCGCACGCTGCGGTGAGCTCCGCGCACGCTGCGGTGGGCTCCGCGCACGCTGCGGTGGGCGGCGCTGCCCTTGCCGTCACGTACGCCAATGTGTGCGTGGAGACGAGTTGGCGAACCGGTTCTCGCCCGTCGCCAGGCAAGCTGCTTGCGGTGGCCACGCTGAGTGAGCAACAATAGGAGCAGCGTGCGCGTCGGTAGGCGATGAGAAGCGGTACGAAGGTCGCCTACTCGACCCGGGCGCACGCCACAGCGAGAACCCGCTCGCGCGGTCGGAGAGGACACGAGGAACCCATGGTGATGGTGAACCAGCCGGTGCTGTCTGAAGACGACGACCGAGAAGAGTCGGCGAGCGCCGCGTACGCCCGCGCCGTCGGATCCCGCCTGCGTGCGGTGCGCAAGCAGATGCGCCTGTCCCTACAGGCGGTGGAAGCCATGTCCGAGCAGGAGTTCAAAGCCTCGGTCCTCGGCGCCTACGAGCGTGGCGAGCGGGCCATCTCCGTCCCGCGCCTGCAGCGCCTGGCCCGGCTCTACGACGTGCCGGTGGACCAGCTCCTGCCCCAGGTCGACGACACCACGCGGTGGGGAGCCGGCGAGGCGGAGCCCGGGGGTGCCGTCGCCGCCCAGGCACGGGCCCGCCGGGCTCTGCGGCCGTGGGACGGGCAGGAGAAGGTGAGCATCGACCTCGCCAAGCTCGGCTCGGTGAGTGGCCCAGAGCGCGATCTGCTGCGGCGGTTCCTGAGCATGATCCAGGTCCAGCGCCAGGACTTCAACGGCCGGATGATCACCATCCGCGCCGAGGACCTGCGGGCCATTGCCTGCCTGTTCGGGGTGACCCCCGACGCGATGAGCCGGCGTCTCGACGAGCTGGGCCTGCGCGTCACGTTGTGACCGTGGGCCGTCCCGCCTGACCGTGGCAGGTGGTCGGTGCCCGGGTGCCCTGGTGCCTGCCGACGGTGCCCTTCGCGACGCCGCTACCATGGGACGCCGAGACACGTCCTGCCCCCCCGGCAGTGGTCGGTGCCCGGGGTGGTACCCTCGGACAGCGCCCAGGGAGATCATGAGCGAACGCATCCAGTGGATGAGCACGAAAGAGGCGGCGGAGCACCTCGGGGTGACGTTGCGCAGCCTGTACCGGTTCATCGACGAGGGGACGCTCACCGCCTACCGCTTCGGGCGGGTCATCCGGTTGAAGCAGGAGGATGTCGAGCAGTTCATCGAGACCTGCCGGATCGAGCCGGGTAGCTTGGAGCACCTCTACCCGGATCTCAAGGGCCCCGCGCCTCGCAGCTCGGCGGTCAGCCGGTGACCCGGCCCACAGCCACTGCACCATCGCGACCCACCACGAGCTGTGCGCCGTTCCCGCTGACGGGCGGGGCACCGGCCCGGTCCGTCGTTCGGGCGCTGCCCGGATCCACGGCCATCTCGCAGTCTGGGCGCGCCTCGTGAGCGCGAGCGGCAGCTGCTTGTTCTGCGGGATCGTGCAGGGGTCGACACCGGCGGAGATCGTGGGTCGCTCCGAGCACGGGGTCGCGTTCCGCGACATCGCCCCCCAGGCTCCGGTGCACCTGCTCGTGGTGCCGGTCCGCCACATCGACCATGCCGCGGCGGTCACCGCTGCCGACGCCGCCGTGCTTGCCGACCTGTTCGTCCTCGCCAGGACGGTGGCCGAAGCCGAAGGGGTGGCGGCCAGCGGCTACCGGCTGGTGGCCAACGTCGGGGAGGACGCCTTGAACAGCGTCGGCCACCTCCACTTCCATGTGCTCGGCGGGCGCCGGCTCAGCTGGCCCCCTGGCTGAGCGAGCTGCGCGTAGCCGGCGCTGCCGCCTCGGAGCCCGCCGTCCACCTGGTACGCTGCCCCCGAGCGCCCGTGTCTGCCACCCAGGTCAAGATCCTCGTTCCCGGCAACCACCTGATGGTCGGTCTGCTCGGCCAGCACGACGAGCTCCTGCGCCTGGTGGAGGCGGCGTTCCCCGAGGTGCGCATCGTCGTGCGCGGCAACGAGATCACCCTGGACGGTGCCGACGCCGAACGTGTCGGGCGGCTCTTCGACGAGCTGGTCACCTTGGTGGGTCGAGGACAGCGGCTCGACTCCGCCGACGTCGGTCGCACCATCACCATGGTGAAAGACGATGTCAGCCCGGCCGAGGTGCTCACCACCGAGCTGCTGCGTTCGGCGCGGGGCCGCACGGTGCGGCCCAAGACCGCCGGACAGAAGCGCTACACCGACGCCATCGCCGCCAACGTGGTCACCTTCGGCATCGGGCCGGCGGGCACCGGCAAGTCCTACCTGGCGGTGGCCCTGGCGGTGCAGGCGCTCCAAGCCCACCAGGTGGAGCGGATCATCTTGACCCGCCCGGCGGTGGAAGCCGGCGAGCGCCTCGGCTTCCTCCCCGGCGACATCATGGCGAAGGTCGACCCCTACCTGCGACCGCTGTACGACGCCCTGTACGACCTGGTCGGTCCTGACGGCGCCCAACGCCTGCTCGAGCGCGGGACCGTGGAGGTGGCTCCCCTGGCCTTCATGCGGGGGCGGACCTTGAACCACAGCTTCATCATCCTCGACGAGGCGCAGAACACCACGCCCGAGCAGATGAAGATGTTCTTGACCCGGATCGGCTTCGGCTCCAAGGCGGTGGTCACCGGTGACGTGACCCAGGTGGACGTGGCCGGGGGGCGCTCGGGGTTGGCGGGGCTGCAAGACGTGCTCGGCGAAGTGGAGGAGATCGCCTTCGTCTACTTCGACAATCGTGACGTCGTCCGGCACCGGATCGTGGCTGCCATCGTCGCCGCGTACGAAGCCGCCGCCAGTGCCGGCGGCGTCACTTGACGCGGGAGAGCCGGTGACCGTCGACGTCTTCGCCGCTGACGAGCAGGTGTTCCGCCCCATGGAGGTGGAGCGCTGGGCATCGCTGGCCCGTGCCGTGCTCGACGCCGAGGGTGTCCGCATCGACACCGAGGTCTCCTTGCTGTTCGTCGACGAGGACACCATCGCCGAGCTCAACACCCGGTTCCTCGGGCGTTCGGGGTCGACCGACGTCCTGGCCTTTCCCATCGACGACGAGCCGGCGGTCGCCGGGCGCTCCCCCGACCAAGGTGGTGCAGGCCCCGGCGGGGTGGTGGCCGAAGACGACGTACCGCTCCTGCTCGGTGACGTGGTGCTGTGCCCGGCGGTAGCTTCCCGCCACGCCGAGGAGCACGGGGTCGGGCTCGACGACGAAGTGGCCCTGCTGGTCGTGCACGGCCTGTTGCACCTCCTGGGCATGGACCACGAGGACGCCGGCGAGGCGGAGCAGATGGAGCGCCGCGAGCAGGAGCTCCTCGACCGGTTCTACCGACGGCTCGAATGACACGACCACCACCGCCGGTCGGGACCGTGCTCGGAGCGTCGACCACGCTCGGCTCGACGGTGCTCGGCGGTCTGGCGACGTTCCGACGTCTGGGGGGCTGGCAGTGATCGTGGAGGGGGCGCGAAGGGTGCCGGTGGCGTTGGCCACGGTGGCCGTCACCCCGGTCGACTGGGGGATGATGGCGGCGGTGGTGGTGTTGGTGGTGACCTCCGCCGTGCTGGCCCTGGCCGAGACCAGCTTGGTGCGCACCAGTCGAGCCAAGGCCTTGGCTCTGCGTGACGAGGGCCGGCGCGGGGCGCGCCAGCTGCTTCGACTGGTGGAACGACCCGAGCGGTTCCTGAGCGCAGTGCTGCTGCTGGTGCTGGTCAGCCAGCTGGTGGTGGCCACGTTGGTGGGGATCCTGGCCTTTCGGTGGTTCGGCGGCTGGGGTGTGGCGCTGTCCACCGTGTTCGAGGTGATCGTCCTGTTCGTGGTCGGCGAGGCGCTGCCGAAGAACTGGGCCATCCAGAACCCCGACCGCTCGGCGCTGCTGGTCGCTCCCCTGGTCGACGCGGTGGTCGCCATGTGGCCGATCCGCATGGTCAGCCAGGGCCTGGTGGCCCTCGGCACCATGCTGAGCGGTCCCCGCCGAGCCCGGCAAGTCGCCGTGAGTGAGCAGGAGCTGCTGGCCATGGCAGACGTGGCGGTGGAAGAGCAAGTCATCGAGACCGAGGAACGAGCCCTCATCCACTCCATCTTCGAATTCGGCGACACCGTGGTCCGTGAGGTGATGGTCCCCCGCCCGGACATGCGGGCGGTGGAGGCATCGTTGCCGGTGAGCGAGGCCCTGGGGGTGGCCATGGAGGCGGGCTACAGCCGGCTGCCGGCCTTCGACCGCAACATCGACGACGTCGTCGGCGTGGCCTACGTGAAAGACCTGGTGCGTGCCGAGCGCTCGGGGCGAGGCGACGAGCCGGTCCGCAATGCGCTCCGTCCGGCGCACTTCGTGCCGGAGACCAAGCGGGTGGCAGCGCTCATGCGGGAGATGCAGGACCGTACTTTCCACCTGGCGGTGGTGGTCGACGAGTACGGCGGGACAGCGGGGTTGGTGACCCTCGAAGATCTGATCGAAGAGCTGGTCGGCGAGATCGTCGACGAGTACGACGTCGAGGAGCCGCCGGTGCGCCAGGTCGAGCCCGGAGTGGTGTCGGTGTCAGGCCGCCTGACCGTCGACGCGCTGAACGACCAGATCGGCGCGTCGCTGCCTACCGGCACCTGGGACACCGTGGGTGGGCTGCTGTTCGACTTGCTCGGCAGGGTGCCCAACCAGAGCGACACGGTGGAGGTGGGGGGGTACCGCCTTACTGCCGAGCGGGTCGAAGGCGCACGGGTGGGGCGCGTCCGGGTCGAGGCGGCGGGTCCCCGGGACGAGTCGCCGGTCGTAGACGGTGGGCCGGCGCCTTCTGGAGCGCCCTCGGGCGACCCCAAGCCAACGCCGTCGCAGCCAGGCGGCTCCGGCGCCATCCACCAGCGCCCGGCGGCACCTCGCCGTGGATGACGGCCAGTTCGCTGCCCACGGCGGCCAGGTGCCCGACCACGGCGGCCAGGTGCCCGACCACGGCGGCCAGGTGGCTGCCCACGGCGGCCAGGTGCCCGATCACGAGGAGGAGGCCGCGGCGGCCGGTGGTGGGGGTCGAGGTCCGCTATCTCACCGCGCGAGCACGGTGGCCGTCGGTGAGCCGGAGGTGGGCGCCTTCGATCCGGGGGAGGCCGGCGACGAGCTCGGGCGTTCGGGGTTCGCCAGCGTGGTCGGCCGGCCCAACGTCGGCAAGTCGACGCTCGTCAACCGGTTGGTGGGGGTGAAGGTGTCCATCACCTCACCGCGTCCGAACACCACCCGGCGTCCAACCCGCGGTGTCCTGCACGCGCCGGGGGCCCAAGCGGTGTTCGTCGACACTCCCGGCTTGCACCGCCCGAAGACGGCACTCGGTCGCCGGCTGAACGACCACGTGGCCGGCGCCCTCGCCGACGTGGACGTGGTGGTGGCCGTGGTCGATGCTACAGCTGCCATCGGGCCCGGTGACCGGCTGGTCCTCCAGCGGGCTGTGGCTGGTCGCCCGGCCCACCAGGTGCTGGTGGCTGTCAACAAGGTAGATGCGGCCACCCCGGCCCAGGTCCTCCACCAGCTGTCGGGAGCCGAAGCCGTCGTGCGTCAGGTGTTGGGTGCCGAGCACGAAGTGGAGCTCTTCCCGGTGTCGGCGGCGACCGGGCTCGGGGTGGAGCCCCTGGCGCGTGCCGTGCTGGACCGGCTGCCCGAAGGGCCGGCCTACTTCCCCAACGACATGGTCAGCGACACCGACGCGACGTTCTGGCTCGCCGAGCTGGTGCGCGAACAGCTGCTGCGAGCCACTCACGATGAGTTGCCCCACGCGATCGCCTGCCGTGTGGTCGAGCAGCAGTGGCCGAGGGTGCGGATCGAGATCGTGGTCGAGCGGCCGTCGCAACGAGCCATCGTCATCGGTCACGAAGGGTCTGTGTTGAAAAAGGTGGGGACGGCCGTCCGGGCCCAGCTGCCCCCCGGTGCCTACGTGGAGCTCCATGTGGTGGTCGACGCGCACTGGCAGCAGCGCCCCGACGCCATCGAAGGGTTCGGGTACTGATCGACAGCCGTGCTCGTGAGCATCGCGCCGCTGCCGGTGCCGTGGTGCTCCTGCCCGGCGCGAGGCCGTTCACCTCCACACCGCTGCCGATGCTCTTGCAGGAGGTCGCTGCCGAGACCGTGGTGCTACGGGCCGTCGGCGAGACTGCGCAGGAAGCCCAGAACCTGGCCCTGGTCGACGGTCCTGCGCATGGGCGGGAGGGCCCGGAGCAGTGCCTGACGGTAGCCGGCGACGGCCAGGCGCCGGTCGAGCACGGCGACGACGCCGCTGTCGTCTGCTCGCCGGATCAGGCGGCCTGCCCCCTGGGCCAGCCAGGTGGCGGCTCTGGGCAGATCCACGGTGGTGAACGCCCGGGCACCGGCCCGGTCCCGGCGGGCTTGGACGAGTGGATCGTCGGGTCGGGCGAAGGGCAGCCGGTCGATGACTACCAAGATGGCCGCCCTTCCGGGCACGTCGATGCCTTGCCAGAACGACGCCGTGGCGAACAGGCACGTCGCTTCGTCCCCGGCGAATTGCTCCACCAGCTCGGGCTTGGGGAGATCCCCTTGGCACAGGACGGGGAACGGCACCTGGGGTCGTACCGCCTCTGCCGCCGCGCTCACCGCTCGCCAGCTGGTGAACAGGGCGAGTGTCCGGCCGCCGGCGGCGAGCATCAGCTCGACCAGCTCGGCGTGGGCAGCGGCATCGGCGCCGGGCTGGCGGCGGTCGGGCAGGTGACGGGCCACGTACAGCATGGCCCGGTCTCGGTACGCGAACGGGCTGCCGACGTCGAGCAGGTCGGTAGTGGTCCCGGGCAGCCCCAGACGATCGACGATGTCCGGGGGCATGGTGGCCGAGGTGAGCACCGCGGTGACCTCGGGCCACAGGCGCTCGGCCAAGATGGGGCCGACGTCCACGGGTGCGCAGCGCAAGCACGGGGCTCGTCCGCCGGCGCTGTCCACCCACACCACCTCCTCGACATTGCTGGACAGCAGGCGGCTCGTGTCCTCGGAGAGATGCTCGGCGCCCAGCAGAGCTCGCATGCACGCCGCATCGTCTGACCTGGTGCCGGTCGAGCTGGGGCGATCGGCACCCTTCGCCCCGGCGCCGCGCAGCGCCGCGGTGAGCTCGTCGGTGCGACCCCGGATCAATGCCAGCAGGTCAGCAAGGGCACTGGGCGTGCTCAGATCGATGCGCCGGCCGTCTGCGGCGTCGAGCATCTGCTGGAGCTGGTCGGCTGTGGCCGCCAGGGCGGCGGACGTGTCGCCGGCGCTCCGCCGGTGGCTGAGCACTGCTCGGGCGGCGGCGGCCACGGCGCGCACGCGGCCCGGTGCCAGCTCGACCCCCATTCCGCGGCCGACGACGTCGGGAAGCTCGTGGGCTTCGTCGAACACCACCACGTCGTGCTCGGGGAGCACGGCGGTCTCGGCGGCGAGATGGGCAGTGTAGAGGGCGGCGTTCACCACCACGACCTGGGCGGCGCCAGCGACCGCCCGGGCCCGCTCCGCAAAGCAGCTGTCGCCCGACGGGCACCGGAAGGCGCCGGGGCACTCGCGGGGCCCGACCGACACAGCGGACCATGCCGTTGGTGACGGTTCGAAGCTCAAAGCGGCGCGGTCGCCGCTGTGGGTGTCTTCCGCCCACGTCAAGATGCGCTTCAGCTCGTCGGTGAGCCGACCAGGGGGCGCAGCCTCCCACTCGAAGAGGGGGGCCACGGCGGGGGCCGCACCCGTGGCACTGCCGCCGGTGGAGGTGGTGCCCGTGGCACCGGGCTTGGAGGCAGCCGCCGGTGTGCCGGGGGCGCCGTCTGCGGGGGCGCCGTCTGCCGGTGTGCCGGGGGCGCCGTCTGCCGGTGTGCCGGGGGCGCCGTCTGCCGGTGTGCCGCCGCCGAGCGAGTCGGTCACCGGGCCTGCGGTGTCGCCGCCTCGCGGCGGGGGAGCGCTGCCGGCCACGGTGCCTGAAGAGGCCGGCGCCCACTGCGAGCGACCGGTCAGCTCGGCGGCACGCTGGCAGCAGAGGTAGTTGCTGCGCCCTTTCAGGACGGCGAAGCGCACCGCCCCCGGGCCGAGGACCCGCCTGATGAGCGGCAGGTCAGCCAGAGCCAGCTGATCTTGGAGCGCGCGGGTGGCGGTCGAGACGACGACCCGGGCGCCACACTCGATAGCCGGGAGGAGGTAGGCCAGGGTCTTGCCCGTTCCGGTGCCAGCTTGCACCACCAGATGCCGGCGTTCGACGATGGCGCTCTTGACGGCCTCGGCCATGAGCAGTTGCTGTGGTCGGTCCTCCCCGCCACCGGGGAGATCCGCGGTCACTGCCCGCAGGACATCGGCCAGCGCAGCAGCGTCGCTCACGACCCCTCACGCTACCGGGTTCGGGATCATCCCTGGTCAGGGCGGTGTGATCCAGCGCATGCACGGTCGGCGCGGGGACGCTACGCTATCGCCAGCGCCGGGAGGAGCACGCAGCCCGAGCGTCGTTGTCGGCTGACGTCGTGTCACCCGCAAGCTGCAGTGCGTGGAAAGGCAGGACAGTCATGGCCGAAGGCACAGTGAAGTGGTTCAACGCTACCAAGGGGTACGGGTTCCTCACCCCTGACGACGGCAGCTCCGACGTGTTCGTCCACTTCTCGGCAATCGAGGGTTCGGGCTACCGGGAGCTGTTCGAGGGGCAGAGGGTCGAGTTCGAGTCGTCCGCTGGTCAGAAGGGCCCCCAGGCCACCAAGGTACGCGCGCTGTGATCCGCCGCCCGGGCGAGAGCCCGGGCGGTCGGCCTATAGCGGTGCCGACCCGCAGCGCCGCTGGGGGGTCCTCGGTGCCATGCCCGAAGAAGGTCGAACGAACAGGTCGCCCGCGCCCGGTGCCGGGCGACCTGTCGCGGCCGGCTCAGGAAGTGCCGCCGGGTCGCCCCCGGTGACCAGGTAGCTTCGGGTCCGTGCCGGAGCCGCCCCAGATCCCAGCGGACATCGACCTGCAGCGTGTGCCACGTCACGTGGCGTGCGTCATGGATGGAAATGGCCGTTGGGCCAGTCAGCGGAACCTGCCGCGCACCGAGGGCCACGCTGCCGGCGAGGTCGCGTTGCTCGACACGGTCAACGGTGCCCTCGACATCGGTGTGCGCTGGCTCACCATGTTCGCGTTCTCCACCGAGAATTGGCGTCGACCGGCCGACGAGGTCCGTTATCTCATGGGGTTCAACGAGTCGCTCCTCGTTCGCCGCCGCGACGAGCTGCACGAGAAGGGGGTGCGCATCCGCTTCGCCGGGCGCCGCGACTGGCGGGTGCCCAAGCGGGTACTGCGGCGGATGGACGAGTCCGCCGAGCTGACGGCGCGCAACCGGCGGATGACGCTCACCATGGCGTTCAACTACGGCGGTCGCGCCGAGATCGTCGACGCTGTCCGGCGCCTGGTGCGCGACGGGGTTCCCGCTGAGCGCGTCGACGAGCGTGCCCTGGCGGCACGGCTGTACCACACGGACATGCCGGACCCGGATCTGGTGGTCCGCACCTCGGGAGAGTTCCGAATCTCGAACTTCTTGCTGTGGGAGCTGGCCTACTCGGAGCTGGTGTTCACCGAGGTGCTGTGGCCGGACTTCCGGCGCCGGGACCTGTTCGACGCCGTAGCTGAGTACCAGCGACGTGAACGCCGGTACGGTGGCGTGCGAGGCTGACGGGGTGCGAACGCTGGCTGTGCTCTTCGGGCTGATGGTGATAGCGGGGCTGGTGGTGATGGCCGTGGCCGGATCCCCAGGCGCCTTGGGCGTCCTTTTGACCGGAGGCGGCATCGTCCTCATGATCGTCCTCGGCACGCGGGTCGGCGGGCGAGGCGCACACGCTTCGCCCCGCACCCCAGCCCCAGCCCCAGCGCACAGCCCC
>JAKAQW010000125.1:0-3749 GCA_021819525.1 Actinomycetes bacterium
TCGGGCCACGAGCCGGTAGCCGCCACCGCCGGGCACCGCCGCCATGCCGACGATGGGCTGGTTCAACACCAGGTTCCCCGTCGAGCCGTAGAAGTGGGCGTCACCGAAGCTGTAGATGTCGCCACCGGTGGTGACTTCGTAGTAGCCGTGTCCGAAGGGGGTGGATGCCATGGCCACTACCGGCAGGCCGGGCTGCTCGGAGGCAGGCAGCCCCGGCAGCGAGCCGTCGAAGCCGGCCTTGCCGAAGGCGAAGATGCCACCGTCTCGGGCCACCAGCCAGTAGCCGCCACCGCCGGGCATCGCCGCCATGGCGACGATCGGCTGGTTCAGGTGGATCTTCCCGGTCGAGCCGTAGAACTTGGCGTCACCGAAGCTGTACACATCGCCGCCGGAGGTGACCTCCCAGTAGCCGCCGCCGTTGGCGGTGGCGGCCATGGCTACCACCGGCAGGCCAGACTGCTCGGAAGCAGGCAGGCCGGGCAGTGACCCGTAGAAGCGGCTGGTCCCGAAGGAGAACACCCCACCGTCTCGGGCCACCAGCCAGTAGCCGCCACCGACCGGGTTCGAGGCCATGGCGACGATGGGCTGGTTCAGGTGGATGTTCCCGGTCGAGCCGTAGAACTTGGCGTTGCCGAAGCTGTAGATGTCGCCACCTGAGGTCGTCTCCCAGTAGCCCTGGGTTGCCGGCGTGACCGGCGTGACCGACGGGGTCGTAAAGCTGGCGTTGGCCCCGTCGGTGGTGCCGTTGGCGTTCGTGGCGACGAGCCGGAAGTCATAGGTCGTGGCTGGGCTGAGCCCGGTGAGGTTCGCCGCCACCGAGGTGGTGCTCGTGCCCGACCCGCCAGCTTCGGTGGGTGACTTCGAGCCATAGGCGGTCGTCGTGCCGTACTCGAAGTCGTAGCTGGTCGCGGCGCCGTTCGGGTTCAGCGTTCCGTTGAGCGTGGCGCTAGTCGTGGTGAGCGAAGTCGCTGAGCCAGTCGTCACGCTCGGCGGGAGCGCGGAGGGAGGAGGCGAAGAGGACACGGCAAGCACCGTGCCGGTCATCTGGGCGAGGCTCGGGCTCGACGAGGAGGTGAGCACAGCCGACACGCACGCCGGGGGACCAGCAGAGTAGGTCGGCGTCGGTGTGACCGGCTCCCAGGCACCGCTGCCGCCGGAGGCGGAAGGGTTCCACCACTGCAGGGAATTACCTCCGTTCAGGTTGCAGTTCTTCACGGTGAGGCCCGTGAAGGCGTTGCCCGAGGAGAGCGCGACGTCGAAGTACTCACCGGACGAGGAGAAGCTCGGCGAGCCGACCGGGTCCGAGGCGTACTGCGCGACGGTGAGCGCACCCACACCGCTTGCCGACGCCGTCGTGCCATCGTTGGTGGCGGTAGCGGTGCCGGTGGAGCTCGACGACGTCCCGCTGGCCGAGCTGATTGACCCAGACGGTGCAGGAGGTGGGGTCGGGGACGTCGGTGCCGGTGCCGGCGTCGTAGTCGTAGTCGTAGTCGTAGTCGTAGTCGTAGTCGGGGAGGTGATGGCAAAGGAGCTGCTCACAGCCGAGGTCAGCCCGCTGCTCGTGGCGGTCAAGGTGTAGCCCGAGCCGACGTCGTTGACCGAGCAGCTGAAGCTCGCCACCCCCGAAGAGGCATCCACGGGGTTCGTGGTGCAGGCAAGTGCTGCCCCAGAGGTTCCGGTCCCCGAGGTGATCGCCAAGCTCACCGGCGCGCCCGACGAGCTCACCACCGCACCCGAGGCGTCCTCCACCGACACCTTGACCGTGAAGTCGGTGCCGGCTGTCGAGCTCGACGGCGGCTGGGTGGTCACCGCCAGCTGGGTCGCAAACTCGATGGACGGATTGAGCGCAGCAGCCAATGCAGATCCCTTGGGGGTGCCCAGGCCGGTGACCATGTTGTAGCCGCTGGAGGCCGCGTACTTCCCGCCATTGGTGGTCGTGTAGTCATTGTTGCCGCTGGTAACAGGGTAGAAGTCCCCGGTGTGCCGGTAAAGATCGGCGTTCACACTCCCCAGCGTCGTCAGGGTGCCGGTGTTCCCGGCGTCGGTGAGGGCGATGAGCGCAGCCCAGAGCGGGGCAGCGCCGCTCGTTCCCCCGGCAGCGGTCCAAGCGCCGTTGTAATAGACCACGTACCCATTCGAGGGGGCACCCGAAGCCGACACGTCGGGCACCTCCCGACAGTCACCGGAGGATGCGCCACACGGCGTGCCGCTGCTTTGCGAGCCCGCGACCCCGTCCTGGTAGGCCGGCATCGGCCACAGGGTCGAGATGCCGCCGGTGCTCGCCCCATACGGTGTTCCGGAGGGGCTGGTGGGGTTCAGGGGGTCTCCCCAGGCGGTCTCGGTCGGCGGTGAGGTGGGCGCTGTCAGGTCGGTTCCCCCGACACCGGTCACGTACGGCTGGCTGGCAGGGTCTCCGACGTTGAGGAACAGGGGGATGATCCCGATGTTCCCAGTGTTCCCAGTGCCGTTGCTGCCGGTGCTGTCCGCGATGAAGGCATACTGCGAGCTCGGATCCACAGCGATGCCTTCGGGGCCTTGGCCGGTGGCGAGAAACGTCGTGACCTTGTCGGTGCTCGCCGACACCACCGCGACCGTCGGATCTCCGGAAGCATGATTACTGAGAAACACATTGGGGTCGGTGCCGGTCACCAGGATCTGGCCACCACTGGGCGACAGCGCCACCCCGATCGGCGCGACCTCCATGTTCGTAGTTACCGTGGTCGACACCGTCTCGTTCGAACCGTCGATGACCGACAGGCTGTTGCTCGCATTGTTGGCGACGTAGATCGTGTCGGTCGTCGGGTTGACGACGACACCCTCAGGACCGCTGCCCACGGCGATGGTCGGGGGTATGGTCGTGCACCCGCTCTGCGTGGTTGCATTGCATGTGCTTCCAGCAATGACCGATACGGCTGCGGTGCCGGAGTCGGTCACGTAGACGTCGCCGGTGGCGGAGTCGACCGATACCCCAACGGGATCCGTTCCCGTTCCGAGCGTCACGGTCGCCACCACGGTGCCCAAGGTGCCAGACAGGACCGAGACCGTCCCCGACCCTTTATTGGCGACGTAGATGGTGTCGCCGGTGGGGTTCACCGCGATCCCAGCCGGGCCGTCGCCGAGTCCGGCGGTGATCGTGGTCGAAGTGCAGCCGCTCTGCGTGCTGGCGTTGCACGCCACCTCCGGGATGACCGACACGGAGCCTGGGCTGGTGGCGTTGGTGACGTAGACCTCGTTGTCAGCCGAGTCGAACGCGATGCCGTCAGGGTTGGTTCCGACATCGACGGTGGCCACCGTTGCGAGGGTGGATTCGGAGAGAACCGAGACCGTCCCCGCGCCTCCAGAGCTCTGGTTGGCCACATAGACCGTGCCAGAGGCGGAGTCGACCGCAACAGCAGCCGGATCGGCGGCATCGCTTACGGCATAGTGGTTGCCGCCATTGGGTAGGCACCCTTCGGATCCGGTGTCACCGCTGGCCGCGACCACGGTCTGGCCCTGTGCGGCCATCTCCTGGAATATGGTGTTCTCCGAGCCAGCGAAGCTGCTGCCGGTATAGGCCTCGCACGCCCCCCAACTGGTAGAGACCACCTGGGCTGTGTCGTTGGTCAGGATCGCGTTGTAGTTGGCGATGATGCCGGTGCCAGTGTCGGGGGCTTCGTAGACGTCGATGTTGGCCTTCGGGGCCATCTCGATCACGTTCTCGATGTCGAGCGCCGCCTCACCGGAGCCCGCTCCGGTGGCCGAGATCGGAA
>JAKAQW010000125.1:3759-9771 GCA_021819525.1 Actinomycetes bacterium
GGTGGCCGAGAAGCCGTCGACCTTGAAATTGGTGACCGTGGCACTGGTGTGGTAGCAGGCCTGGAAAGCGCTGATGTCAGACGCCAGATACGGCTCGAGCTCGAAGATGGCCACCGTGGCACCCTGGCCGAAGTCACCAGCACCGTAGAGACCACCAAACGAGTAGGCGGTCGCCAGCTGGTTGGCCGTGTACGAAGCGTCCTTGGTGGCTGTGGCCGTCGCGGCACTGCACGGCTGGGGTCCAGCGGTGCTCGCCTGGAGGGCGCCTGGCTGGGTGGACGACCCACTCGTCGCTGGCGGCGACGTCCGGCGCGGTGTCGGCACCAGGCCTGCGGGCTGCTGCTGAGGGACCGTGTCAAGGCCGATGACCGCTTGGATATCGGGCGCAACCGACGTCGGCACACGGGGGGCCTGTGTATTGACCACCACCGACTGACCCGAGGCCAAGCGGTAGGAATCGATCGGGGTGTGGAACGCCGCCTCAGCCTGGCTGACCGTCGCCTTCACCGGTATGAGCAGGTCGTTTGCCGAGATCGGGCCAGGCGTCAACCCGGCCTGCTTCAGCGCGGACTCCACCGCCGAGATCGTGGCCGGAGCGGGACCGAATTCCGACGCAAGCTGGCCGGGGGGCAGAAAATGCCTGAATGAAGGGCTGCCGGGGGTGGAGACGGCAGAGGCAAAGCTGGCCAACGCCTGCGGGTCCCGGGGCTGTAGCGCGATGTCGATCTCGAGCCCGATCGCAGCCGGAGCGCGCCCGAGGTTCGCAGCCCCTCCCGGTATCGGTGCGAGCGCGCTTCCCGGGACGGGGGAGGTCGACGCCGAAGGAGAAGCAGAAGAGCCCGCGAGGTAGCTCGACGAGGCGCCTGCTGGGAGCGAACCCGAAGCAGCCACCACGAGTGTGGCGCTCATCGTGAGCACCAATGCCATTGGCACGAGCACACGCCGATCAGACCTGCGCTCGCTGGTGACCTCCCCGTCTGCTCCTTGGTGCCAGAGGGAAGCAACCGAGCGAACCGCCCTTCGCTCTCCGAGCCGGGTACCAAGGCGACTGGAGCGTCCTCGCATTCTACCCGTCAGATTCGCCGTAGCGGCAGGCACAACCCTGACCGCGGGCTACCCGACACCGCAGGGAGCCGTGTCGGTGTGCCCCGTCCGTTGATCCCATAGCTACTCCTCTGATCGGGCGCTCCGGTAGGTGGGCCGTTGTCGTGGCTCGCGGCAGGCCATCGCGTGGTGCCGGGGGTAACGGTGGGAGAGCGGGGAAACCCCGTGTGCCTCGAACGGTTTTCCCGGTCGTCATCCGGCTCTCCAATCGGTGTCGTACCGGCACCGAAGTACCGCCTCCCATCGCTACCGGCACTTCATCCGCGCCTACCTTGCGGCTGAGGTCAGCTCCGGGAGCACTGGGCCTACTGGTACCCCCAGCTCCAGAGCGTCAAACGTGATAAATCGTTATTGTGGGTCCGGAGATTAACGGCGCCAAGAACAGCGCCAACGCGTTCGGTTCACCGAACACCCGTGGCAGCTGCCCACGTGCACGTGCTCGCCCTGGCGAGGGGTCGTACTGAGACGATGCTCCGAACCGCCGACCAGCGTGCCCGCCGGGATCGACGACGAGCCCGCTACCAGGTGGGCTCGTTACTGGAGACTATGGCTGCTCACCTCTGGTAACACTGGCGGCCAGCACGGTTGGGTGTCCCGCAAGCGCCACTCGGTGAAGGACGTCGAGGCTGTGCTGGGCTATGCCGAGACGACCGGCTCCACGGCTGTGCCGTCGGGCTCGTCAGCCCATGGGTGGGCGAAGCTCCGCTGCCCAGGCGACTTCTCGAAGCCGGCGGCCACCGCCACCTGTAACGCTCTCTGGCGCTGGTCAGAAGGAGCTCGATGGTTCGAGCGTTACGAGGGAAGAGCGCTGACCGACCCCGAGCGCTCGACGGTCATCGGCGCCATCAACGGGGCGCTCGATGCTCGCCGGAACCCCCGAGCCCGGCCCGACAGAGTGTTGACCGGGGCTGTCGGAGATCCCACATCGGCAGGACACGCCCCGAGCGGCCGACCTGCCCGAGTTGCCGTGATCATCATCGACACCAACGTGATCTCGGAGATGATGCGTGACGAACCCCACCCGGAGGTCCTCGCATGGACTGCCACGGCGGGCCGGTTGCACACGACCGCGATCGCGCTCGCCGAGGTCGGCTACGGCATAGCTCGGCTGCCCGGTGGCCGGCGTCGGGACCAGTTGACGGCAACAGCGGCGGGGGTGTTCGCCGACTTCGACGAGGTGATCGTGCCTTTCGACGCTCGTGCTGCCCGGCGGTACGGCGGGATCGTCGCCGGCCGTGAGGAGCTGGGCCGTCCCATCGCTACAGCCGACGCGCAGATCGCCGCGATCTGTGTTTCTCGGGAGGCGAGCCTGGCCACCCGCAACACCGCTGCCTTCGACGCCACCGGCGTCAGCGTGATCAATCCCTGGGAAGGTCCATCCCGATAGCCGATCCCCTTGTGGGGACGCGTGGGTGTTCGCCGGACCTTGGAGCACTACGGACAGCGGAGCACGGACTGGCCCGATGCGTACCTGGTCGCGTTGGTGGAGCGACGCCACGTAGGCGGCCTCGTCAGCGAGGCGGGGGCACTCTCGCGCAGCTCGGTTCCGGGTCTCGTGCCCGCCGGTCCCCTACGGCCGGCCCGACAGGTCGACCACGGCCAACGCGGGCTCCAGGCCGGTGAAGTCGCTGGCGTTGCGGGTCAGCAGTGCCAGGCCGTGACGTGCTGCGGTAGCAGCGATCTGCAAGTCCATGGGCCGTGGCCGTGGGTTGCGGCCGCGCCGGCGCACCAGGCTGGCCAGCAGCTGAGTGCCTGCCGGGTCGGCGACCGGCTCGACCTGGACGCCAGAGGCAGCACCGGCCGGCACCTCGGGCGAGAACCCTCGAACCGAGTCTCAGAGCCCCAGGCTCATTCCCTCGTCGTGATCGTCGGCGTCGGTCGTGTCGTCAAGCAGTGTCCCGGCTCGTTCGCGTAGCTCGTAAAGCTCAGGTAGCGCCTCGTGGTCCTTCGGGCGGTTGGCCCATTCCTTCGATGCGATGATGTCGTCCAGGCCAGCCACCCGGATCACCAGCCCGGCGTGGTCGATCGACCTGGCGTTGGCGAGGAGGTCGTCGTAGCGCAAGCGACGGCCTTCTCGGTTGGGCATGTCGACCATCACATCCAGGTCACCCGCGTCTGTACGCCAGTTGGTGATCCCCATGCGTTCGAATGCGATGGCGTCTAGTTGGAATGGGAGCTCGGCGGCTTCTTCGTCCGTCATGCCTCCGACGCGCAGCCGTGCGTTCAACTCCCCGCATGGCCAGTGCCAGTCGACCCAGGTTCTCTTTCTCCTGGCGTACAAGGCAGTCGCTGGCGCCCGTCAGCCCCTGCGCACCGTGAACCCGGGCAGCACTCCCACCGACGACGAGGTACTCGACACCGTGGCGGTCGAGAGTCTCGACAACTCGTTCCAGGTCAGGCTCGGGGATCGGCAACGGGATCCCAGTCCCAGTCGATCCGGGGCCAGTAATCCCCACGACGAGCTTCGACGTCTTCGAATGTGATCCCCGCTGCCCGCTCTGCTGCGATCTCCTTCAGGAATGCCAGCCACTTCTCCCTGGTGTCGAGCGCACGACCGTCCCAGGTGATCGACACATCATCTGCGGTGGGGGGCGGCGCTGTTCGCATCGCCTCGGCCCACTCTTCGAAGGTGAGAACTGGTTCTGCACCACACTGGCGCTGGCGACCTCGTGTATCGCTCATAGAGCCAGCGTATCGCTTCTCTTCTTCGCGGGGCTCTCGGCGCGCCAGGTCCGTGCAGGGCGTTGGGGTTACCTCGGCACGCACCCGGGAGGCGGCGCCTCCGTTCGGGGACGACCCTGCTGGCGAGCGTGGCGACTCCGGGTGCTTCGGCGCTCGGCTTCTTGGCGTTCGCGCCGGCGACCGCCTTCGCGGCCAGCGCGCCGAGCAACGTCAGCGGCCTCGGCTACACCCCCATCACCCCGGTACGGGTCAGTGACACCCGCAGCACGAGCGCCGCCGGCGGCAGCGACCTGACCAGTGGCGCGACCGCTCAGTACGCCAACTCGGGCACCGCGCTCGCGTCTGGGAGCGAGCTGGACGTGGCGATCCCCACCTCGTTCGGCCGATCACCACCTCGTTCGGCCGATCACCACATGGCAGGGAACGTGACCGGGCCAGAGCTTGACGCCAGGGACAGCGAGCTCGCTGAATACTACGAGCAGCACCGAGAGGGCCATCAGTGGGACGAACCCGAGGCGGTGCAAAGGCCCGACCGGCTGGAGGTGACCATCTCCGTGCGCTTCACGCGCAACGAGGTCGCTGCGGTCAGAGCTCGGGCCGAGGCCGCGGGGCTCGAGCCCACCGCCCACATCCGCCGCTGCGCCCTGGAGGCCGAGGAGCCGCCGATCGATCGGGGTAGGCTCTCCCAGAGCGTCGCAGCCCTAGAGCGCGATCTGGAGGAATTGCGCCGGAGCGCCGGGTGATCCGGGATCCTTGGAGCTATGACCGACGAACCGACCGCCGGAGAGTGGCTCGTCCCGCCGCCGAGGACAGCGGCTGGATGGCTCCTCCTTCGCCGTCCCGAGCCAGGTGACAGCAGCGCGCTCTACGACGCCGTCGTTGCGTCGGTGGACCACCTCCGGCCATGGATGTCCTGGGCGGAGGGCTACACGCCTCAGATGGCGGAGGCGTTCGTGGACCGCAACGCCGCCAAGCCAGGAGACCCGCCCGTAGCCGAGGTGTCCTACCTGGTATGGGACCGTGATGACCACCTCCTCGGGGTCTGCGGGCTGCACGCCAGGATCGGTCCAGGGGCACTCGAGATCGGCTACTGGGTAGACGTACGACGCACCGGGCGAGGCGTGGCCACCCTGGCTGCTGCCGCGCTCACCGAGCTCGCCTTCAGCATCTCGGGGGTGCGGGCAGTCGAGATCCATCACGACGAGGCCAACCGAGCGAGCCGCGCCGTCCCCGCCCGGCTCGGCTACGAGTTGGTGGCCACGGTCGACGACGCACCAGGGGCCCCCGCAGAGGTAGGCGCCGAGCTGCAGTGGCGCATGACGCGCTCCGCCTGGCCGTTCAGTGACGGCGCCCGCTTGCTCGAGGCGGCGAGGACGAGCAGCCCCTGAGCTGAGCACCGGCTGGCGGCCTTGGTGCCGATCACGGATCTCTGCCCAGGCTCGATCACGAAGATCTCCGACCTCCCCTTTTGGAGCCGGTCGTTCGAGCGCCACCAGCGGCATGCCTCGAGCAGTGGCATCCGCACCGGGGATCCGAGCCACGGGCGAACGTGACGCCTTCACGTACAGCGGCCGGAAGTAGAGGTGCCCTTGACCTCGGGGATCCGAGCCATGGCCGAAGAGATTGCCGCTCGCAGCGAAGCACCCGACGCTGCGGGAGCAGCGTGAAGCTCCCCTGCGGTACGAGTTGCGCCGAGGCAGAGTCCCGTCCGGCCGACGTGTCGACGCGAGCCTGGCGCACGTCCCGAGGTACCCACACGAGCTGGTTGTGCCGGCGCGCAAGCCGGAATGCACACTCAGCTGCTGCGAGCCGAACCGAGTCGAGCCCAGCGCCTGGCGCACGCGCCAGAACCCACGGCCGTTACGGGTCGAGGGGAGGGCCTAGCGGTCGCAGTCGTCACAGTCGCCGTGGCAGGGATCGGAGTCACGGCGGGAGCTGTGCCGCCGGGGCGTCGCATTCCTCGCAGTCGCCTGGCGATGATCCCGCGGAATCAAGCCGAGATCGGGGCGGCAGCCTGGCGATGATCCCGCGGAATCAAGCCAGCGCTCGTCGCCGCCTGTGGCGATGCTTCCGCGGAATCGCGCCCCGGCCCGTCGTCCCAGACGAGCCCGTCACCCTGGAGCGATTCCTCACCCTGGAGCAGACCGCCACCTTGGAGCAGCTCGTCGTCCGGGAGCAGCCCGTCGTCCTGGCCCGGCTCGTCGCCTTGGCCCGACCACACTCCTT
>JAKAQW010000126.1 GCA_021819525.1 Actinomycetes bacterium
CCGATCTCCAGCCCGTTGACAGCCGGTTTACACGAGCCCCTGACGAGGGTCGGACCACCCTGCACTTGATCCAGTGTCAAGAGGTAGCACTATGAGCACGACCGAAGGGAAGCACCGCCCCGGTGGTCATCGCGAGATCGTCCCTGTTGGCGATCGCGGCACGCGCCCAGCCAGGGGCTACTCGTGGCCGCCATTCGAGGAGGGCAACCTGGTCTCGGTCACCCACGGCGCAGGCAGCGAACGAGTCGTCGCCGAGCGCGCCAAGCGTGTCCATGCAGAAATCCTCGAGGTGGCGCCGTGGCTCAGTGAAGCGCACTTCGCGCCGGCCGTGGCACGGTACCTCGCAGCCGCAGCCCGTGAAGCGCTCCTCGACCAGCACATTCGCCAGGTTGCCGAGGAGAAAGGCGCGGGCGCTGTTCCAAGTCGCCAGTGGGAACAGGTCACCGCGGCTGCCAGGTTGGCCGCCCGCCTAGGAAGTGACTTGGGGCTCGATCCGATCGGGCACGCCCGGCTCAAGGCCGTTGCAAGCACCGCGGAGCTGTCCGTGCGCACGCTCGCGGAGCTGAGCGCCGAAGGTCGCCAGTTGCGTGAACGCGCCGAAGCCCGGCTCGCGACCGCCCTTGAACAGGAGGACGACAGTGTCTGACAGCCCAACTACGGTGCGCTCAGAATTCCCCCTTTTTCGATTGGCCAAGACGTTGCTTACCCCGCCAGATCGCGACGACTTTTCACCGCCCGCGAGGGGAGCCCTCCCGCCTATCGGCACCCGCGTCCGATGCCAGCGCGACGCCCCAGCGCAAGGGACTTGGAGCCGCTACGCGGGCCGAGTCGGCGTCGTCGTCGCGATCAACGCAACGGACCGCGAGATCGGCGTTCGGTTTACGCGGGCCCATGCAACCGCAACATGGTTCGCTCCCTCCGAGGTCGTACCGATAGGATCAGGCGGCCTACACGGGCCTAGGAGCCCCGCAACTCCCGGACTGCTACACCCCCCGTACCGGGGAGCCCGTCGTGACCGTCTACGGCCGCTCAGCGAGCTTCGCCCTATTTGCACTCGGCGCCCCGGCTCCCCAGGGTTCCAAACGCCACGTCGGCCGCGGCGTTCTGATCGAGTCTTCGTCGAAGGTTCGCCCTTGGCGGGAGACCGTGAAAGCAGCCGCTCCGGTCGTTCCCCGCCCGCTCGACGGCCCGCTAGCCGCTCGGGTTGTCTTCACCCTCCCACGGCCCAGCTCGGCCAGGAAGCCAGAGACGGTGCCTTATCGCATCCCTGACTTGTCGAAGCTTCTCCGCGGCATCGAAGACGCGATCACCGAGGCCGGGCTATGGGCTGACGACGCGCGCGTGGCCGAGTACGTCCGCCTGGCGAAAGTCTGTAAATATTCGGTCAACCCGGTGACGGTGACCGGGGTTTGAGCATTTCGGGTAGTGGGCGTTGAGTACAGTTCTGGCTCGTGATGCTGGCTGGGAGGTGGACTTGCGGTCTGCGGGTCTCGGTGCAGATGCGATTGTCGCTGTTGGCTACATGGGGTAGACGTTGCCGACCTCGACGGCGTGCCAGCACCCCTTGATCCTGGCGAGCGTGATGTTGACTCCCCAGCCGACCTCGGCCAGGGCGGAGGCTTGTTCGGTGACCGGTAGCGGGCCGATCCCGCGCCCGAAGTGCAGGGCGCCGGGCTCGATGCGCTCGATGACGAGGTAGTTCTCGACGTAGTCGTTCTGGCTGAGCGCGTCGGGATCGAAAGGCGGTGTGCTGCGACTCTGGTCGTAGAGCAGGCTGGCCAGACGCTCGGCTCGGGGAAGGTCTCGTGCTGCTTCTGTGCCTTGCTCGACAGCGATCTCGCGTTCGTCGTCGCTCACGTAGCCCTGGGTGTAGAGCCAGCTGGCGAGCTTCTTCGTGACCGTGCCCGCGGAGCGCAGCAGATTCTGGCTTCCCATCACCTTGCGGACCATGAAGTAGCCGAGGAACTCCCCGAGATGCCCGAGGATGTGTTCGGGGCCGAAGAGATGACAGAACGCCTCCTCGTCGCCGTCTCGATACGCCTGTTCGAATCGTTTGGCGTCCTTCTTGTCGAGCGACGTGTAGGCGTAGCCGTTGAGCGAGTCGCGAAGTAGCTCCACCACGTCTTGGTAGCTGCGCATCGTGCGGGCCGAGAGACGGCGGCGCTGGTCTTCCAAGAAGGCCTCGAGAACCTGGTCGATCGTGGTGGTCTGCTCCACGGGCCCATCTTGGCATCTCGAGGTGCCCCGGGTGGTCAGCTGTCCTCGGTCTGATCGGCGGCCTGTTTCGCAGTGACGGTCACAACCGGTGTGGCGAGGGTCAGGATGCGGCGGTAGTCGCGACGCAGGGGGTAGAGGTAGACATCTTTCACCGCGACGGCGTGCAGGTTGTGGCGGTCGAGCTTGCCGCGTCCTTTGGTCTGGCCGACACAGGTCCAGTTCGCCGCCTTGTAGCTCGTCCCGCTGAACCGGCCGGTCTCGACGAAGGTCTCGAGGAGCACTGGGGCGTACCCGTAGGCGGCCTGCCAGTCGACCGGGAGACGCCGGGCTGCCCTGGCGAGCACGAACGAGGCCAGGTTCGCCACCCGGACGTGCGGCAGGATCAAGAACCGGGCGTTGCCGACCACGAGGTGGAGCCCCGCCTTTCTGGCTTCGGCATCCCAGCCGATGTGGGCGTCACGCGGCTGACAGCTCCACGCCGAGGCCGCGAAACCGAGCGCACCCAGAGTTCCCGCAGCGCTCTCGACCAGGTAACGCAGCTGAGCGCCGGCGAAGGGGGTGTAGCCGAGGTAGTGGTGGGCAGCGATGAGGTTCCGCCAGCGACGAGACGACGCCTCGGTGTCGACCATGACCAGTGAAATGTCACCGAGGGCGCCGAGCGAGGTCACGGTGGGCACGGCCAGGGGAAGCTCCATCTCGCCGTGGCGGGGTATGCGGCCGTTGCCGTTGCCGTTCCTCGGAGCTGGTAGCACCACGAGCCCGTCGCGTTCCATGCGCAGCAGCGCGACACGCGCCGACATGTCTTTCAGGCGGCCATCGGGGCGGCGCCAGTCGAGCGCCTCGCACAAGGCGTCGGCGATGGCTTTGCGGCTGGGCGCGCTGGCGCAGAGGTCGCGCACGACCTCGAGATCGGAGCCGGAGAACTCCCGTCCGCAGTAGCGCACCGGGTCGCTCACGGCGAAGGACCCGATCCGGGCGTCCGCCAGGAAGCCAGATCCGCGGCCGTGGCGTTCCACGGCAGGAACCGCCGCAGCGCCGCACCCTGTGGGGGGGAGCCTCCGGCCTCGGCGCAGGCGTCGAGATACGCGGTGAGATAGACGAGCGGGTTGCACCCGGCCAGCGAGGCGGTCGCGGTCGCGGTCCAGACCTGGCCGGCCAGCTCGGCGGAGCGCAGCGACCCCGACCCGTAGTAGTTCTTCCGGCCGACGACGGGGTTGCGAAGCGCCCGCTCGGCCGCGTTGTTATCCAGGTCGAGCTCCGGGAACTCGAGGTGCCGGGCCAGTCCCTTCCACTCGTGGTCCAAGGTGGCGAGCACCTCCCGGGCGGCGTAGTGCAGCCCGTCGCGGTCCTCGCTCGTGCGAGCCGTGTCGATCTCGACGAGCGCACCGTCGAGCTGCGTCTTGGCCCGCGCTCCGTCCTCGGTGCCAGGGTCGCTGGCCCGATAGGCCCGATGGGCGACGTACAGGGCCCCGATACGCTCGAGCCACTCGTCGCTCCAACGCCGAAGCGACGAGTGGGAGTCGGCGGCCCGGATGAAGTAGCGCCTGATGTGGGCCCAGCACCACAGCCCGTCGACGCCGTCGAGCTTGGAGACCGACTGGTAGACGCTGTAGAAGTCGCTGCTTATGAGCAGGCGCCGGCCGTCTTCGAGCGCGCCGGATGCGAGGTCGATGCCGAGATGCTCGGTTAGTACGGTGCTCGAACGGTCAGATGCGAGGCGAAACACCGTGGTGTCGGCCCCCAAGAAGACCCACAGCCACCACTTGTAGCCCTCCTTGCCGGCGACCGTCTCGAAGACCTTCCAGCTCGTCTCGTCGATGTGCAGATGGGCCGACGCAGCGTTGCGGGCGCGGACCTGGGCGTCGAGGGGTGCCAGATGCCCCGACAGTGTCTGCATGACGCCGGCCAGCGTGCCCTCCGACACGCACAGCCCGTCGGTGGCGAGCGCGGCGGCGATGCGGTGCAGCGGACGGCCGAAAACAAACTTCTCTGTCAGCAGACGGGCCAAGAACCCCGAGGTGAACAGGCCCTTCGCCACCGGCTTCGGCACCCGAGAGGCGACGACCACACCCCGAGGGGCGCAGCGACACGTCCGGCGGTAACGCAGGCGGCGGTGCACGATACGCACCAGGCGCACCTGCCAGTCGACCTGGGAAGAGGTCTCCTCGCCGAACGGTTCGTAGGGGGCCGTGCACGTCGGACAGCAGCGATCTGCGGCGGCGACGTCGCGCACCTCCTCTTCGGTCGGCAGCCCCGAATAGTCGCGCCGCCCGTGCCCGGCAGCACCGGGCTGCTGGCCACGGCGACGCTTGGGCCTCTGTGTGGGTCCATCAGGGTCAGATGGCGAAGGCGAGCTCGGATCCGTAGGTGGCTCATCCTCCTTCTTCGCCTTCTTCTCCGAAGAGCGGCCGAACAGCATCTTGGCGTAGGTCGCCACCTTCTTGCTCAGCGCAGCGAGCTGACCCTCGACCTCCGCGAGCCTCGCCGCCAGCCCGTCCTTCTCGGCAACCAGACGCTTCGCTGTCGCTCGCAGATCCTTGTTCTCAGCCGCGAGCCGCTCAGCTGTCGCGGCTGACCCGCAACAATGCTCGGCATGTCCGGTGGCCCCCACGCTCACCAGCACACCAGACGGCGGCGCCTGTGTCCAGTACCGTCGCCGTCACCGTTGCCGGAAGCCCGCCGAGAACGCCTGCGGCGGGCACGGCTTCACCGAATAATTACAATTCCACTCTTGCCTGAATCACCATCTCCGACAGCACTTCCGGAAAACGGTCCGCCTTCCACAAGTCAGACAAGAACCCTCGGAGTTGGGCCAGCGTGATTACCTCCTCAACCGGTGCCATATATGTGTTGACAATGACCTGCGCCGTAAATGCCCTCGTTGCATGGTCCCTGATCCTGGCAAGAATCTCGTCATTCTCAGTTCCGTCTTAATGACAAAAAGGTGATCGGGAAGCGTTGAATTTTATCAATATCGAGGAAATACTTACGGAGGTCAAGTGTCTCTGTGACTTGATAGAACCGACCCAAGGGACGCATGACAAAGTCAATGCCGCTGTCATTTGCATTCGTTCTGCCAGTTTTGAAAAGAACTAGAGGCTGCTCTTCGACAGAGTTCTTCTCCCATCCGAGCCACACCGTGATGGCCCCATAATGGGCCTTGAGAATGGCGAAACTCACTATCTCAAAGATCCGTGCATCAGCAGTGGGAGCAAGGAGAGAAGTAACGAAAGCGACACCTTCTTCGGCATTGTTTTCGCCAATTGTAGCTAGGCGTTGGCACGCTGCCATGAACAACTCGAAGGCATCCCGCTTCGCTTGTACATACGCATCGATGATCCGAATAATCGAGGGAGCAATGTTCACTTCTTGAGTCGGTGACATCTTGCAGCGAAGAAGTGCTTCGTTGAACCAGTACCGGGAGGTGGAAAGGTCTCTCAGGATCGGAAGGAACTCTGTCGTGACGAAAAACTTTTTATACTCTTCGTTGAGCCGGCTATTGAGTGCATGATTCTGCAGTTTATTGCCGAAAGGCAGTTCACGCTGTCGAGTGAAGAGCGCAGAGAACTGCGCTCCTCCATATTTGCCATACGACCCCGATTCGTGGAAGTCCTGGTGGATGTAATCCTCCACCAGAACATATATGGCGTAGAGATTTGCAAAAGAGCCTCGTGCCTTTGAGCCTCTGTTCGCTGAGCGTGTCTTGATGTTGATGTACTGGAGAAGTGGGCTTGCATCCATGAGGATACGGCCAGCACCAATCCCGAATTCACTATCGAGGATTTCGAGAATGGTCGCCGTGAACTCGTGATCATCCATCCGAACTGTCACCTTGAGCGAACTCAAGCTGTAGTGATTCAGAAGTACTTGTTTAGCGGTGTCCACCACCTGACGGACGCTGGCGCGTAACGTGGGGAATTCGCGCGAACCCTCAACCACAGAACGTCCCATCGCCCTCCATCGGGGAGCTGGTGGCGAAGATCGCAGAACTCGAGGCGAAGATCCTCGAGCGTGACGTCCGCATCGCCGAGCTGGAGAAGCTGCTCGAGGATTCGCACCGTGCGGGCAAGCGCCAGGCAGCCCCGTTCTCCAAGGGCGACCCCACACCAGAGCCGAAGAGGCCTGGTCGTCGTTCGGGAGAGGCCCACGTGACGATTCCGGCCACCGCATGGCGCCGGTCGGTCCCCCAGACCATGACCTCGATGCCCCGCTTCCGGGGTGCTGCCCGTACTGTGGCGGTGAGGTCGTCCACGAGCGCGACGACGAGCAGTTCCAGACCGACCTGCCCGAGCGCACGGCCACTGTGACGCGATTTCGGGTCGGCGTCGGACATTGCACACGCTGTAAGCGCAGGTTCCAGGGACGACACCTCGAGCAGACCTCGGACGCGCTCGGGGCTGCAGCAAGCCAGCTGGGTCCGAACGCGAAGTCCTTGGCCACGTGGTTGCACTACGTCATGGGATTGAGCTTCGAAAAGACCGCTGGCGTGCTCTCGCATTTCGGTGTGGCGGTCACCGCCGGTGCGCTCGCCTCGGGGGCCAAATCGACGGGGACGGCCCTCGAGCCCGTGCACCAAGAGATCATCGCCAGGGTGAACGACGCCGAGGTGGTGACCGCGGACGAGACTGCCTCGCGGGTGGGAGGTCGAAGGACGCAGCTGTGGACAGCGGCGAGCGCTGAGGCCACGGCCTACAACGTCGCTGTGGGGTGCAGCTACGAACATGCTCTCGAGATCCTGAACGAGGACTTCTCGGGCATACTCGTGCGTGACGGCTACGGCGTCTACCGCCTCTTCGAGCAGGCCACCCACCAAAGCTGCAACGCCCATCTGCTCAGGCGAGCCCACGGCCTCGCCGAGGACAATCCCCCCTGGGCCCGGGCCACGCCACAAGAGGTGACCGACATCTTGAAAACTGGCCTCGGCGCCCGTGGGTACTCCGAGCGCACGCGTCGCAAGGTGGCCAAGGAGCTGACCGAACGTGTCGAGATCCTGGCTGGCACCGAGCAGCCCTACGACGCGAACCGCCGGCTCGTGAACCACCTCATGGTCGAGAAGGACGCTCTGTTCACGTTCCTCACCAACCCCGGCGTCGAGGCGACGAACTGGCGGGCCGAACAGGCGATCCGCCCGGCGGTCGTGAACCGAAAGGTGTGGGGCGGCAACCGGACGTGGGACGGCGCTCGAACCCAGAGCCGGATCATGAGCGTCATGCGCACTGCCCTCCAGAGGGGTCTGGACCCCATCGAGTACCTCGTCAAGGTGGCGAGAGCACCGGCCGGCGAGCCGGTCTGGCTCTTCTACAACACGCAATAGCGCTCAACACGCACACCCGCCACCGTAATCGAGCCGTCCTTCGCAGCCACCCCGTCGCGCCCTGGTGGACCCCGCTAAACAAGTACGGTCACCTGCCGCTGCGGCGGTTTTCGATGACCATATCGTCAGCGCCTGATGTGCCCGAGCAGCTGACTAGTAGGAGGAACGCCCCGCGGCGAGCAACTGCCCGTCAGACTTCCGCCGGACGGTGATTTCCTGCACAAATGGACCCTGCGTTGCGTATTGCCGAATAGCGGCGATGCTCGTCAGCAACTCACCACCACACGTATCGGAGTAGTCGACCACAACATCGATACCTCCCATGGCCCACCACTGGTCGGCGAAGGGTTCAGCCCCGGGGAGCCCCCTGAGAACCGACACGTTTATTCGCAGTAGCGACCCGACGGGTACGAATTTTCGGGATGCATAGACATCACCTGGAAGCTCCGGCTCAGTGCGCCAAGCGGCGATCGCTGCGACGCCTTCGCCGACGTTCTCGAAGGCGACCGAGAAATGGGAGACGCCACCATCCTTTGTCGAGTTCCAGAATATTGATCCCTGACGCACGGATGGCGAAATCCGTCCGGGTGCCCCGAACAGCAGTGTCTCTTCAGGGGCCTCCGGTCCCGCTGGCCTCGGGTCAGCTAACAGGGGCCGGACCCCTATTTCCAATGCACGTCGGGATACCTCGACCATGCCCTTGGTCTTCAGAACCAGGACCGTGGTCACGACGGCGAGGCCTAGCGTTCCCGCAGCAACAAGAGCCTGCACCAGGAACTGCCAGATGGGGTGCCAATCCACGAGTTCCACTATTCCTCATTCACCAAGTCGGTAGGACCCAGCGATGTTGTTGACTTCCTGCCCGCACCGGGTATCATTCCTCGTCCTTCTTGGGATTAGCAGCGCTCAATAGGCCGAACACGATCAGAGCGCCATTGAGAGCCGGATTATGTGCGCAGACCGTGCTCACCAGCTCCATCATGAATACGGCCGCTTCTGCAGTCGAAACAATAGCGCTTGCCGCTGCCGCAACCACTGCCGGTAACAAGAAGCATACAACGACGAGAAGCACGACACCGGCCAAAGCAGCGGTTACAAGTTCAGGAGTCAACTCGAGATCCTCCGCAGCCGCGGTTAGGACATCTAACTGATAGCCAAATATTTCTTCAGTAAGTACCTCTTCGATAACACCGACTCCCGCGAGGCTTGTGGCGAACTTCTCGGAAGCAATCCTGTCCAGCGCTGTTCGGGCCAGGCGCGTGTACGTTGCGACGTCGATGCCGCCGAGGTACCTGCTGAGCTTGGCTGCGTCAACCACGGCTGCCGTCATTTCGGCGGTGTCAACCGCGGCCAGCGCCGACTTGGCGAGGTTGTTGTACGTTGCGACGTCGATGCCGCCGAGGTACCTGCTGAGCTTGGCTGCGTCAACCACGGCTGCCGCCCCAACCAACCGCCGGGCCTGTAGCCGCGCTTCGTAAGCCCGTTGCCGGTGACTACGGCTGCAGAAGCGAGGTATCGGCCCGTGTTCATGCACCCGAGGGAACACTTCTCCGCACCATTCGCAGTTTAACGTATTCGTCACGGTGATGAATATAGCGCACCAAGGGGTGAGGTACGCCTAAGAGCCCTACAACACCCTGACCGGCGGATTCCTATCCATCGCGGTGGTCGATGTCAGGGGGCCATCTAGGTCCGACCTCGGATTGCCGTCTGTGTGGCACGTGCGAATACACAGAACTTCCAAACCGAAAACCCGGAGTGACGAAGACATCGGAAGCGTGGACCGACGGTGCCAGGATGCCCCGCTAGATCACTGCTGCGCGCCCGGAATCGTCAGCTCGGCCGTGCCGAAAGAACTGACCGACCCTCTCCACCAGGCTTGCAGGCAGCCACAAATAACGACGCCCCACACGGCCACCCATGCGGCCCCCCACCGCACGCTGAACCGGCGTTCTGCCCAGGGCTACCGAACATGGCCGCGTTGCGAGGCCGACGCACATGGTTGGGGTGCTCAGGAGCCCCTTGGTCGACCTGGCCGCCGCCGAACCGATGCGGGGGTCCAGTTTGTCGTGAACAGCTATCGCTCAGCCGCCCGCCGGGTGGATAGCAGTTTGGTCACCTGGCCACCACCGAGCAGGGTGGCGATGGCATCCCGCGTGTCGGTGTGGTCGTCGCGCCACAGATGGCCGTAGACGCGCTCCATGAACGCCGCGTCGGTGTGCCCCG
>JAKAQW010000127.1 GCA_021819525.1 Actinomycetes bacterium
AGCGACGGCTTCACCCGCATCGACGTGCGCGACGGCAAGATCACCGACGTCGGGTACCACCCACTGTTCGACCTGCTCTTCTCTTCGAGCGAGTTCGAATACGGCGATTTGGTGGAGGTGACATCGCTAGGCCCTGACGGTCCTGGACTCTGGTCCGGAGAAGGGCGTGGTAGGTGAGCCTGCGTAATGCGCTGCCGTAGGCTCTGACCTGCTCTTCTTCCCCATCTCAGGACCAGGCAGCCCTCAATTCACTGCCGGCCCGACCCGTTCGACGGACTCGTCGACCTGCTCGTCCGCAGCGAGCCCGGTCGTCGTAGACCGCCAGTACGGTGCCGCCGGCTCGTGCCCAGGAGACCTCGCTCCGGTGCGTCACGCGCCGCCCAGAGGATCCTGTCACAGCCCGTCGGTATCCTTTGCGGTGGTGACGGTTTCGGCGCCGTGACCAGGGGATTCTTCATGACCACGCCAAACACCGCCTCATACGACACCGAGCCGTCGCCCCGATTCGGAGGCGATGACGGCGTCGACTTGGACGGGGACGAGCACCGACCGACGTTGAGTCTGAATCTGAGCGCCTTCACCGGCTCGGTGGCCGCGGACAGTCTTTCGCGGCGGGTCAAAGCGCTCGCCTGCACGGCACCACTGCACGCCCTCGAATCCAACAAGGCGCGGGTCGCGGAGGGCCGTTGGACGCAGTTGAACTGCTGGGAGCTGGCGTTCGTGGCGATCGACGCGGTCGCGGTGGCGATGGACTTCGACACCGGCGCCTCCTACGACGTCACTGTCGACCTTGTCGCCGGACAAGCCTCTCGCCAGGCACCGGACCTCGCCGGCGACGAAGCCCGCGCTGCGGCCTCCTGGGTCGTCGAAGGGCTGATCTCGGGCCGGGGCGGCGATGAACCGTTCCACGCCGCCTACGGCAAATGGGACGATGGGGGCAGCTACGAGGCCCGGGGATTTCACGTCCAGCTCCTGACCGAGCACGCCGGGATGGACGGTGAGATCTACCTGCGAGCCAGCGACCAGGCGATCAATGTGCTCATCGGGGCTCTGGACACCGACATCGAATCGGCCGCTGAGGCGGTTGACGCCAAGATGGACAGCTTGGTTCGCCGCGGCATGTGGGGAGAGGCGGTACTGACCGCCGAGCATGCCCGCTACCGCAGCATCCAGTACGCAGAGATGATCCGCCGGGAGGTGGTCGCCACGCGCCAGAACGTCGCCGAGGTCGACTGGGCGGAGCGAGTTCCGGCCCTTATCGAACGGGCGATCGACCACGTGCTGCGCCGGTACAGGACCGAGCGGGCAATCATCAACAACGTCACCCGCAGCCGCGACGAGGCGACCGAGCCGGCACTTCGCGCCAAGGCGTCCCAGATGCTCGTGCTGCTGAAGGACTGCCAAGCCCGGCACGAAGCGCTTCAACGGAGGCTGCTCGGGGTCCGAGAAGAGTTCCGCGAAGCGACCCGAGAGATCCTGGCCCGCCCACCAGCACGGGTCGCGCTCGTCGACCTGGAACGCCAGATCCTCCTGCCGCTGCTCGAGGCGCCGTTGCGTGACACCGATCGGCCTGTCGATCGGTTCTTCTCGCGACTCACTGCGCCAGCGACGGTGGTTGCCGACATGGACCGGCTGGTGACCATGTTGTGCCAGGCGCCTCGCGAGGACGACACCGGCGAGGGCGACCTCGATGCCCCCGATCTCACCGACATCCGCCGCGACCCCCGCTTCGACGATGGAACCTGGGATGCTGCCGAAGCCGTACTCGCCGACATCGATCGGCCCACCCGGCTGTCCGCCCTGCTAGCGCGCATCGCGACGCCGACGGCGCAAGATGATGTCGCGCACCTGGTGGCGTTGTTGGCCCTTCGCGCTGTCGATCCGGGCCTCGGGCACCGCATCGCGACGGGCGGCGACCGCATTCTCGTAGCGCTCGATGACGGGACAGTCCTTGAGCACCCGCGTTTCGCAGGCGCCGACTTGATGCTCGTTCCTGCGGCCCTCCGGGCCGACCTTGAGACTGCACGGCTATGAGTGATGTAGCCGACGCCGCCCGCCTGCTCGCCTATGCGATGAAGCCGCGCCTGACCCCGGGCGCGGAGCCCAGCGGAGACTACGCCCGTCTGGTGGCCCGGCATGCGGGCGAAGGCGCCTTTGCCAAGGTGGTCGAAGACGTCGCTGATGGGCTCGGACTATGGCTGGTCGCGGTCGACTCGATCGTCGGCGCCGTCGCCTGCGCCGAGGAAGACTCCATGTTCGCGATAGGCCTGCGCGACTATGCCCGCCAAACCCGCACGGAGAGCCGTATGGATCTGCGGGTCATCCACGGGCTGGCGTTCGTCGCGATTGCCCGCCTCTGCTACCCCCAGCCGACCCATCTCGAGACGGTGGACCGCATCTCGCGGGTGACCGTCAATGACGTCGAAGAGTACCTGCGGCGCCTGTGCAGTCGCCTGGACGAGCGGGCCGCGGCCGACGAGGTCGATGTCGATCCGCCCGTTGACGAGCCACTGCTGGAACGCACCTGGCGGGCGTTCGCTCGACGAGCCTCCGCGGCTCGCACCGGCGACGCTCGCCGCAACAGCTACACGACCGTCGCCATCATCGGCAAGGCGCTCGCCTGGCTGGTCGACCAGGGTCTCGCCCAGAAAGTCTCTGACGAAGACGGTGGCACCTACCGGGCGCTGCCCCGGTTCCGGATTCTGGTCCGGGAGTTGTCGGGTGGCGAGCTATACGCCGACGTGCTCCGCATCGCCGAGACCGATCCTGGCACCGCCGCATCCGGGAGGGCCGGATGACCCGCCTCCGTAAGATCCGCCTCGACGGGATAGGCCCGACCGGCGCCCGGTTCGACCCGATCACCATCGACCTCACCGACCGGACGGGCCACGGAGCCAGAGTCGCGCTCGTCCACCTGGAGAACGGCGGAGGCAAGAGCGTCCTGCTGAAACTGGTGTTCTCCGCAGTCCTCCCGGGGCGGCGGTACACGCTCGGTGGCGCGAAGCTGGGTGACTTCGTCCTCAGCGACGACACCGGCCACGTCGCGCTCGAATGGGGTGTCGACGATGGACAGGGCGGCGAGGCGCTCCTCATCACTGGGACCGTGCTCGAGTGGCGCAACCGGACCCGTTCTGCCGACCAATCAAATCTGCGCCAATGGTGGTACTCGTTCCGGCCGATCCCGGGAGTTCTCGACCTTGAGCTGCTCCCGACCCGTGTCGGCGGCCGCCGGCCGTCACGCGCCGCGTTTCGGGACCGGCTCATCGACGCCTGGCACGCGTCTCCTGCACTCGAACTGGCCGATCAGGACAGGCCGGAACGATGGCGGGAGTGGCTGCTCAACCACACCCCGCTTGACCCCGAGCTGTTCGCCTACCAGCGGGCCATGAACGCCGACGAGTCCGACGCCGAAGAGCTGTTCTCATCCATCCGTACCGGCGACGACTTCGTCCGCATGCTCCTTCGCTCCATTGCCGACCCCGCTGAGATGCGCAGCTTCGGCGACACGCTGGGCAGCTTCGCTACCCAGCTGGCCCGTCGCGAAGGCCTGGAGGCCGAGCGGGCGTTCGCCCTCGACGCAGTGGCCGCCCTACGACCTTTGGCCGAAGCGCACGCACTGGTAGTCGCCGCCGAGACCGCCACCGCCGCCGCTCGACGGGAGCGCTGGGCCCTGCAGGCAACGCTCGCCGCCGAGGTCGTCCGGTCCACCGGCGAGGCGGAGCGGCTTCGTCTCGCCGCCGAAGCGGACGAGAGCGTCGCCAAAGAGCTCGACGACCGAGCCGGTCAGCTCGTCGCCCAAGGCCAGGAGCTGCGGCGGCGCGAAGCCGTGTTCATGCTCTCCGACGCCAACGCCGCCCTACAGAAGGCACAGGCGGACGCCAGCAAGGCAACAGCCACCGCTCAGGCCTGGAAGGTCCTCGACACCGTCATCGACGAGCTCACCGCGGCGGCTGACCGGATTCGGCTCCAGGACGAACTTGATCGAGCCGACCGTGAGGACGCCCCGTTGCGCGCCGCTCGCGACCAGGCGGCCGCCGAGCTCGGGGCCCGCCTCGACGCCGAGATGTCGGCCGCCGCCCGCGACGCTGAACGGCTGGATGCCGCCGCCTCAGAGGCCGAGACACGGCGTACCGCTGCGGACGACCGTCGTCGTCAAGCCGAAGCTGACGCATCCGAGCTCCGAGCCGATGCGAAAGCCAACGAGGGGCGGGCCGCCGACGCCGATGCGGCGCACGCCGCGCTGGTAGCCAAGCAGGTCCTCAGCGAGGGCGAAGATGCCGCCGCCGGGGAAGAGCGCTGGACCGTCGCTGCGGTCGAAGCCGAAACCGATCTGGGGCAACGTAACCGGCGCCGTGGCGAGATCAAAGACCGACTAGCAGAGCTGACCGCCGAGGACGACGCACATGCGGCGACCATCATCGAGACGAGGCCAGCGCTACACGAAGCCGAAGCCGAGCACAGCCGGCTCGGCAACCTGGCGACGGCCTTGGCCGACGAGGATCGCCTTGCCGCAGTCATCGGGGAGGCGATCGTCGATCTTTGGGCTCGGAGCTCAGACCTGGACCAAGCGCTCCGGGAGGCGATCATCGCGGCGGAGACGGAGCTGCGGGAGCTCGCCGTCGCCACCCGCGCCGATCAGCTCGCGCTCGATGCGCTCGGCGACGGCGGTCTGCTGCCGCCATCCGAGGACGTCACCAAGGTATGGGACGTTCTCACCGACAGACGGATCCCGGCGACGTCTGGGTGGCGCTGGTTGGCCGAACGGGACGACCCCGACGAACGGGCCCGCCTTCTTGCCGCCAACCCCGCACTGGCCGGGGGGATCGTCGTCACCGACCCCGAGCGGGTCGGAGACGCCCGGGAGGCAGTATGCGCGGCGGGTCTCGACCTTCGCAGCATCGTCGCCCTCGGAACTGGCGGCGACATCGACCGTGCGGCCGAAGGTGTTGTCTGGGCCGCTCCCGTCAACCGGGGTCTCTATGACGAACGATGGGCCGCCGACGAACGCGTCCGCATAGAGGCCCGGCTGACCGCCGCCGGCAACACCAAGGATCGTCTCGAAGCTCAGGCGGCCGCCGATCGTTCCTTGGCGGAACGGCTCCGCCAGCTGTTCGGCCAGTGTCCGGCCGGCCATCTGGACTCCCTCGCAGCCACGGCCGTCCGTCTGCGTGCCCGCCTCCAAGATGCGACTACCCGCAGGGACCAAATCGTCGTCGAGTCCGCCACCCTCAAGGAGGAGGACTCGACGCTGGAAGGCATCGCCGCTTCTCTTGCCGAGCTGGTGCGCACTGCGACTGCCAATGCTGGCCACTGCGAGGAGCAGTCAAAGCGCGACCGACAGGCGGCTGGGTGGCGGGCGGAAGCGGCCGAGTGGCGAACCCGAGCGCAAGCCCTCGACGTCACCGCCACCGAGGAGGCCAGAGTGGCCGACGGCGCCCGAGTAGCCGGGGACTCTGCTCGGGACCAGGCCGCCGAGCGACGCCGTATCGCTGCCTCCCACAGCACGGAACGAGGATCGCTCCCGGTCGTCGAGTCTGTCGCCGAACCCGACTCGGCTGTCGCCACGGCCGTGCTGCGCCACGCCTACCAGGCCGCCGCCCATCGCCTGGAGACCGAATCGTCCGGCAAAGCCCTGGCCAACGAATTGTCCGTCGCCGAGGCCCGCGAAGCCGACGCCGCCAGTCGCTTGAAGAGGGAACCGCCCGCCGTCGTCGACCAAGCCCGAAGACTGACCGCCGACCCGGCCGCCGGCGACAGCGGAGCCCGCCGTGAAGCCCAACGGCGGACCGCCGCCGAAGCAGCTCGGTTAGATGCCCTCGCCACCGACGCCGCTGGCGACGTCAAAGTGGCCGAATCCGAGCTCGAGAAGCGCCAACGCCCCGGCCGGCTGCGTTGGACCGACCTTCCCGCCGAGCTCGAGCCGATCGACCGCTCTCACGCCGCAGACCTGGCCCGCCAAGTCGGCGAAGAACAACGCAAGGTGGCTGAGCAGGCACGCGAACGCCACGCACGGGCGACCAGTTCTGGCCGAGCGGCCGATGCCGCCAACTCCAGGGCACAAGTCCTCGCTGCCCATCAGCGAACCCTCGCGGTAGACGACGAACCGATCGACACCGCCGGGGTCACCCCCTTCGACGGCAGCCTCGATGAGGCCGAACGGCTCGTCGACGACCAGGTCGCCTCCTACCGACAGACTGTTGCGGCGGAGCAATCGGCCGGCGACGCCCGCAATGCCGCCCTGGATCAGGTGCGGGCCGTCGGCCGCAACTACTCGGGCATCGGCGGCCACCAGCTCGCCCTCGCCGAGGAACCGGGAAACGCCTTGGCGCCACGAGCCTCTGAGCTTGCCAACGGACTTGACGCCATACGGGCATCTATCGACGCCGAACTGGCAGAGGTTCACAAGCACCGGGAGGGACTCGTTGAACGGCTGTCAACCCTCGTTGAGCAACGCCTCAAGCTCTTGAAGCTGGCGCAGAGAATGTCGACCATCCCCGATGGTCTCGGCGACTGGTCGAGCAAGCCGTTCCTCACCATCGGATTCCAAAGCCCCGACGACGCGACGCTCGCCGCCCGGATGGGCGTAGCCATCGACGCCGCCGTCCACATCGACCGGCGCGACCCCACCACTATCGTCCTCGACGCCGTCCGGGCCGCTGTCGTCCGGCGCACCGCGGATGGCGAGCGTGCATTCACGGTGTCGATCATGAAACCGAACGCCGCCATGTTCGACGCGACGGTTGGCGTAGACCGACTGTCAAGCGAGTTCTCGGGAGGACAACGGCTGACCGCTGCCGTCCTTCTCTACTGCACGATGGCTTCGCTGCGAGCCCACGTGCGCGGACAAGAGCGGCCGGCGGACCCCGGAGTGCTATTCCTCGACAACCCCATCGGCAAGGCCAACGCCGACTACCTCCTCGACCTACAGATCGCAGTCGCCGAACGCCGCGGCGTCCAGCTGGTGTACACGACCGGCATCTCCGATCCAGAAGTGCAGGCCAGCTTCGAGACCATCGCCCGGCTCCGCAACGACGCCGACCTTCGCCGCCACCTGAACTACATCGTCGTCGACGACGGCATCGCCGAGCGCCTGGCCGGCGGTCGGGCGCCAACCGACACCGCCGGGTACGTGTCGGCCACCCGGCTCGCCGTCGTACCGCCACCGTGACCGTCTCCAGCGAGCTATCCGGCCGGGCTCAGCGTCTTGGCGAGGCACTCGCGGGTGAACGGGCCGTCACCGTTCGTATCGACCGGCTATGGAAACTGTTCGCCCAGAGCTCGCCCGATGTCGCCCGGGAACCAGCGAAACGCCAGCTACTCGTCGACGCCCTGAGTGAGCTCGAGACCTCCGGGCTGCTGAGCGTTCCCAAGGGACGGGGAAGCTGGGACCGCACTGGACATCCTCCTCTGCCCCGCTTCGTACGCCGGAGCGTCGAGCGGGTCCCCTCGAGCGCGGTCAGCGACCGCCTGCGATACCCATGGGTACCGGCCCTGTCATGGGCGGCCAGCGAACGGGTTACGGCCAGCCAGCGCGAAGCCCTCATGGCTGTAAACGCCTGGCTGGCCCGCCATCCACAGCCTCCCGAGCCGCTGCCCCACCGCGAGCGGTCGCTCGAGATCTTCGGAAACGAGAAGCGCCTGGACGAGCTCTTCACCACTCCGCTCTTCGCCAAGGGCAAGTTGACCCTCGACCTGCTCTGCGCCTACGTGGTGCACCCCCCGTTCGTGTGGCGAGCAGTGAGCGGCGCGGTGGGAAGCGACCTGCTCGTGATCGAGAACCACAACACGTTCGACTCAGTGTGCCTCGCCTTGGAGCACCACGTCGCAGCCGGCACATCGTGCCCATTTCGGTTTGTCGCCTACGGCGCCGGCAACGCGTTCGAAGCGTCGGTTACTTATGTCGCCGACCTCGATCCCGTACCCGAAAGGGTTCGCTACTTCGGCGACCTTGACAGCGAAGGTGCCGCCATCCCCGCCCGAGCATCGGCCCGGGCGATAGCGACCCACCTACCCGCTGTCGAACCGCATCTTGGCCTCTACCGCCTCTTACTTGCTCATGGCACTCCCCAGCCGGCATCGCTGCCGGCGGTGAGGACCACATGGCTTGGTGAGCTGCAGCCTCAAGTCGATGCACTGTTCGCTTCCGGTCATCGTCTCGCTCAGGAGTGGGTGAACGTCGCCGTCTTGAGCCACGACGAGTCATGGCTCAAGGTGTAACCCGGACTGCACCTACTGACTCCCCGGCCTGGGAGACCCGTCCGTTTGGGGTGTTCATCATCGTTGAGCGGTGTCTCCAATCCCAAAGCGTGAGCGCGTCACGTCGCGCCGGAGGATGGCATGACTGAGGCGAGTCGCGAGCGAACCGTACGAGGGAGCAGAGTCGAACAACCCACCTCCCGTACGAGGCCGCCAAGGTTCTGCCACAGTCGTATGCGCGTCTCTCTGGGAGAACTCCCTTGCAGACGGCCGATCGCTGCCTCGACGTCCTCAACTCGGCCTGGACGGTGCGGGGGCTGACCTCGGTGATCACCAAAGGGGTGGTCAGTCTCAGTTAGCAGACGATCGATCGGAATCCGTTCGAGACGGTCGGGATGTCGAACCAACGCGGCGTTGACCGAGAAGTAGCAACCAAGGTTGATAGCTCGCTTCGTTTGGAGCGGGTCGCCGAGCCACCAGTGAAGCACGATACCACGAATCGGAGTGGCTTCCAGCAACTCAAGGAGTTCCTTCGTCGCGGCATGGCTGTGCAGACTGACGATCCGGGGGTTAGTCGTGAGAATTTGGAGCGCCTCCCGAAGCGTCGCCATCTGGACCGACAACGGCACCCGGGAGTTTCCGTCAAGTCCCAGCTCCCCAACGAACGGCGTCTGCTCGAGGAGTTCGGCAAACGTCTCGGGGCGAAAGGATTGCTGGGCCTTGACAACACCGGGGTGACATCCGACACCCCAGATCGTGGCTCTGTCTCGCCGCTTGAGTGCCTGCTGCCCTTCCGAGAGGGAACGGGTGACGGCGAACACGACAGCGCCCAATAGCTCGAGCTCCTCGCTGCTAATGGCAGGATCGACGTGGGCGTGTAGGTCGAGAGGAGGCAGCTCGCTCATGGGAATAAGCTCGCCAGCTCGGTTTGAGCTTCCTGGCACAGGCGCAGGGCTTTCCGGGCCGGATATCCCGGCGGCAGGCTTAGGGCGGCGATATCGGCAGCACGGATGCCTCGTCGGACGAAATCCCGTACCGATGGCTCTACCGACTTCTTCGCCAGCCAGCCGGGCAGGCCCGGATCCCCGCTCGGATCGACGTAGGAGCTTTGGTCCGAGATCCCGGATGCGCGGAATGAGGCCCGCCGGATCACGCAGCCGAAGCAGACGCCGCACTGCTGGCTGGTCGAGACGTGGAACGTGCGTTGACCGGTGAGTCCGCACGAGTGCGTGGAGCTGAGCAGGATGCTGGCCGCTGTGGGATCCGTGAGGCCAGCGGCCATGGTGAACATCTGCCCCTTCGTCATGTCGGCGAGCGGATTCGTAATGTCTGAGTGGGCTCCGGCTTGCCGGAGGATGTCAGACAACCCCTGCAGAAACGCTGGATGGGTGGTGCGGGTGGAGAGGCTGCCACGTCGTTCTGGTCCGAGTGGTGGGTTGAGGGAGGCGAACCCGTTCTCGGGTATCCAGAGCGGCACGCCGTCAATGCCTGCTACCGCCAATCCGAAGGCGAGGAA
>JAKAQW010000128.1 GCA_021819525.1 Actinomycetes bacterium
CGCGCGCGGCGACCCCGCTGCGCTGGCCGATCTGGGCGACCTGGACCGTCGCACCGAGCACGGCACCGTCCTCGGTGGCCAGGTGGCGGCCGCGCTCGGCTTGGAGCACGCGAGCGCCGCCGACGTGGCGAAGCTGCTCTGTGGCGAGACCTTGCTGCGCTTGCCGCTTCGCTTGGGCTGCCAAGCGCTGCTCCGTCGCCTGGCGGGAGATTGGCAGCTGCTCGAGCGCGGCACCGGGGTCGACCCCACAGCCATCGCCGCTGCCCACGCGCTGGTCGAGGAAGCCGAGCTGGCCGCGTTGACCTTCGTGCTCGAGGCGGGGAGGCACCTCGCCGAAGTGGAGCGGCGCCTGGGAGAGGCTTCGGCCGGCGAGCTGGTCGACACCGTCTACGCTGCCCACGGCGCGGCGGTGCCGGCGCTGCTGAGCCGGGCCGATCTGGCAGCCGCGAGCCGCAGCATCGTCGACCCCGACGCGGTCGCACAGGTCCGGGCGGCAGCCGGACGCCTGCTCGCCCAAGCCGAGGAGGCTTTCTCAGGCGCGGCCGAGGCGGGCTTCCCCGGCTGCCTCCCCATATCCGACGTCGGGCGCTCGGTGGTCGCACCGTTGCTCCAGGCCCACGGGCGCGTGGCGGTCCTCCTCGTGGACGCGCTGCGCGCGGACATCGGGATCGAGCTCGCCGCCCGGCTGTCACACGCGCTGCCGGGCCGGGTGGTGCACAAGCGCTGGGCGGTGGTGCCGGCCCCGACCCGCACCGCCGAGTCTCTGGCCTCGCTTGCATCGGGCACAGCGGTCCCCGCCGGCGCCGCGCCTCCCGTCGGCGAGGGGCCGGCGCCGTTCGCCCACCTCGGCTACGAGACCGCCGTGGTGCTCCAAGCGGACCGCGACTACCAGGCCAAGGCGCTGCGTGACTTGTGGGTGGCCGGTCCGCCGCTTTCAGTGGCCGTGGCCACCGGCATCGACGAACGCCTGCATCGCACCTCGGTGGAGCTGGCCGCCCTCCTCGACGACGCGCTGGCCACCTTGCAGCGCCGGGTGCTTCCTTCCCTCGCCTCGCTCCCCGACCAGGTGCCGCTGGTCGTGCTGGCCGACCACGGCTTCCGGGAGAACCCGACCTGGGGCCAGGGCCCCGAAGGCAGGTACGTGCACGGCGGCACGTCCCTGGAGGAGTGCGTGGTCCCGGTGCTGGTCGCCGCTCCGGCACACTGAGGCCGCCTGCGACGACACGCGTCGGAGCGTCGGCACGATCGGTGCCGATCTCGAGACTCTCGATCGCTCGAGCACCAGGAGCAGGAAGAAGAGTCGGAGCGTTGGCGCGATCGGCGTCGTCGCCGTGCCGCCGGTGTCGAGCTCGCCGGCGCGGGGCCCGGGAACCTCGCATCTCAGCCGCCGACGCCCGGCCTCAGGCGCCGGAGACCTCCCCGGACGACCTCAGCTGCTTCCCCCGGGACGACCTCCCGGGACGACCTCCCCGGACGACCTCAGCTGCCCCCTTGCGCGAACTCGAAACCGAACCGCCCCTTCACGCACAGGTTGCCGCTGGTCACGTCGTGGTCGAGCGGTGATGTCACCTTCACGATGCGGTTGTCCTGCACGTGGAGGTCCAGGTTACAGCCGACCCCGCAGTAGGGGCAGACGGTGCGGGTCACCTCCTGGCGGGACTCGTCCCACTCCCCCCGGGCCCGCAGGTCGTGCTCGCTCACGAACATGAGCGCCCCGGTCGGGCAGACGCCGATGCAGTTCCCGCAGTACACGCAGGCCGAGTCGGGGAGGGCCACGTCGAGCTCGGTGGAGATGCGGGCGTCGAAGCCCCGACCGGCCACCGCGATCGCGAAGGTGTTCTGGGCCTCCTCGCCGCAGGCCTCCACGCACTTGTAGCAGAGGATGCACTTCGCGTAGTCCCGCACGTACTGGTCGTTGTCGCGCTTGACCGCCTGGGCCACGGTGGCGGCCAGGCCGGCCTCTGGCGGCTCGTGGTGCCCGGCGTGGGCGTGGTCGCGCTCGGCCGGTGGAGCCGCCGGCCCGTGTCGCTCGGGTCGCGCCCCGTGCTCCTCGATCCAGCGGTGGACGTCGCGGCCGGCGGTGGAGAGGTCGACCGACGAGGCCAAGAGCTCGAGCACCATGCGGCGGCTGGTGCGGACCCGCTCCGAGGCGGTGTGCACGACCATGGCCGCAGCGACGGGCCGGGAGCACGATGGCACCAGGGCCCGGGAGCCCTCCACCTCGACGACGCACACCCGGCACACGTTCACCGGCGCGAGGGTCTCGAGGTAGCACAGCGTCGGCACCTCGATGCCAGCCGCCCGGCACGCCTCGAGGATCGTCGCTCCCTCCCCGGCGGTGACGGCCTGGCCGTCGATCGTGAGCTCGACCTGCCGCCGCAGCGTCACCGGTGTCACCGCCGTCATCGGCCCTGCCTCGCGCTGCCGCCCCCGCCGTGACCGTTCCCGCCCCCACCGCTCCCGGCGTGACCGTTCCCGTGCTCGCCGCCGAGCAGCCCCCGCCGCACGGCGGAGGTCACCAGGCTGCTGGCCGTCTGCCCGAGGCCGCAGATGGAGGCGTCGCGCATCACGGCGTCGAGGTCGGCCAAGAGGGCCAGCTCGGCTTCGAGCGAGCCCAGGGGACGGTCGGCGGCCAGCCGTCCGAGCACCTCCTCCTGGCGCTGCGTGCCGACCCGGCACGGCACGCACTGCCCACAGGACTCGTCCCGGAAGAACCGGGCCACCCGGGCGACGACGGCCCCTGGGTCCACGGTGTCGTCGAGGACGACGACCACCCCCGAGCCGAGGGTGGCACCGGCCTCCCGGGCGCCCTCGAAGGAGAGCGGGAGGCCGAGGTCCTCCGGCCCGACGAAGCTGCCGGCCGCCCCGCCGAGGATGACGGCCTCGAGGGGCCGACCGCCTGCCACCCCGCCGCCCAGATCGAGCAGCGCGCCGAGCGTGGTGCCCATCGCCACCTCGTACAGCCCCGGGCGCTCGACGCGCCCCGACAGGCAGAACAGGCGGGTGCCTGTAGAGCTGGGCGTCCCCAGCTCCGCGTAGGCGGCACCGCCGAGGGTGAGGACCTCGAGCGTCGAGAGCAGCGTCTCGACGTTGTTCACGCCGGTGGGCTTGTCGAACAGCCCACGGTCGACGGGGTACGGCGGCTTGTTCCGGGGCTCGGGCCGCCGGCCCTCGATCGAGTTGAACAGCGCCGTCTCCTCCCCGGCGATGTAGGCGCCGGCGCCACGGCGCACCTCCAGGTCGAAGCGCAGGCCGGACCCCATCACGTCGTCGCCGAGCAGGCCTCGGGCCCGGGCCTCGGCAGCCGCGTGCTCCAGGCGGGCAGCGGCGGTGGGGTACTCGCCGCGCAGGTAGACGAAGCCCTTCTCGGCGCCGGTGGTGACCCCGGCGACGGTGAGCGCCTCGACGAGGGCGTAGGGGTCGTGGTCGAGCAGCACCCGGTCCTTGAAGGTGCCGGGCTCCGACTCGTCGGCGTTGGCGACGAAGTAGTGGGGGCGCAGCGGGTTGCGGGCGACGGCCTCCCACTTGGCGCCGGTGGGGAAGGCGGCGCCGCCGCGTCCGAGCAGCTTGGACTCCTTCAGCTCGGCGATCACCCCCATCGGCCCGAGCTCGAGCGCCCGCCGCAGGGCCCGGTACCCTCCAGATGCCCGGTAGGCGTCGATGGACGCCGGGTCGACTCGCCCCACCCGGCGCAGCAGCCGGGTGGGGCCGGTGCCGGCCTGGGGCACGAGGGCGAGGGGGGTCGTCAGGTCGCCGAGCTCGAGGTCCGAGCCGAGGGCCACCAGGCGCTCCATGTCGCGGGCGGTGAAGGGGGCCAGCGAGCCGCAGCCCCCACGCTCGCCGGCCACCTGGACGAGCGCGGCCGACCCGTGCTCGCAGTGCCCGAGACACGGGCTCGGCCGCCAGGTCACCGTGGTGCCCGACCCGGCGGGCCCGAAGCGTGCCGCGAGCTCCTCGGTCGGGTCGCCGCCGGAGGCCGCCTGGCAGGCCACGTCGTCGCAGACGTGGACGACGACACGTGCCTCGGGCTCGAAGCTGAACAGCGCGTAGGCGCTCGCCACCGCGTACGCCTCGGCCGGTGGCAGGTCCAGGCGGGTGCAGAGGTAGCCGAGGGCGGCGAGGCTGATCCAGCCCACCTGCTCCTGGAGCGCGTGCAGCACCGGGAGGAGCAGGTGGCGCCGGCTGCGGGCGAGGGACAGTCCGCCGATGGCCACGTGCCCGTCGAGCGCCGTGCGCCCGCCCCCGAACCACCCTGACTCCGGCGGCCCGAGGACCGAGTCGACGGCCACGCGCTCGGCGGTGCTCGGCGGTGCCTCGGTCGTGCGCAGGTCCATCAGCCCACCCCGGCCTTCTCGGAGGCCTTCTCGGGCACCGGCGCCGCCCCGCTGTCCCCAGGCAGGCGGTCGACGCGGATCGCCGTCGCCTTGAACTCCGCGGTGCCGGACTTGGGGTCCCACGTGTCGAGCGTGAGCACGTTGGTGTCGGCCTGGTCAGGGAAGTGCGGGGTCATGAACGCCAGCCCCGGCCGCAGCGTCCGGTCGAGGTGCACAGGGACGGTGATCGAGCCCCGCCTGGAGCTCACCTGGACCACTTCGCCCTCGGCCACGCCGAGGCTCGCCATGTCCTCGGGGGAGAGCTCGAGGGCCTCGGGCCGGCGAAGCGGCGAGGCGTAGCCCCCGCTCTGGACGCCGGTGTTGAACGAGTCGAGCCGGCGCCCGGTGGTGAGCCGGATGGGGAGCTCGTCGGTCAGCTCGTCGAGCGGCGGCTCGAAGGTCACCGGGGTGAACGGCGCCGGCTGGCCCCGCTTCTCGGGGTCCTCCTCCCACAGCCGGGAGTGAAGGAACATCGTCCCGGGATGGTCCTCCGACGGGCACGGCCACTGGATGCCGCCGAGGGCTTCCAGGCGGTCGTAGCGCATGCCGGCGTGCATGGGGGAGAGGCTGCGACACTCGTCCCACACCTCCTCGGCGCTCGGGCGCCCCCAGTCAGGACCGAGACGGCGAGCCAGCGCGCTCAGGATCTCGATGTCGTCCAAGGCGCCCTCGGGCGGCCGCAGCGCCGGGCGCAGCCGCTGGACTCGGCGCTCGCTCGAGGTGACGGTGCCGTCGCACTCGAAGGCGGCCACGGCCGCCGGCAGCACCACGTCGGCCAGCTGCGCCGTCTTTGTGAGGAAGATGTCCTGGACGACCAGGTGGTCGAGCCCTTCGAGCAGGCGCACCGTGTGACGGTCGTCTGCTTCGGACTGGGCCGGGTTCTCTCCGAGGACGTAGAGCGCCCGCAGGTCGCCGCGCTCGATCGCCTCGAGCATCTGCGACAGGTGCCAGCCGTGCCGGGGCGGGACGGTGGCCCCCCAGGCGGCGTCGAACCTGGCACGCACGGCGTCGTCCTCCACGTCCTGGAAGCCGGGGAGCTTGTTGGGGATCGCCCCCATGTCCCCGCCGCCTTGGACGTTGTTCTGGCCGCGCAGCGGCACCAGCCCCGAGCCGAAGCGCCCCACATGGCCCGTCAGCAAGGCCAGGTTGCACAGCGCGAGGACGTTGTCGGTGGCGGTGTGGTGCTCGGTGATGCCGAGGGTCCAGCACAGCTGGGCCCGGTCGGCCCGGGCGTAGGCATGGGCCAGGTCGGCGATCACCGACGCCGGCACGCCGGTCAGGCGCTCCCCCTCGGCCAAGGTGAACGGCTCCACCGAGGCGGCGTACTCCTCGAAGCCGGTGGTCGCCCGGCGTACGAATTCGGTGTCGACGAGGCCGGTCTCGATGATCTCGCGCCCGAGCGCGTTGGCCAGGGCGATGTCCGATCCCACGTCGATGCCCAGCCACACGTCGGCCCACTGGGCGGAGGTGGAGCGCCGCGGGTCGACGACGTACATCTTCGCCCCCCGGCGCAACCCCTCGAGCAGGTGGTGGAAGAAGATGGGGTGCGCCTCACGGGCGTTCGACCCCCACAGCACGACGAGGTCGGTCTCCTCGATCTCCCGGTAGGAGCTGGTGCCGCCCCCGGCACCGAACACTGTCGCCAGACCGGCGACGCTGGGTGCGTGTCAGGTGCGGTTGCAGGAGTCGATGTTGTTCGAACCCATGACGGCGCGGGTGAACTTCTGGGCGAGGAAGTTCACCTCGTTGCTCGACTTCGAGCAGCTGAACATGCCGAACGCGGATCCCCGGTGGGGCCCGAGACCGGCGGCGGCCCGGTCGAGGGCCTCGTCCCAGGAGGCCGGCCGGAGGGCACCTCCCTCTCTGAGGAGCGGCTGCGTCAGGCGCGCGTAGTGTCGAGACATCCGACCTCCTCTCCAGCCGGTCCCACGAGCGGGCACCGGGCCGGTAACACCGTGCACGCTACCGCGAAACGTCACCGCGCTCGAACCCCGTGGCAGGAGGGCCGCTGGCTTCTTGCCGTGCCACCAGCGGTTCCACGTGGCGGGTGGCGACGAACGCGGGGCGCGGCTCAGGTGCCGCGAAGGGATCCTGGAGCGGGTTCTCGACGCTGTTGTAGACGACGAAGATGTTCGTCCTGGGAAACGGCGTCATGTTCCCGCTGGATCCGTGCATGGCATTGCAGTCGAAGACCACCGCGGAGCCCGGCCCTCCGGTGACGAGCGCGATGTCGCCGGCCTGCTCCACCAGTGCCGTCAGGCTGGCTCGGTCCGGCACTCCCACCTGCTGGCGGCGCAACGAGGTGCGGTAGTGGTCTGCCGGCGTGGCACCGCCGGTGGGGACGAAGGTCCGATGAGAGCCCGGGATGAGCATCAGGCTGCCGTTGTGCACGAAGTTCGGTGTCAGGGCCAGCGAGATGCTCAGCGCGCGCGCCGCCGGCATGCCGTCTTCGGCGTGCCAGGTCTCGAAGTCCGAGTGCCACGCGAACTCGCGTCCGGCGAACCCGAGCTTGCGGTTCACCCGGCTCTGGTGGACGTAGACGTCTGATCCGAGCAGCTGGCGGGCCACCCCGGCCAGGGTGTCGGAGGCCACCAGGGTGGCGACGAGCGGGCTGATGCGGTGCACGGCGAAGATGGAGCGGACCTCGTCGCTGTCGGGCTCGCGTACGACCTCCTCGGCGTCAGCCAGCTCCGGGGCGCCGACGAGCCGGTCCACCTCGGCGCCGAGGGCAGCCACCGTCGTCTCGTCGACCAGCTGGTCGAGGAGGAGGAACCCGTCGGCCGCGTAGCGCCTCACCTGCGCGGGGTCGAGGGGGCCCCCAGGCGACGGGTAGACCACCGGGTCGTGGCGGGCTCGTGGTGCCAGCGCCACGCCCTGCCGGGTGGGGTACCGGTCCACCGCCTGCGCCGTCACCGCGCACCTCCACCGTCCCCGCTGCCGGCGGCGCTGAGCAGCGGGTAGGAGCCGTCGGGGAGATGTGTCTCGCGCCCGGTGCACGGCGGGGTGAAGACGCACAGCATCCGGAGGTCCTCGACCGGATCGACGACGTGGCGCTCGTGGCCGTCGAGGACGTAGAGCGTCCCGGGCTCCAGCGGGTGCTCGGTGCCGTGGTCCAGGTCGCGCAACGTGCCGCGCCCGGCGACGCAGTAGACCGCTTCGACATGGTGGCGGTACCACATCTCGGTGCTCGTCCCGGCCCGCATGACGGTGTCGTGCAACGAGTACCCCGTGCCGTCACCGGCCAGCAGCAGCCGCAGGCTCTGCCAGGTGCCTCCCTCCACGTCGCGCGGCGTGCCGCGGATGTCCTGTGCGTTTCGTACGATCATCGGTTCCTCCTTGGGGTCTGGCCCAGCCGGGTCTCGCGCAGCCTGTTCTCGCGTAGCCGGACAAAGGGTTTCCGAGGTGGCCACCAAGAGCTCCCCGGTAGGGACACCGGAAGCGAAGTGAGAGCCTCCCGGTCAAGTCCTGTCCATCGAGCCGCGCGGGGTCTGGCTCAGCGTCTGGCCAATGCGCGGGCCGTGGGCTGCTCGGACAGGACGTCGTGCACTGCCCCGGCGAGCGCGTCGAGGCCGGGGCGCAGCTCGTCGTCGACGGAGACGGTGAGCGGAGGCATCACCTTGACGACGTCGGCGTCTGGTCCGGATGTCTCCACCAGCAGATGGCGGTCGAAGGCCGCTTGGCACACCTGCTCGGCCAGGCCGGCCGCGTCGATGGCCAGGCCCCAGATGAGGCCCTTGCCCCGCACGCTCACCTCCACTGCGGGCAGCGCGTCGCTCACCTCGTCGGCCATGGCTCGCAGTGCCTGCTCCACGACCGCGCCGGCTGCCTGGGTCGAACGGACGAGGGTGTCGTCTTCCCAGTACGACAAGGCGGCGGTAGCGCCCACGAAGCCGAGGTTGTTCCCGCGGAAGGTGCCGTTGTGCTCACCGGGGCTCCACACGTCGAGATCACGGCGGATGAGGGTCACCGCAAGGGGCAGCCCCGACCCGCTCAGCGACTTCGCCAGGGTCACGATGTCGGGACGCACGCCTGCCTCTTCGAAGCTGAAGAACGGACCGGTCCGCCCGCACCCCATCTGGATGTCGTCCACGATGAGCAGCATGTCGTGCTCGGTGCACACGTCGGCGAGCCGCCGCAGCCAGCGCCCGCTCGCCACGTTCACCCCTCCCTCGCCTTGGACCGTCTCCACGATCACCGCCGCAGGCAGATCCAGCCCGCTGCCGCTGCCGGCGACCAGTGACCGCAAGATGTCGATGGAGTCCACCTCCTCGTCGAGGAAGCTGCAGTAGGGCAGGGCGGTGGAGTGCGCGAGCGGCACGCCCGCCCCGCTGCGTTTCATGGAGTTGCCGGTCACCGCCAGCGATCCCAGGGTCATCCCGTGAAAGGCGTTCGTGAAGCTCACCACCTGCTCCCGCCCAGTCACCTTCCGGGCCAGCTTCAGCGCCGCCTCGACCGCGTTGGTGCCGGTCGGGCCGGGGAATTGCACTTTGTAGTCCAGTGCCCGAGGGGCGAGGACCACCTCCCAGAACCGCTCGAGGAACTCCGCTTTGGCTGTCGTGCTCATGTCGAGGCTGTGGACGATACGCCCGCCGGCGAGGTAGTCGCGGATGGCGTCGAGGATCACCGGGTCGTTGTGCCCGTAGTTGAGTGCGCCGGCCCCGCTGAAGAAGTCGATGTAGCTGGTGCCCTCGACGTCGCGCAGCATCGCGCCGTGCGCCTGGTCGAACACCGTCGGCCAGCCTCGGCTGTAGCTGCGGACCTCGGACTCGAGGCGCTCGAAGATGCTCGGCGCACTGTCGGTGCCGATCTCGGCAGGAAGGGGCATGGTCACGGGATCCTTTCGGGGGTTGGCTCGACGACCGTCGCCGGACGGGGAGGAAGCGGACCGATCCGGTAGAGCAGCTCGCCTTCGTGGTCCACGGGGAACAGCGCGGCGTCGAACATTGCGGAGCGGGCAAGCGAGGTGCCCACCGACCCGGCGAACGCCGTGAAGAGCCGGTCCGAGGCCACGTTCGATCCGGTGACGGTGGCCTCTACGAACTCGAGGCCAGCAGGGGCGTGGCGGAGCCACAGGCTTCGCAGCATGGACAGCGCCACGTGCCGGCCGCGGTAGCGGGGGTGGACGGCGACCTGCCAGACGAACAAGGTGCCGGGTGCTTGGGGCCGGAGGTAGCCCGACACGAACCCGGCCACGGCCGAACCGGCGAGATCGGCCGTGGCACCGCGATCGGGAGCAGCTGCGGCCCCAGCACCCACACCGGCGACAGCACCCATACCGGCGACAGCACCCATACCGGCGACAGCACC
>JAKAQW010000013.1 GCA_021819525.1 Actinomycetes bacterium
CGATCTCGGCGACCACGTACTGGCCCGGCTCCACCTGCGCGGCGCCTGAGGCACGGGCCAGCACCGCCTCTGCTGCCGTCATCGGCGAAGCCGCGCCGGCGCCGGCACGTCCACCGGCCGCAGCGGTGCTCCCGACGCTGTCGTTCGTCACTGCCACTCCTGCCTCCTCGCTTCGTCTCGGACACCGCTGTGCGCCGGTCGCGCCGAGCGCTCGCTCCGGCCAGCTCGCCGGCGGCGGGGCTGCTGCACGATCGACCTGCTCCTCCATAGGCCTCCTCCGCCATCGGTCCGCTGCACCATCGGTCCGCTACACCATCGGTCCGCTACACCATCGACAGGCCGCCGTTCACGCTCAGGGTCTGGCCCGTGATGTAGTCGGCGTCCGGGGACGCGAAGAACAGCACCGCGGCAGCCACTTCCTCGGGTGTGGCGGTCCGCCCCAGAGGGATCGAGCGGATGATGGCGGCCATGAGCTTCTCGTGCCCCTCGGTCACCCCGGCGAGCATGGGCGTGTCGGTGAGCCCCGGCGCCACGCAGTTGACGTTCACCCCGAAGCGGGCGGTCTCGCGGGCCAGGGCCTTGGCGAAGGCGATCACCGCCCCTTTCGCCCCGGAGTAGACGGCCTCACCCGTGGAGCCCACCCGCCCGGCGTCGGAGGCAACCAGCACGATGCGCCCCGTGCCGCGTGCCACCATGTGCGGCACCACGGCGTGGGCCGAGGCGAGATGCCCCCGGTAGTTGACGGCGATGACCTTGTCCCACAAGGTCTCGTCGGTGTCGACGAAGGGCATCACTTGGTCCCACCCGGCGTTGGACACCAAGACGTCGATCTTCCCGAACCGGTCGAGGGCCGCGTCGGCCGCCTGGCGCACGGCACCGGCGTCGGCCACGTCGACGACGGCGACCGCGGCCTCACCACCGAGGTCGGCGACCTCGGCGGCCACCGCTGCGGCCCGTTCGCCCGACAGGTCGCCGAGCACCACGCTCGCGCCTTCGCGCACCAGCCGGAGCGCCGTCGCCCGGCCGATCCCGCTGCCGGCTCCGGTGACCATGGCCACCTTGCCGGCGAACCTCCCGTCGTCTGGCATGGGTCAGTGTCCTTTCAGGAGTCCGCCGGAGTCGATCCTCCGGACCATCGTGAGCTCTTCTTCGGTCGGATCGGGGGTGACCGGGACGGCGGCAGGCACCACCAGCTCGAAGCCGGTGGCGTCGACCACCTGCTCCACGGTCACGCCGCGGTGGACGGTCTCGAGGCGCATCCGAAGTGTCTGCGGGTCGAAGCCCATGGTGCACAAGGGCGTCACCACCGCCGCCGGGCCGCCGCCGGGGAGACCGGCGGCCTCCCACGAGGCCGGTCCGTCGAGGAAGCCGGGGCCGCCGAGGAAGTCCACGCGCTCCACGAAGGTCCGGGGGTTGTGCGACATCGTGTAGATGAGCACCCGCCCCACCCGGGCCAGGAACGGCAAGCCGACGGTGCCCGGGCCGCGCAGGCTCGGGCGGCCCCAGTCGCCGACGCACACCAGGTTGCAGTTGCCGTGGGCGTCGATCTGCAGCCCGCCGGAGAAGAAGACCGTGAAGACGTCGCCGCGGCCCTCGAGCAGCACCACGTCGCTCAAGGGGACCGCTGTGTCGGCCCGCAGCAGGTCCTCGTCGCAACAGGAGGCCACCGCCGGGGCGAGGTGCGGGTTGACGCCGCAGGTGCCTCCGGCCACGAACCACAGGTCCGGGGCGTGGGTCTCCTTGGCCAGCCGGCAGGCCACCTGGGGCAGCGCGCTGGCCGTCCCCATCACCGCCACGTCGTCGTCGCGCAGCTGGCGGGCGAGCTCCACGGCCATCAGCTCCCCGCTGGTGACCCCCGCGCCCGGGGCGTCGCTCGCACCTCGTCCCGCTGCGCTCACCGGAGCTCCTCCCTCGCGTGCCTCGCTTCGGCCGGGTGCTGCGCGCGCAGGTACTCGGCCTCGGTGGTGCCCCGGACGTAGTCGTCCACGTACGCCTGGGCCCCGTCGGCGCTGGCGGCAAGAGACAGGTAGCGCCGCAGGTGCTCCTCGTCGGTGCGGTAATGGCCGTGCGAGGCGGTCGGATGGCATCCGCCGGGGATCTCCACCACGGCGTGGACGAGGAAGCCCGGGATGGTGGTGCCGACGGGGTGTCGGCTGATCTGCTCGGTCGGCACCACGCGCTCGACCTGCAGCACCACCGTGCGGGCCGCCAAGGCCATCACACGGTCGAGAAAGTGCGCGCCGCCGAGGACGGCGTTGCCGGCGACGTCGGCTTCCGACGCGTGGACCAGGGCGACGTCGGGGCGAAGCGGGGCGCCGGCGAGCACCTGTGTGCCGGTGAACGGGTCCTCCACCAACCGGTAGCTCTCGGGGTTCGCCCTGCACACGTCGGACACCTCGAGGCCGACCGGCAGCGCGGCGAAGGGGAGGCCCCCGGCCCCCGCCCCGAGACCGTGGGTGATGTACGCCTCGTCGCACTCGAGGACCCGCAGGGAGCCACTCTCGACCGCCCGCCGGAACGCCGGCGCCAGCCCCAGGTGCTCGAAGCCCACGTACGAGGTGGCGATCTCGTCCACCAGGCCCGCGGCGATCAGCAGGTCGGCATTGAGCGCCCCGCAGGGGCTCGTGAGCAGGCGCCGGATCCGACGCTGCTGGCGCACCGCCTCGCGCACCAGGGCCATGGGGTTGTTCTGCAGGTGCATACCACCCACGGCCAGCAGCCCGACACCGTCGGGGACGTGGCGCTCGACGGCGTCGTGGAGGGACAGGACCTTGCTCACCCCGACCTCACCCGGCTCCGCTACCCGGCCACCAGCAGGGCGTTGACCCGCTCGCGCGCCGCAACTGCGTCGTCGAAGTGCAGCTTGTTGAGCTCGAGGTAGAGCTCCCACCGCTCGGGCAGGTCCTCTTCGGCGAAGATGGCGTCGACGGGGCACGAGCTGACGCACGCCCCGCAGTCGATGCACTGGTCCGGGTCGATGAAGAGCATCCGGTCGCCGGTCTCGGCGCTGATGCAGTCGGCCGGGCACACGTCGATGCAGGACTGGTCCTTCGTGTCGATGCAGGCTTCGGTGATCACGTAGGTCACGACCACCCCTCCCCGCCCCCCACGCCAGATGGGGAGCTATACAATCTACATTTATGATACCGCTCTACATATGACTGTAGACTGTTTGTCCGGGCCGTGCAAGCGCGGAACGCGGAGAGCGCCTGCATCGCAGACGACGCCGGGCCCACGGAGGCCGGTCGGTCAGCCTTCCTCCTTCGCACACCGGACGGCGCTCAGGGGGCGGTCGGGGCTGCGGGGACCGCCTCGGGGCGCGACCCGGCCTCGGCTACCGGTGGGCCAGCCACCGCGGCCGAGTTCAGCAGGTACGCGAGCACGGCGTTCGTGCAGGCCCGCTTGTACCAGGCGTGGCACTGCTGCCAGTCGTCTTCTTGAAGCCACTGGAAGTGGAGCCCCTCGACGATGGCCCGGACCGCCGTAGCCGCCTCGTCGACGTCGTGGACCTGGAACGTGCCGGCCGCCACGCCGCTGCGGATGACCTCGGCGTACACCTGGTTCACGGTCGAGCGGAAGGCGGCGCTTATCTGACCGAAGCCGCTCACCCGTGCCGCATGGTCGATGAGGTCGAGATAGGTGAGGTAGAAGCGGCGGCTTTGCACAGGGCCGAGGAAGATCGTCTCGATCATGGCCCCGACCGCCGCCTCGGGTGTAGGTGCCGACGCCACGGCCCGGCGAATCCGGTTGCCGATCTCCTCGAGCACCCACAGCATCGCCGCTCCGACCAGCTGGTCCTTGGTCTTGAAGTAGTAGAGGACGATGCCCTTGCTCATCCCCGCCGCCGCCGAGATCTCGTGCAACGGGACCCGCTGCACACCGCGCTCGGCGAAGAGCCGGTAGGCGCAGCGCACGATATGGACCTGGCGCTCGGACAGCTCTGCGCTGCTGCCGGGGACCGCATCGAGGACGGGCCCCTTCACCATGGCGCCAGTGTACCCGGTGCACTCCACGCCCCCGGTGATCCAGCCCCGGGGGCGGGGTCTCAGCCTCGGGCCTCGCCTGCCGTCGGCTAGCCGCCGATCCGCGACTTCGTGAAGTTGGTGGGCTCTAGCGTCCCGTTCACGTCGCGGGTGATGGCGACCTGCGGCACCGACAGCCCCGAGTGGTCTGTGGCGCTGAAGTGGTACGTGCCGTCACCGGTGGTGATGGTCATGGCGCCCAGGGCCTTCGCGATGCCGGCCGGTGTCGCCCCGTCCTGGCGGATGGCCTGGGCGAACATCGCCACCGCCCCGCCGGCGTCGAACGCGAACTCCGGCGGGTAGTAGCCGTTGTCCTTCTGGAACGTGGCGGCGAAGGAGGTGATCACCGACCGACCCGGGTAGCTGGCCGGCAGGTAGGGGCCGATGCCGCCGATGGAGCTGGCGATGATGACGCCGTTGCCGGCGGCACCGACGGGCTTGGTGTAGAGGTAGGAGGCCTCGGCGTGACTGAACAGCAGCGGGAGCGTGAGGCCCATCTGCTTCGCCTGCTGGGTCAGGGCGACCTCGGCCGGCCCTGCCCCCCACACCATGAGCCCCTGGGCGCCTGAGGCCTTCACCTTGGTGAGGATGGTGGTGAAGTCGGTCGACGTCACGGAGAAGGTGCCGTCGTAGACGAAGTCGACGCCGTCGGAAGGGGCCGCTGCCTTCATGTTGTCCCAGCCCGCCATGCCGAAGGCCGAGGTGTCATGGGCAACTGCCATCTTCGTGTAGCCCTTGGCCTTCATGTAGGCGAGCAGCTGCTGGGCCACGATCTTGGTCGTCGGCGGGGTCATGTACACGTAGTACTGCACCGGGTTGACCAGGTTGTCCGAGGCAGCCGTGTAGATGGTCGGCATCTTGTTGCGGCCGGCGAGGGCCTCAGTGGCCTGAGCCGAGGAGGAGAACACCGGACCCACGATGCCGACGACACCGTCGGACACCAGAGTCTGGTAGTCGGTGACCGCCTGGGTCGGGTTCGTGCCGTCGTTCTCGATGACGAGGTCGATCTTGCGCCCGCCGATGCCCCCCGCCGTGTTGATGGCGTTCACCTCCTGCTCGGCGCCGAGCTTGTCGTTGGTGCCGAGCGGGGTGTAGGGGCCCGACAGGGAGGTGATCATGCCGATCTTGATCGGCCCTTTCGGGGCATGGCTCACGCTGCTCTTGGCACTGCTGGCGCTCGACGAGCTGCTGCACGCAGCCAGCAGCGCCGCTGTCACCGCCAGCACCATGACCACGGCCGGACCCCGCCGCCGTGTGAGCTGCTGCTCTGCGCAGCGAACGTTCGCACCGTCTTCCAAGCGAGCCACCGTGCCATCCCTCCCCTTGAAGAGCCGTTGCGCCCCCCAATATTCGACACACTTACGTCGACCATCCTAGTAGATGTGGTATGTTCAAGTCAAGGAACAAGTATTCGACGGTGGCGGCAGAGCGGTGCCGGCAGAGCGGTGGCGGCAGAGCGGTGGCGGTCCAACGAGGCCAGCGCGCAGCGCCTCGTCTCCTCCGATCACCGAGGCACCGCGGCTGATGCCGTACGCTCAGCGCGCCCGGCGCGACGGGCACCCCCGTGGCGTACGCTCAGCGCGCCCGGCGCGAAGGGCGCTCCCTCGGGGTGGGGGAGCTCCCCGCCTGCGCCTCCAACCAGCTCAGCACCGCCCGCGCCGTCTCGTCGGGATGCTCGAGGTGGGGGCTGTGCCCACAGCGGTCCAGGACGTGAGCCTGTACCGGCGCGCCGCTGCCGCGTGCGATGGCGTCGACCTGCGCCAGAGAGCCGTAGGGATCGTCCACTCCCTGGACGACCAGGGCAGGAGCCGAGACGGCTGGCAGGTAGGCCTCGATGTTCCAGTCGACGAACTGCGGGGAGAGCCAGACGTCGTTCCAGCCCCAAAAGGCGTTGTCGGGATGGGCATGGTAGCGGCCCAGGCGAGCGGCGAGATCTCCCTCCAGGTACGCCCGGCGGGCGGCGCGTATGCCGTCGAGGGTGCGTGGTTCCACGAAGACGTGCGGGGCGAGCAGCACGAGACCGCCCACCGCTCGCCCGCTGCCGCCGGCGTGGATGAGGGCGATGGAGCCACCGTCGCTGTGACCGACCAGGACGGGGCATGTGACGTCGAGCGCGTCGAGGACAGCAGGCAGCACATCGAGCGCCTCGTCGTGCATGTAGCGGACCGGGCGGGGCAGCGTGGCAGGATCCGAGCTGCCGTACCCGGCCCTCGAGTACACGATGGCCCGCCGGCCGGTAGCGGACGCCAGACGCTGCGGGAACGAGCGCCACAGAGCGACACAGCCCAGGCCTTCGTGGAGGAAGACCAGCGGGGCCTGGTCCTCGCGGCCAGGGACCTCGGCGACCTCCAGCCGCCGCGGCCCCACTTGCACAGCGCGGATGCCGAGCCTCGCCGTGCCGGCGGCGGAGCCGGGACAGCTCACCGCCACCCCGCTAGGCCGGGCCGAGCGGCCGGACCGACCCGGCGGACTTCGGGCACGACGACCCGCCGGACTTGGGGCACGACAACCCGGCGGACTTGGGACACGACGACGTCGAACCGGTCAGTGCCCGCCGGCGCCACGTGGTGCTCGGACGACGTCGCCATCGCCGGAGATGTCCTGCCAGGCGTGCAAGACCCCGACCACCGTCGGCAGGGGGCAGGCGACAGTCACGAGCCTGCCACCGCAGGGGCGCCTGCCAGCAGGGGCGCGGCCTGGGCGCGCAGATCCACCCGGCGGATCTTGCCGGTCGCGGTGGTGGGGTACTCGGTGACGAACACCACCCGGCGTGGCCGCTCGTAGGAAGGGAGGCCTTGGCGGCAGAACTCGATGACCTCCTCCTCGGTGGCTTGGGCGCCGGCATCCAGGATGACGAACGCCACGGGCTTCTCGAGGCCGTCGGCGTCCGGCGCCGCCACCACCACAGCCTGGGCCACGGCGGGGTGCGCCATCAAGCGCTCTTCGACCTCGCTCGGCGACACCCAGATCCCGCTCGCCTTGAGCATGTCGCCCACCCGCCCGAGGCACTGGTAGTAGCCCTCGGCGTCGCGCGCGTAGGTGTCGCCGGTCCGGAGCCACTCACCTTCGAACACCTTCCGGCTGGCCTCGTAGCGCGACCAGTACCCCGTGGCTGTGGACGGGCCCCGCACCAGCAGGGTGCCTGGCGTCCCGTCGGGGACGTCGCGACCCTCTTCGTCCACGATGCGCAGCTCGTAGCCCGGGACCGCCACCCCGGTGGAACCGGGCCGGACGCTTCCGGAGCGGTTGGACAGGAAGATGTGGAGCATCTCGGTCATACCGATCCCGTCGAGGATGTCCACGCCGAAGTGCGAGGTCCACCGGCGATAGAGCGCAGCGGGCAGAGCCTCCCCCGCCGACGCCGCCAGCCGCACCCCGGTCAGCGCGTCCTTCGGCAACCCGCATTTGAGCATGTTGGCGAAGAAGGTGGGACCGGCGAAGAACAGCGTAGCGCCGTACTGTCGCGCCCGCGCCGCGATCACCTCCGGCCGCGAGGGGGAGGGCTCGAGGATGGCGGTGGCGCCCACCGACAACGGGAAGAGCACGGAGTTGCCCAGCCCGTAGGCGAAGAACGCCTTGGCCGCCGACAGGCAACGGTCCTCGGGGCGGATGCCGAGCACCTGGGTGCCATAGGTCTCGCACACCGCGCGTATCGAGCCGTGGCGGTGCATGGCGCCTTTGGGCTCCCCGGTGGTGCCCGAGGTGTAGAGCCAGAACGCGGGCGCGTCCTCCCCGGTGGGGTACACCGAGGCGTCCGCGTCGGCGCCGGCGAGATCGGCCAGGGCGTGCACCGGCACGGCCACCTCGATAGACGCTGCGGAGTCGACAAGCACGCCGGCGAGATCGGGCGCCTCGGCGGCGGCAGCCGAGGCCACCTCGGCGAACGCAGCCGTCACCGCCAGCATGCGAGCTCGCGAGTCGCGCAGCAGCTCCGCGAGCCCACGGGGGTGCAGCATCGTGGACACCGGCACGGGGATCGCCCCCATCCGCATCGCCGCCAGGTAGACGACGACGAGCTCCGGCGAGTCGGCCATCACCAGCAGGACCCGCTGCTCGGGGTGCAGCCCGAGCTGGCGCAGTCCCGCTGCCGTGCGGCACACCCGGTCGAACAGCGCCTCGTAGGTCACCGTGCCCCCGATGCCGGTGAGCGCCTGACGGGCGCCGTCGCCGGCGTCGAGGCGGCGGTCGAGCAGGTACTCGCTGGCGTTGAACAGCGGCTGCACGTCCCGGCCCTCAGGCGAGGTGCACGTAGTCGAATTCGAACGGCTGGCCGTTGATGCCCTTCTTCGGGGGCGCCAGCCACGAGGCGATCCGCCCTTCGTCGAGCACCGGGACCATCAGGGACCGCACGTGGTCCTTGTCGGCGGGGCTGGGCAGCCACTCGTGCTTGCGGCGCTCCCACTCCGAGGCGGCGAGGACCTGCCCGTCGGGGGTGGCCTCGAGGTCGGCGAAGACGCCGACGTGGCGGTTGAACGCGACGCTGGGCAGCTCGAGCCGCTGGGGCACGCTGGCGTCCTCCAGGATGCGGTTCCAGCGGTTGACGCCGTTGCGGCAGTCGGCGACGTACTCGCGGCGCAGGTCGCTGTTCAACCCGACCAGGGCCGGCACCTCGGCCTGGCCGACCGAGCCGTCGGGCAGGAGGGCGTCGACGAGGATGGCGTCGTCGGTGAGGAGGTGGTCGTCGGGGCGGCTCTCCTCGGCCCAGCGGCCTTTCAGCCCGGCGCTGTAGTAGTTCGCCACGTTGGTGGAGGTCTCGCCACCGAACAGGTCGAGCGACACGCTGAAGTGGAAGTTGAGGTACTTCTGGATGACGTCGAGGGGGATGCCGCCGAAACGACGGACGTCGTCGGTGTCGTGCTCGCGCATCAGCTCCACGGTGCGTTGCACCACCCGGTCCACGCCGGTGGTGCCGACGAACATGTGGTGCGCCTCTTCTTTGAGCATGAACTCGCAGGTGCGCGACAGCGGGTCGAACCCCGACTCCTTCAACGTGCCGAGCTGGTACTTCCCGTCACGGTCGGTGAAGTAGGTGAACATGAAGAACGACAGCCAGTCGGGGGTCTCTTCGTTGAAGGCCCCGAGGATCCGGGGTGCCTCGGCGCTGCCGGAGTTGCGGTGGAGCAGCTCCTCGGCTTCCTCGCGCCCTTCGCGGCCGAAGTAGGCGTGCAGCAAGTAGACCATGGCCCACAGGTGACGGCCCTCTTCGACGTTGACCTGGAAGAGGTTGCGCAGGTCGTAGAGGGACGGGGCGCTGAGCCCGAGGTTCCGCTGCTGCTCCACCGACGCCGGCTCTGTGTCGCCTTGGACGACGATGAGCCGGCGCAGATCGGCCCGGTACTCACCGGGGACGACCTGCCAGGCCGGCTCTCCCTTGTGCGCCCCGAAGGGAATGCGACGTTCGCCGTCGCGCTCGGCCAAGAAGATGCCCCAGCGGTAGTCCTCCATGGCGACATGCCCGAAGTGGGCCCAGCCCTGCTGGCCGACGTTGACAGCGGTGCGCAGGTAGACGTCCCTGGTGGGCAGGGCCGGCCCCATGGTCTTCCACCACTGCAGGAAGTTCGGCTGCCAGCTCTCCAAGGCCCGCTGCAGGCGCCGGTCCTCCTCGAGGTCGACGTTGTTGGGGATCTTCTCGCTGTAGTCGATGGTGCTGGTCATCGTCAGGCTCTCTTCCTGTCGTACTCGGGTCGCCGGCCGGTGCCGTACCTGCGCAGCGCGCCGTCGGGCCCCGCCGCGTTGGGTCGGGAGAAGATCCAGTTCTGCCAGGCGCTCAGGCGCCCGAAGATCTTCGTCTCGATCGTCTCGGGCCCGACGAAGCGCAGGTTCGCTTCGAGCCCGCTGAGCGCGTCGGGGCTGAAGCTCGTGCGCTCCTCCACGGCGATACGGATCTCCTCCTCCCAGTCGAGGTCGTCGGGAGCGAAGGTCACCAGGCCCAGCCCCAGCGCTTCCCCGGCGAGGAGCCGCTGCCCGAGGCGTTTCTCCACGGCGCTACGGGCGTCCTCGTCGCCGAAGAAGCGGCTCTCGAGGCGGGTGAGGCCGTTGCCCATCGGCAGCGGCCCGATGTTTGCGGGTCCCACCACCACGGCGGCGGGCTCGGCGTCTTCGAACGCGCCGGCCAGCTGGTAGCTGCGATCGGCGGCCAAGGCGAGCTCGAGCAGGGAACCGGCGAAGCAGCTGCCGGGCTCGATCAGGGCGATGAGGCTGCGGCTGGTGACATCGAGGCGCTTGAGGGTCCGCTTCAGGTAGAGAAGGATCTCGTTGGCCAGCCAGTCGTCGGGGTGCTCGAGCAGCAACCGGTCGTAGGCGAGAGCTCGGTCCGCGTCGCCGGCAGTGCGCAGTACCCAGGTGCCCAGCTCCATCTCGTTGGTCCGCAGGTCGAGGATCAGGTCGTCGAGCTCGCGGGTGACCGCCAGGGTCCAGAAGCCCGCGCCCTGGCGGTGGACGCCGTCCATGTCGGCGGGGGGATCGGCGTCGGGGCCGAAGACGGTGATGTTCGCCACGGAGCCCTGCCGGTCGAGCTCCGCCCGCACATAGCGGTAGATCACGACGTCGTCGGTGCGCTCCTTGGCCAGTGGCGTCAAAGCGCACCCTGCCGCCCCTACCGGCCGGGTGGAGGCCGCCGCGAGCGTCGCAGCCCGACGGCGCACCGTGTCGTGAAAGGACTGGCGGGGCACCACCTCGTCCACCAGGCGCCACTCCACAGCCCGCCTGCCGCCCACGCCCTCGGCTCGCGTGGCGAAGGCATCGGCCAGATCACGCCGGACCCGGCGCTTGTCGACCACGCGGGTGAGCCCGCCGGTGCCAGGCAGCACGGCCAGCAGCGGCAGCTCCGGCAACGACACGGCCGAGGAACGGTCGTCGACCAGCACGATGTGCTCGCAGGCGAGCGCCAGCTCGTAGCCCCCGCCCGAGGCGGTGCCGTTCAGGGCGGCCAGCCAGATCTGCCCCGAGCTGGCGCTGGCGTCCTCCATGCCGTTGCGAGTCTCGTTGGTGAACTTGCAGAAGTTCACCTTCCAGGGATGGCTGGAGGCGGCCAACATGCCGATGTTTGCTCCGGCGCAGAAGATCTTTTCCTTGCCGCTCGTAAGCACCACCACCCGCACCTCGGGGTGCTCGAAGCGCAAGCGCTGCGCGGCGTCGTAGAGCTCGATGTCCACTCCCAGGTCGTAGGAGTTGAGCTTCAGCTCGTAGCCGTCGACGATCCCGCCCTGCTCGTCGACGTCCATGGTCAGCGTCGCGACCGAGCCCTCCACGTCGAGCCGCCAGTGACGGTAGGCGTCCGGGTCGACCCGGAACTCCACCAGCGCGCCCGCACGCGAACGCTCGGCCCCGGCGGGCGAGCGATCCTCCACCCCAGGTGTGCGAACCACGACAAGACTCCCCTCTTTCCTCTTCCCGCCTCTTTCCGGCCCGGTCATACTACACTTTTATCATAGTGCGTCAAGAGCACGTCACATGTTCGTGTCGCCCTGCGCCGTGGTCAGGGTTGCGCCCTGCGCCGTGCTCCGGGGCACCCCGCTCCCCGCTCCCCGCACGCCGCTCCCCGCACGCCGCACGCCGCACGCCGCGTGATGAGCCCGGATCGGGAACAAAGAGAGCGAGTAGCTGTTGTACGAACCGGAAGCAAACGATGAACAGAAGCAGACGGTTCGTCCGAGATCCGTTCGAGCGGGCTGTTCTGGGAAGGAGGACGATATGCACTTCTTCGCACTCTTCCTGTTCTTCGCGTTCGGCGTCATGGGTCTCACCATGCTCGGTGAACGTCTCTACCGCCGGCTGCGCGAGGGGCGGGCGTTCGTGTCGCTCGGCTGGGGCGTGGGCCTGGCCTGGTTGGCCAACTCGAGCATGTGGAGCGGCTGGGCGATCGGCGGCCTGCGCTACGACTGGGTCGGGGTCACCGTGACCGGTCTGGCCCTGGGCGGCAGCGCTTTGCTGCTCCATGGCGTGCTCGGCTTCTTCGCTGGTCTGCACCGCAAGTTCGACGACCAGGCAGAGCAGCTCGAACGCAGCGAACCCGAGCTTCGCCGGATCGCCTGATCTGGTGCTGCGACATCCCAGGCCGTTGTCCTGGCGGGTCGCGCGATCAGGCCGACGAAGTGCGCCTCGAGCAGGCGTAGTGGCGAGGCGCGAGGCCAAGTCCGGGCAGCGGCACCGAAGCGAAGCCGGTGCGGTTGGGTCTACGGATCCTGCACACCGGCTTCCTCGTGTCGGCATAGCCCCGAGCCAGCCCCGGTACCGCTACAAGCCTCGCCACCGATGGAGCCCACCGACATGCCGCCATGGTGAGCATGACCCGGGAGTCGATGCAGGCCTGGGTGCTCGATCTCGACCCCACTTCCACCACCGACCTGGAGAAGCGCACTCCACGCTTGGCACGCGGCGACAGGGGTGGCTGCCCTGTCTTGGTGGCCAACATCTGCCGCCGCACGATCTGAACGTCGCGAGCTACTCCGGAGCTGGCTCGATCCCGTAAGACCGGAACTGTCGACCACGTGGCACCACGTCTTCTGCCGACTCGTGGCCCCACACCGCCCACCCGGGTCGGGGATAGCGGGCGAACAGCTCCAAGAACGGGCCGGGGCTGCAGGCCTCGATGACGGGGTAGAGCTCGTCGGGCTTACGGGAGTGCTCGCGCTTTCGCGTCTCGATCATGTTCACCTGGCGCCGGCCGGCCGCCAGGGTTCGCAGCTGTCCTCGCACCCCGAAGAGGACCGGCTCCGTCACGTTGCGGAAGTAGAACCCCACCCCCCGGCCGTCCGGACCACCGTCTTTGCGCCGCTTGGCCCACACCAACATCGCCTTGTAGGTGAACCCCCAGGCCTCGAGAACAGCCAGCCCCGCGCCGAGCAGGGCGTTCGGCACCCACAGATAGCAGTGTGAGCGCGACGCCATGAGGTCGGCCACCGGCACGGCTGCGATGGCCTGCCAGTCCATCGTGTCGTAGCGCGAGAGGCGTCGGTGCTCGGGAGCCACCTTGCCGGTACGGTTCTGGAAGCGCCACGGCGGGTCGGCCAAGACCGTCCCGAACGGTTCGCCACCGAGCTCGCCCAGGTCGAGCCCCGGGAGCACGCCGCGCACACCTCCTCTTCTGATGTCCGCGAGGCACCGATCACCCAAGCGTGGGACGCGCCAACGAAGCCAGCCGTCGACCGCCCGCACCCGCAGCACCACACGAGCCGCTTCCGAGGGTGTGTCGTACACTGTGCTACCCACGATGATCGTCCCATCGGGCCGTAACACGCCCTCGACGTCGGGTGCGGAGCGACGGTGGATCACCAGCCGCTCGGCGCCATCGAGGGTCCCCTCGGCCAAGAGATCGCGCAAGTCCCTCGTACCGGTCGTCCGTGCCATGGCGCCCTTCCACCAGATCCGCAGATCTTCTAGCACGCCCGACGCGCCGGACAGTGGATCGAGCCCCGCCGCCGCGGGCAGTGCGCCGGAGACCTCCTCCAGGCGTTCGCGACTGGACGCAGCCGGTCGGCTGCGATCACCACGGGTCTGCAGAGGCCGGTACGGTGACCGTGTGCAGGTTCGCACCATGGTGTCCCAGCGACGACCTCGTCCCTGGCGGGAGTGCTCCCACCGACGCCAGTGTCGCCCGACGCTGACCACGCCACGCTGACCACGCCACGCTGACCACGCCACGCTGACCACGCCACGCTGACCACGCCACGCTGACCACGCCACGCTGACCACGCCACCAGAAGATCTGTCCCAGTTCCGTCGAATCGAGGCAACATGCAAGTCACCGCTGCTCGACTGGTGCACCACGGCAGACCTCTCCAGATCGAGACGGTCGACATCCCCGACCCGATCGCCGGTGAGGTGACGGTGGACATGGCCTATGCCGGGGTCAATCCGGTGGACCGCTACGCCGCCGAAGGCTTGGTCGCCGCCGACGCGCCGCTGCCACGGACCCTCGGCATGGAAGGCGTCGGCACGGTGGGCGGCCAGTGGTTCCTCGTCAGCGGCTATGGCATCGCTGCTGCTCGCGACGGCCTGTGGTCGGATCGAGCCGTCGTGCCCGAAGCCGCGCTCGTCTCGCTGCCGGATCAGGTGCAGCCCGTCGCCGCAGCGGCCATGGGCGTGGCCGGGGTGACTGCCTGGCGGGTAGCTACGGACCTCGCTCGCCTGACAGCCGACGACCGGGTGCTGGTGCTCGGTGCCGCCGGCGGGGTGGGCAGCATAGTGGTGTCGATCGCCCGAGGCGTCGGCGCGACGGTCTGGGGCCAGACCACCAGTGCGGACAAGGTGCAGTGGATCACCGGGCAGGGGGCGAACCGGGCGGTGGTGGCGGACGAGCCCGGCCGTCTCCTAGAAGAGGTGGCCGATCTCTCGCCCACCGTCGTGTTCGACGGGCTCGGGGGTGCCTACACCGGCGCAGCAATCACCGCCTTGGCCCCGCACGGCCGGCTGGTTCTCTACGGCACGTCGGCTGGCACCGAGGGGCTACTTCCCCTCCAGGCCCTCTACCGCAAGGGGCTTCACGTCCTCGGCTACGGCGGCTTGATCGAACCCGACGAGTCGAAGCACCGGTGGATGACCCAAGCGCTGAGGGCGCTCGCCGACGGGCGCCTCCAGGTAGCCGTCGACGCCGTGGTGCCACTGGACCGGGTCGGCGAGGCGTTCGAGCTGCTCGCCGGCCGTCACGTCCGCGGCAAGGTCGTGCTCGACCTGCGGAGCTGATCCGATCACGGTCACGCCCGGTGAATCGGCTGTGCTCCGGAGCACCACCACGACCGCCGGCAGCACCGTTTCTTTTTCTTTCCCCGGCGGCACCGAGGCGTTGCCCAAACCATCAGCACCTCCCCGGCGTGGGGACCCTGCCCCGACTGGTCGCTGCCGTGAGGACCAAATCCCACCCGTACCCCGCTGCCCGAACCAGCCACAGTCGCCGGCTCGCCTGCCGCAGCTACACTGCCCGCCATGCCCGTCCCCGACGACCAGCCCCCCGCCGGCCAGCGGGTCCACGGGCCCTCTGGCGACGTGTCGACCGGAGCGGCGCCTCCCGGCTCCTCAGCGCCCAGAGCGCCACTGTCGCCGTCGCCCATGCTCATGCACTTGGACGACGCCCTGCGGAACGTCCTGCCCGACGACGAGTACGCCAAGCTGACCGCCTACGACACCCAGGTGGCCGCGACCACCTCGAGCGGCGACTTCCATCGCTGCGCGCGCTGCGCACAGTGGGCGGTCGAGCTGGCAGAACGCCCGGGCCGGCGAGCGGTCGTCCACCTGGCCGAGTCGGTACGCGCTGCGGCCCGCCAGGTGCACGACACCGCGCATGCGCTGCGGTTCGCCATGATCGTGCCCGGTGCCGGCGCGGTGACCGACGTGGAGCTCAGCTGGGTGGACGAGGCGGTGTCGGCGGCCCGGGCCGTAGCCGAACGCGATGGCTGGGAGGCCGTCGGCTGGGAAGCGCTCTTCGCCGAGCTGCTGGCGATGGAGCCGGGGACCCCCGGTCCGGATGCCTGATGGACGGCCGGGTCGTCGTCGTCACCGGGGCCAGCTCCGGCATCGGGGAGCACACCGCGCTGGGCCTGGCTCGCCAGGGAGCCATCACCGTCCTGGCCTGCCGGAACCGCTCCAAGGCCGAGGTCGTCGCCGACCGGATCCGTCACGAGGCCGAAAGCGGCACCGTGGAGCTCGTGGACCTGGATCTGGCCGACCTGGCCTCGGTGCACCGCTGCGCCGGCACCATCCTCGACCGGTACGACCGCCTCGACGTGATCGTCAACAATGCCGGTGGCATCTGGTCGCCTCGCGGTGAGAGCGCCCAGGGATTGGAGATGACCTTCGCGGTCAACCACATGGGCCACATGGCGCTCACCTTGCTGCTGACCGACTTGCTGCGGACCAGTAGCCCGAGCCGGGTGGTGACGGTGTCTTCTGTCGCCCACTGGATGGCACTCGGCGGCCTGCGCTTCGACGACTTGCAGTCCGAACGCCACTACAGCGGTCTCGCAGCCTACGCCCGCTCCAAGCTGGCCAATCTGCTGTTCACCGCCGAGCTCAGCAGTCGCCTGGCCGCGAGCGGGGTGACGGCGAACGCCGTGCACCCTGGCCCGGTGCGCAGCGGGTTCGGCATGGACGGGGACCTCGGCGGGCTGGTCGGGTGGGGCAACCGGCTGGTCCGGCCGCTCGAGATCACCCCGCAGGCCGGTGCAGCCACCTCGATCTACGTGGCGTCCGCGCCGGAGCTGAGCGCGGTCACCGGCGGCTACTTCGCCCGATGCCGCCCGGCCCGGACAGCGCCGTGGGCGAGGTCGGCAGCTGACGCCGCCCGGCTGTGGGACGCCAGCTTGCACCTGCTCGACCAGGTGGGATACCCGGTGCCCGACATTGCTGCCAGCGCCAGCGGCTCCGACGCACGTCCTGCGGGTTCCGCCTGACACACCGTCGCTCGGTCAGCTCGCCTCGCCCAGGCAGATCCACGCAGCAGCACAGCCCCAGCGTAGGCAATCGACGCCTCGGTGACGGACCAGGCGTCGTCACGACGGCCGACGCCGTACGCTCAGCTCATGGCCGACCAGCTGATCCATTGAAGCCTCCCGCCGTTGCGATCCCAGACGCCGTCGAGTTGCGGGTCGCTGATCCGTCGCTGCCACCGGGCGCCGTGTTCCTCGCCGCCATGACCGCTGAGCTGGCCGCGCTCTACGGGGATCCGGACCGCCTCGCCCACCCCCACCTCGATCCGGCCGAGCTCACTTCCCCCACGGGCTGCTATCTGGTGGCGTGGGTGGGAGACGAACCGGTAGCCGGCGGCGGGCTGCGGAGGCTGACGGACACCACCGCCGAGATCAAGCGGATGTACGTAGATCCGACCTGGAGAGGACGACGCGTGGCTGCCGTGCTGCTCGAAGGGCTCGAAGATGCGGCGCGGAGCCTCGGCTACCGCTCGGTCCGGCTCGACACCGGTCCTCGCCAGCCGCACGCCCGCCGGCTGTACGAACGAGCCGGGTACCGAGCCATCCCGCCGTACAACGACAACCGGTACGCCGTGTTCTGGGGGCAAAAAACGCTGTGACCAGAAACCGCTGGGACCACTGTCGACGACCCTTGGAGGGGTGCCAGCGAAATAGCGAATGTCCTGGTCACGGGGCCTGCGGGGCCGCTGGTGTGCCCGAGCTTTCACACCGTCAGTCCGCTCGCTGCCACACTGCGCCGTTCCGCGGCTGGAGTGCACGCTCACTGGGCAGGAGTGATCTTGGATGTAGGAGGCCTACCGACCAGCTCCCGGAAGGGCTCGGCGTCGGTCGACTCGGCGACGAGGCGATCTAGGCAGGCCTGGTTGTAGAGGTTGAGCTTCGCCGCCGGCACCCGTTCGCAGTACAACGGGTCGGCAGCGGCCTGATCGGGGGCATCTGCGCCTGGGCGGATCTTCAGGGCGCGAGTAGCAGGTGCCAGGTCGGACGCGTTGAACCTCCAGGGGATGCTGGTGTCGACTTCGGCCACACCAGGTGCGTCCCCTAGCCAGCCGTCGAGGGGGACCCGCGCGAACCAGGCGCCATCTACGCTCCGCTGAGGCGGCTCCGGACGGTGTCATCCGGCGAGTCGCCGGCCTCGACGCTCGTGTCTCGAACGTGGTCCTCAGCTCGTCCGGGACCCAGTAACGCGGGCCGTTCGCGGCGTAGTCCAGCATCTGGCCGACCACCTCGCGCCGCAGGCGGGTATCACTTGACCGCTTGACCTCGACAAGCGTCGGGACAGCGTCTTGATCGAGGAAGAGGTGGTCAAGCGACCACCGCCCGCCGCCACCGTCGTGGTCTGCGACGGGTGCCTCTCGGCGCACGAGCAGAAACCTTCTCGGGTCGGCCCGGTTCATCTGGGCTCCGGCGAGCAGCTGCGAGTGCTCGGCCAGCAACTCCTGGAGGTCCTTCTCCGCCTCGTACGGCATCGCGACGAGCTGTGTGAGCGCCGCAGCCTGTCGAGGCCGATAGAAGATGACGTCGTCGTCCATGATGTGCTACTTGTCCTCGGTGAAGGTGGAGCATTCGTCCGGCCACGGCATCCTGGGACCCACGATTTGGGGCCGCCAGAGCGCCACCGTCGATGATCTGGGCAACGGCATGCGCCAGATCCTTGCATGTGGCGACCGCGCCAGGCTGCGACATGGCCGATGCCCCCACGTTCAGGCGACGTCCGCCTGATACTGCGCCGCCAGCTGGGCGTACTGCTCCTCGGTGAGCATGACGAACCCGTGGTCGGGGGGCGGAGCTGCGACCAGGGGGTGGGCGGGGTCGAGCTTGCCGGTGCGCTGCTGCCAGTTCCGGAGCATGCGCAGGTCGTAGGAGGCGGCGGCGAGCCCGACGACGACGTTCACCCACGCGATGCCCGTGACGCGGAACTGGCCCCGTCGCATGTTCTCGGTGCTGGTGTTCTTGCGGTTGCCGTAGCTGCCCTCGACGTATGTGCGCCGGTTCCACTTCCGGGTCCAGCGTTCGCTGCCCCAGTAGTGCTCCTGCTGGAGCTTGCGGACTTCGGGCGGCGGGACCAGGGTGACGGTCTGCTGCGTGCAGCACGCGGGCAGCGGCTCGCCGTCGCGATCGGGGTCGGGCGGCCGTTCGACGATGGGAAGGCCCAGCTCGATGGCAGCTTCGACCGTGCCGGCGCGCAGCGGGCAACCGACGGTGCCTGCCAGGGCGGAACACTGGGCTCGGTGGCTACCGTCGATCGCCGGGCTCGACCGGCGCGACAGCGCGTACCGCTCCCGACGCTGGATCCGGACTGCAAAGGAAGCGAACGTGCTGCGGGGCTCGCTGGGCCCGGGCCGCAGGATCGTGCCGAGGTCGTCCGCTGCGGCCGGGCAGTGGGCGTGGCCGGCTGCCCAACGGACGCGGTCCGAGCCTTCGATGAAGCCGTGCTCGTCGACGCGGAGGTCGTGAACCTGGGCGATGCCGCGTCGGGCGAGCTGGTCCTTCCAGCGCTCGACGGCCTTGTAGTGGTAGTGGCGGTCGACGATGAGCTGTTCGACCCGCTGGCGCCCGTCTCCGAGGTAGCGGTCGTTGAGACGGTCGATGAGGTTCAAGCTGGGCGCCACGACGTCGGCGTTGGCTGCGGTGACCTCGAAGCGGCGGATGAGACGCGGCTCGTCGTCGGCTTCCTGTCCGTCGGCGGGAACTTGCAGCAGGGTGTGTTCGTGGAAGCCGTAGAAGGTCTCCTCCTTGCCGTTCTTGGCAGTCTTCACGCCCCACGAGGCGTCAGGGTCGTGGCTGGTGGGATCGCCGACCACGATCTCGTCGTCGCCGGGCCCATCGCCCCGCGGGGCCTGGGCGTCACCCCGGACTTCTTGCTCCGCGGCGTTCGCTTCGGCTGCGTCGTGGCGCCTGGCGGCTGGGGCGGCGTCCAGGGTGTCGCCCGGGGTGTCGACGGTGGAGGTGTCGCCGGCCGGGGATGCGTCCGGGGTGTCGCCGGCGGGTTCGGCTTTGGTGCTCGGCGTGGTGCTGGGACTCTCGGCGCGCTTCTTCTTTCCCTTGCCCCACGACCAGATGCCGGTGGCGTCCATGGCGAAGAGCTGCTGGTCCAGCCGAGGTCGAACGCGTCCATGAGAGCGTCGTTGTACGCGAGGGCGACACGGTGTCGGCGTTCGCGCTCGGCGGGGTCGAGGTCGGGGTGCTTGCCTTCGCCGTAGCCGAGCTTGTTGGTGACCTTGGCGCTCAGTTCGTAGAGGTCGTGGATGGGCAGGATCCAGATGCCTGCGCCGTGCGTGTCGGTCTGCCAGCGGCGCACACCCAGGGTGAACTGCACGCCGACGGGCAGCTCGGTGGTGAGCAGCTCGTGGACGTCGGTCAGCATCGCCCGGCCGTGCTCGTGGATGCACAGGAGCATTCCGATGAGCAGCAGGCGGAGCTTGTTGGGGTCGTCCTTGCGGCCGCGGCGGTCGGTGCGTATGCCGTCGCTGAGAATCGCCACCGCCCCGCTGGTGTCGATGATGTAGGTGGCGGCGTCGATGTCGGTGCGGCGGATCACTTGACGTTCCCGTCGCGCAGGGCGGTGGTGTCACCGGCCGGGAGATACGGCAGCAGGTCGCAGAGGCTGCGGGCCGTGGTGAGCCCCGCCGCGTCGAGGATGACGTTGAGGGGGACCGGGCGGGTCATGAGCCACGCCAGCCAGGTGGTCCGCAGCCGCGACGCCTCGATGTGCGGCGCACCGTGCAGCTCGGCTCGCTCCACGATGCTGGCCACGATGTTCTTGCGGCCCACGGCGGTGCCGATCAGCAGCTGGCCGGGCGTGAGTCCTTCGATCCCGGCGAACACCAGGGCTTCGTAGCTGCGGCGGACCACGACCCGGCGGGGACGAGGCCCGGGAAAGTTCGCGAGGATCCCGGCCGGCGTCACCTCGATGTGGTGGCGGCGCATGTGGCGCAGGTCGACCGAGTCGCCGCCGGCACCGCCACAAAGACCGACGGCGATGCACAGCTGCCGGCGGGTGGCGGGTGGCGGGGTGGCGCTGGCGGAGGGCGTAGCGGGTGACGGCGGCCTCCTCCTCGGCCGGGTACGGCGGCTTGACCGCCTGGTGGCCGAGGCTCACCGCCCGGCTGGGCGCGTCCAGGCCGGGGTTGACCTTGCGGGCCAGCGCTCGGAGCCGGGAGCTGTAGTCGTTCTTCGTCTTGGCGTCGAGGCCGGCGGTGCCGTGGCGGTAGTAGTCGTCGATGGCGTGGTAGGTGAGTGCGGTGGCCGGGTCGATGCTGACGCCGCTGGTCAGCCGGTAGGCGAGGTAGTGGGCCACCACGCCGCGCAGCCGCTTGAAGCTGGTCTCCCCGCGGAGGCGGGAGCGCAACAGGATCTCGCGGTGCGAGGCGCGGATGGCCTGCCAGGTCTCGCTCTCGATCTCCAGCGGCCGAAGTCGCCGGTCCGGGCCAGGTAGCCGACCGGAACGAGGCGGCGGCGGCTGTCGACGTGGGTCGGTCCCAGGCGGGTCACACCGACGACGGTGCCGACCGGTCGGTTCGGTGCACTCCCCCGCCGGCTGACCCCGGGCCACGGCGCCCGGCTGGGCAGGCCGTGACCCGGAGCCGGCAGGCAAGTCAGCTCGCGGTGAGCAGATCCGGGCTCACATCCAAGTAGCCGAGCCCGGCGGGGACTGGGTCGACGACCAGACGCCGCTTGCTCGTCAGCGGGTCCGACCCGAAGGTCGGCTCCCAGAACGCCGTCAGCGGGTCGGGGTCGATGACCAGCCACCCGTTGACCGCCGGCGACGTCGACGGGTCGAGCCGGTCCTGCAGGCTGCCCGCCGGCTGGCCGGCGACCAACGCCAGGATCCGCAGGGCGGCGTCTCCGTCGCAGCGGATCACCAGCGTCCGCTCCGGGTAGAGGAGCGTCAGCCGCCCGACGATCCGCCAGTTCAAGCCGGGCATGTCCCGCACGGCCCGCTTCAGGTCGTCCGCCGTGTCGGCGGTCTCCTCCGTGTCGTCGCCGGCGGCGGGGTCGTTCGCCGGCGGCGCGCCCTCGTCGGCGGACCTGGCCGCCGCGTTGGTCTCGTCGGTCTCGTCGGTGTCGTCGGTGTCGTCGGTGTCGTCGGTGTCGTCTTCGATGTCGGTGTCGTCTTCGGTGGTCCTGTCGTGCTCGTCGGCCATAAGGGCGCTCTTTTCGGTCAGCTCGCCGGGTGGCGGGCTGGGCGTTATGGGACAACGGCACCCATGTCGATGTCGAGGGTGTGACCTTCAGCGGTAAGTGGCGGGCTTCTGACAGCGCTATGTGGCGCGACCACGTCCCAGTTGACGATCCGTCAGCGGACGCGATTCCCGGTGGATCAGCTCCGGTAGGCATCCGACCGGTGTCGGATGGCCGTGACCTCCACGATCCGGTGGCTGTCGTCGACGAGGTAGAGGATGCGATAGGTGCCGCGGCGGGCGGTCCAGGCTGGGGCCATCGGTGGGTCAAGGGGCTTGCCCACTCGGTGGGGGTCATCGAGCAGCGGTCCGGTGATGAGCTCGTAGGCCGCGATGGCGACCTTCTCCGGGAGCAGCTCGCTCAGGGCTCGGGCTGCCGGCCGAGCTATGCGCAGCCGGTAGCGTTCGCTCACCGAGGCAGGCGTCCGGCTTCGCGCATCGCGTGGGCCAGCTGGTCGGCGTCGAGAAAGTCACCGGCGTCGATGGCGGCTCGGCCTTGGGCGTGGGCGGTGAGCAGCTCGGGGTCCGAGAGCACGGCGATGGTGTCCTGCAGGATGTCGTAGTCGTCTGCGGAGAGCAGCACGGCGGCCCGGTGGCCGTTGCGGGTGATCTCGAAGCGCTCATGGGTACTCGTCGCCTCGTCGATCAACCGCGACAGTTGGGCTCGGGCATCGGCGACTGGAAGCGTTGCCATGTACGTAACTCTAGCGCAATCAGAGGAACCGTACGTTTCTTGCTGAGCCGTCCGCAGGCGGATCGGCTTGCGGGCACTCGAGCGCCCGCGGATAGCCGGAGTGGCGCCTCACGGTGCCCGGACCAGGCATGTTTGATTCCTTCGGCCTGTAGCCCAGTGCACCGCTCTTCACCGGCGCTGCGCTCTTGCGATGTCTGCTTGTGCCCACGTGAGACCGAGTGCCTCGTAGGCACCGCAGCCGGGACATCTGATACGATCTAAGCGACTGCTCAATCCTATCGCTTAGAGGAGCTCTGAGATGGCGAAGCCCGGCACGTCGAGCCGCTTGGTAACCGAGGGAGCCGGGAGATCGGCTGCGACCAAGCAGGTGCTCGTAGAGGCGGCCATCGAGACCCTGAAGGCAGAGGGTTTCGCCGGTGCGAGCGCCCGGGCGATCGCCGGCCGGGCCGGGTGCAACCAGGCATTGGTCTTCTACCACTTCGGATCGGTCGTCGGCCTGCTGCTCGCCGCGCTCGACGCTGTCAGTGCGTCGCGTCTCGAGCACTACAGCGCATCAGTTGAGGACGTCCGGTCGCCGGCGGAGCTTGTCGAGGTGGCGGCAGCGATCTTTCGTGAGGACCTCGACGCGGGTCATGTCACGGTGCTGGTCGAGATGATCGCCGGTGCGTCGTCGACACCAGGACTTGGCGCAGAGGTAGCGGCCCGCATCTCACCGTGGAAGCAGTTCGCGAAGCAGGTGATCGACTCGGTCCTCGGCGACTCGGCTCTTGGAACTGTGATCCCATCAGGTGAGCTCGCCCACGGCGTCGTCGCGCTCTACCTCGGCTTGGATCTGCTCACCCACCTCGGCGAGGACCGAGCCCCAGCCCTGGCCCTGTTCGATCACGCCAAGCAGCTCGCGGCGCTCGTCGAAGTCCTGGGTATTGGCCGGCTGCCCGCAACAACGGCTCCAGCTCCGAAAGAGGCATCGTGACCATGACGACAGACCAGCGCGGCAACCGAGGCGATCCGGTGGGGATCGATACCGGTCTCGACGTGGTGACCGGCGCGTTCAGCTACTCCGGTAAAGCCATTGCCGCGGAGTTGATCGGGTCCGGACGCCAGGTCCGGACGATCACGGGTCACCCCGGCCGCGCTCCGCAGGGCACGGCGATCGATGTTCGGCCCCTCGACTTCGACAACCCCGTCGGGCTGGTGGAGTCCCTCGGCGGTGCGACCACCTTGTACAACACCTACTGGGTGCGCTTCGCCCACGACCGCACCAACCACGACCAGGCGGTCGCCAACTCCCGAGCCTTGTTCCACGCCACCAGGCGAGCGGGGGTGCAGCGGATCGTGCACCTACCCGGACCGACCGTGCCGGTGCTCTCGGCACTCCTCTGAATGGCGCTGCGTGACGTGCTGCTCACCGGTGAGGAGACCGGGCGATGGCGGCAGGTCTGGCCGACACCGACGGTCCTGCGACCGCGCCCACGGCACTCTCCGGTTGGCTTGGTGAGCACAGCTCCGAGCTCGGGTTGCACTATGCGAACGAACTGCACCGCCACTTCCGGGCCAGCCCACCGGCGCCGCCCGTTCCGGCTACGCCTGACCGGCGCGGTCCTGCTGCTGGCGCGGTCCTGCTGCTGGCGCCGAGGGGAGGACGTGATCGTGTCGAAGGTGTCGGTCGTGCGAGCGGATAAGCCGACTTGCGTCCAGCGAATAGCGGCGGAGCTGAATGGCCTACCGCTGCCCGGACGCTGGGCTGTCGTAGGCGCCACTTGTGCAGGCGTGATCGGGGCGGTGGTCGGGCTGGTCGTTGGGCTCATCGTCTATGCACCGACTGCTCCCTTTGCCGTCGTCGAGCTTGGCCTCCCTGCGACCATCGTCGGCGGGGTCATTGGGCTCCTTGCTGGCGTGATCGTGATAGCGGGACGCCGAATCAAGCGGAGCCCCTGACTTCGAGGCCCCGGGGCCGGTCCAACTACCCTCCCGTAAGCCGATGGCCGACCGGGACGACGAACCCGGTAGGACCGAGCCCACCCCCTGGCGGTGGGTGGCGTCCCAGTAGACCCGTCCGAATTGGATTCCCGCACAGGGGCGTCATACGGCACACTGTTTCGGTGAGCGGACTGAAGATCGGCTACGCCCGTTAGTTCAGCATGAGACGCGTCCAGCAGGTTTGAGTCTCACGCCGGTTCCGAGCCGCTTCTGCCGCCCGATACCGGCGTTAGGCACAGATTCGGAGTGGCTGGGCGACCGATCTGGTGTCGTCATTGTGACGCCCACGAATCGGCGTTCGGTGCGGCCTCCACTTCGCCGAGCTATCGCACGTTCTGTGTCACGCCCGCGCCGGCCGGCGCCATCACGCCTGGCCTCGTCCGGGATGGCGGCAGGTGGAGCGCCCGTGGGGCGCTACGACGATCTGGATCGAATCGCCCGCCGTGTACGAGCGATGGCCTTCTTCCGCCCGAGGTCGTTCGGATCGGCCAGGTCCGCAACCACCGCCGTGACAGGTATCCGGTTTCCTCTGGTGCCCAGGATGTCGGCGGCAAGGTCTTTGTCTTTTCGCAGCCGGACCACGTCGGCGACGAGAGCTTCGGCGGCCCGGCGGTTGCCGCCGTGACGGGAGTTGACGACCACGAGCCCGGCGTGCTCGATGCCGGCGTAGGCGTCGGCGACGCTCCAGCGCTTCTCGGAGCCCCGTGGCGAGGCGCTCGCTGGCTCGGCAATGACTTCACCGAGGACGGCGCGTATCTTGTCGACCAGGGCGGGGTTGTTGCGGGCAAACTCGGCCAGCGGCTCAGCGCCTATCCGGGCGAGGGCTTCTGCGAGGTCGCCCGGCTCGGATAGAAGGTGGCGCAGGGCAGGGCCGCCCGCAGCCTCGTCAGGAGATCGGCGGCGGGTGCGCCGGACGAAGAGCTGCTCGGTGCGGGCCGGGGCGGGCGCAACGAAGACCCGGAGGTCCACGTAGTCGAGAGGGCTGTCCCCCTCGAGGACTACGGCCTGGGAGTAGTCCGTCATCAGGTTCGTCATGAAGAAGTCGTCGGTGCCGCTCTGCTGGCCCGGGAAGGTGTACAGAGCGGTGTCTGCCGCACCGGCCTGCCGGTAGCGGCGAAGCTCGGGGTGGGTCCGGGGGGCGCTCTCCCTGGCCTGAGCGAGCGTGTCGTCGCGCAGACAGCGTGCCGCCAGGGTCAAGGTGCCCGCTCCAGCCAGCATCGCCTCGATGAACGTCGTCTTGCCGGAGCCGGGCGGACCCCCGACCTGGACGAACGCGCGCTCGATCACGGCCCACCCCCACGCCCGAAGCGCAAGATGATCGTGGTGTCCAAGGGGCTCGCACCGTCGGTCTCGACCGCCTCGAGCAGGCATGGTCCGAGCTCTCGGCCGCCGACCTGCACTGTCACGGCATTGGCGCCTATCGGTGCCAGAACGCCCTCGGCGAAGAGCTGGACCACCGTCGCCGCCTGCGTCGACACGACGAGGTGATCTGGCTCGACCGAAGCCCGGTGGCGATGGGCGGGGAAGGAGAGGTAGGACAGCGAGCCGGCCATGTCCGCTCGGGCCTGGCGGATCTGGACCTCATCGAGGCGCCTTCCGCCGATCGCGATCCGGTCGTGGCCTCCCTGGCGCGCTGTCACGACCGGAGCCTACGCGGGCCAACGCCGGAGACAGGCGGGATGGGTGATCATGGGGGCCCCCGGATGACCCGAAGCTGGCCGGCACCGGCCTGGTCCAGCTCGCGGCGAAGCCGGGCGATCTCGTCGTGCTGGGCTGCGAGGCGCGACAGCGCGGTGGCCCGGAAGTCTTCCAGCTCGGCGATCGTGGTGGTCGCCCGGGAGAGGCGTTGGTGGAGGGCGGCCACTTCGGTCCTCAGCCGTTCGATCTGGCCCAGGCGGGCGTCGGGCTCCTCACCGGTGTCTCGAAGGCGTCCGAGGTCCTGGTCGAACTCGGCCTCGAGGTGAGGGTAGGTGCGATACAGGGTCGCCCGTGGGACGCCGGCGAGGGCACAGAGGCTCTTCACGTCGCGCTTGAGCCCGTCGGGAGGGCTGCCCGAGAGAAGCTGGCTCATGGCGGTCCTGATCCTTGCCTCGACGTGCGTGCGGGCGTCAGCGGCCATGGCTGTCGCTGTCCGGGGTGGCGGCCATGTCGATCTCCGCAACGACGGCGGTGGCCCGATCGAACACGGCTTGAGCACGGGCCCGTTCGGGTTTGGACAGCCGGGGGTTGTCGAGGAAGGCGACCTTTGTGGAGGTGGCATGGTCGGCCCAGGCTCGGCGGTGCTCGGGGTGATGGGTGGCCTGGGGGCAGCGGGCCGAGTCGCACATCCCGATCATCGGCTCGGCCGCGTCGGGGGTGCCGGCCAGCTCGAGGCAGAGGGCTTTCCTCGGGTCGGAGAACCAGCAGTAGTTGGCGACGCCGACGTGGAGGGTCTCGGCCTTGGCTCGCAGGAGGCGCTCGACTCGCCGGTCGTCGATGACGGTGACCGGCCCGGCGTCGTGGTCGGCCAGGGCCCGGTCGACGGCCTCGAAGCAGGCCAGCAGATCTCGTGCCCCTTTCCCTGACGGCAGGACACCTCGGCGGTAGTCGCGGTAGGCGGCGACGGTCAGGCGTTCGTGTTCGGCTTGCTCGGCCGGCGGCCACCTCGGCCAAGAACGCGGCCTGGTGACCGCCGGGGCGGGCCGCGTAGCCCTCGGTGGTGGCGACGCTGACGTGCTTGAGGTGGACCTTGGCGGCCATCAGCCCGTGTGGGCGCTGGGCGATGCTGAGCGCCAGGGTGCGGCGCAGGGCTCGGGGGTTGACCGGCCCGTCTGGGATCGCCATCAGCCCGAGACGCTGACCGGCAGGCCCGTTGATCCAGCTCCGCATGCGGGTGTAGCGGGCGTGGGCGACGTTGGACTCCTTGGCGAATAGCAGCCCGCCGGGCGCTGCGCCGGTGAGGGCCTCGGCGATCCTGAGAGCCCGGAAGACGTCCTCGAGGACCACCCAGGAGTCCTCGACGCCACCGAACGCCTCGCCCTTGATGCGCCGGGAGACAACCCGGTAGCGGGCGGCGCCGCCGGGCCGCTCTTCTCGTCGAGCCGCCCTGGCAGTCAGTTCGTGCAGCTCCGATGAGGGCATGCCCGACAGGACAGAGGTGACGTAGAGGGCGGCGGAGGTGACCGTGGAGACCATGGATGCCAGGTGGTCGCGGTCTGTTGGCAGCGACCATGGCACCAGCTCGTCGGTGTCGAGACGGCCGACGAGCCCGGCGCTCCTGCACCATCGCTGTTCGGTGCCGCACTCGGCCACCCAACGTTGCAATGCGGGGCGGAGGCGTTCGAGGTCGCGACGTTGGCCCATCGCCCCGACCGCTGCGACGACGACGGAATGCCAGGCCACGCCGAGCAGAGGGTCGTCGGGTTCCCATCCGGCCGCCAGGCGCTTTGTCACGGTCCCCGCCGCCAGGCACGGTGCGGGCACGCCGGCTGCCCGGTGGGTCTCGATGGCCTCGGCGAGCAGCGGCAGTTCCTCCACGGCGAGGTATCGCCGCGATGCGACTTCTTGCTGGTCGGCCGTGCGGGCCCGTTCCGCTTCGGGGGCAAGGTGGGGGCCGATGGTGTCGACCAGGTAGAGGGCGTCGGCGAGCATCGGGCGCAGCAGGGCGTCGGGGACCGGCAGGACCAGGTTGGTTTTGGTGCGGACGTAGCCGGCCACGTCGTCGGCGCCTCGAGCCCCCCACGGCCGGAAGCCCGGGGTGTAGGTGTCGCTGAGGATGTCGGCGTACAACGTGAGGACCTGGGCGCTGCGCACAAACGCTGCGACGACCACCGGTCGCATCCGCCGGCGCGTCCCGGTCGTGGTCCAGCTGACCTCTTCGAGATAGGTGTCGCAGTGCTCCTGGCCGACCTCGGCCAGGCTGACGAGCCCGGCGTGGTGGAGGTGGTCGAACCAGCGGGCCAGGTGGTTCAGCTCTCCCCACAGGCTGGTCGGGTTGAACGGGGCGCGGAAAGCGCTGGGCAGGGTGGTAACGGCGGGGTGACGAGGGGCGATACGAGCCAGCAGGTACTCGCGGGCCACGGTCCGCCACCGGTGGTTGACGATACGGGTGAAGTCGAGGATCTTGCGGTGCGCGCCCATCGTCACCGGGGCGCCGACGAGGCCGGACAGGTCCCAGACCTCCTGGTCGAAGACCGGGCGCGGGGCGCCGGGGCGCACCTCCAGGCCGGCCGCGGCGGCGACGTCGACGCCGGCGAAGGGGTTACCTGTGCTTCTCGGCGCGGAAGGTAGGGGTGCGACGCTCATCTCGGGATCTCCTCGACGGGCAACGGGAGGGTGTGGCGCGGCCGCTGGCCGGCCTCGTCGATCGCTGCGGTCGGGAACCTGGGCAGGATGTCCTCGTCGAGGCGGGCGGCGTAGGGTCCGAAGATGGCCATGAACTGGTCGAGGGTCATCTGGGCGGCCTGGCGGGAGAAGTACTCCTCGAGGCCGAGCAGGTTCGGGAGGTGCCGGGGCGTGAAGGTCGCCAGCGGGCAGAGCAGGCAGACCCAAGGCCGGGCCGGGCACAACTTTCCCGCCGGCGCGTAGGGGCTGTTCAGCGGCGACGCACACCCCGCGACGTACACGTCCTGTGCCCCGCCGAGCAGTGCTGCGATCCCCTCGGCGTCAAGCCTCGCGTCTTGGACCAGTCGGGGGAAGGAGGCCGCGAACTCGGCGGCGTCCTCGCTGGTTGTCACCGTCGGTGGCTCAGCCTTGCGTCGAATGTCGCCCTGCGCGTCTTCGATGATCCCCTCGATGGCGTCAAGTTGGGCTGGGGTGTGGGAGCTGAGGTCGTGGTCCCCTTCCACCTGGGCGCTGTGGTTCGGGTCGATCGTGGTCCGCCCGGTCCACGCCCTCCGGTCTGTTCGCCGCGCCACGGCGCACCCAAGCGCCCTGCCATGTGCCATCCGTGATCCAACGAGCTGCCCAGACTCGCTCCGGGCCCCCGCTTGTCGAAATCGACCCACGGATGTAGCAGAAGACCTCGAAGACCACCACGGACGGCGGCGGCTGGGAGGGGGTGCGTCCCGATCGCCTTGTTGGAGTCAGAGCGGCCCGTCGTCCTGCGGGTTCGAGCGACAGGCCGCTGATCCGCTCGACGCTCGGGCACGTCATTCGGTGTGGTGGACAGCGGGGTTGAGGATCTGGCGGCCCCACATCTGTTCCCGGTCGGCGTCGGTCAGCCCAGCGGCGTCAGCGGCGGCGCCCCACTCCTCGGTGATGACGGTGATCTGGTGCTCGATGATGTCGGCGGCCTGCGCCCGTGTGAGGTGGTAAGTCTCGGCGGCATCCACGCAGGTCGCGAACCGGCTGTCGCGGCGACCGTCTCGGCTGATCGCCATCGCCTGCGCAGCCGTCTCGCCGGACCGGAGCTGGGGGCACAGGTCATAGGCGGGGGTCAGCGTGAGCTGTTCTCCGTCCCAGAACGCTGCGTGGTTGCGGGCATGGTCGTCGGTGTTGGACACGCAGATGTTGAACACGATCCGGGAGAACAACTCGCGCAGGGTCGCGTCCGGGTCGGTGAACCGGGCACGGATCAGGTCGGCCAGAGCCGGGTACGTGGCCCACCGACCTTCGACCTCGTCGAGCTCGAGCAGGGTGAGCCCCGAGACGACCAGCCGGCGCCCCTCGCCGCCGTCCGGAAGTGGAGCACGGTCGAAGCGCTCCACCAGCAGCACATCGCGGCCGAGGGCCTGGGTGAGAGCGGTGCTGGCCACATTGAGTCCCACCCGGGCAGCCAGATCCATCCCCACCGCCTCGGCCCGCACGACCGGGTACGGGTCGGTCTGGGTAGAGAGCTTCGCGATGAGCTCCCGTCCTGGGGCGGGGCCGTCGCCGGTCTCGCGCAGCAGGACCTTCGGACGGGCCCCCCCGATGGATGTGCCGCGCATCAAAGCCTCGTCGAGGTCCGGGGAGAACTGCTCGCCGGCGAGAAACTTCTCGGTCGCGGCCTGAACTTCGGTGAGGGTGGCCGAACCGGACCGCGGAACGTAGACGTCCGAGCGGTCCTGGAAATCCAGCGCCCCGATCCGGTCGCTGTGGGACTCCAGCAGGTATGTGAGAAGACCGAGCTCCGCGGTGTCGTGGCTGTGGTCGAGCCGGCCGAGGTGGCGGGCCAGGATGACTCTCTGTCCCCATGCGTCGGGCCCGGCGTCGCGGATGACGCCGGCGACGCGCATCGCGCCGCGGGGCCGTTGCCGGCCCCGTTGGAGCGGAAGTTCGGGCAGGTAGAGCGGGATCGCCTCGGGCCGCTCCAGGTAGCTGCGGCCGTAGTAGAAGGTGATGATCTCACCCTCGGCGACCACCCGGCCGGCGGGGACTGGGGCGGGAGCACCGGGCAACCACACCCACACGAACGCCTCGGTCGGCGTCAGAGCCGCCATCAGAAGTCGTCCTGGACCTGTGTGGGCCGGGCCCGGACCCGGGCGGGCAGGAGCGCCAGACGGTCACGGCCCTGCGCGACTAGGGCCGGGAGCTCCTCGCGGCCGGCCCCGAACAGCTCGATGCCAAGCAGAGTCGCGACCTCGAAGACCATGCCGACGGTGGCGGTCGTCGAGCCGCGCTCGATGCTGCGCAGGGTGCTGTCTGAGATACCGGCGCGCTCGGCCAGCTCCTCCTGGGTCCATCGGCGGGCCCGCCGAGCACGGGCGATCTCCAGGCCCATGACGCGGACGGCTTCCTCCGTCTGCGGCGAGTACGTATGGGCTTTACGCACGGCGACCACCTCCTTGGACCGCATTCTAACATGGTTAGGGCCTCTAAACCGAAGTATATTGAGGTATAGTACGGTGGCAGGCAGCCACCGTCCGCAGGCGCCCCCGCCCGGCGGCGGCGATGACCTGCACATAGCCACCCCGGTGACGTACGGCACGGAGGGCATCACCCACGAGGGCTGCTCTCTCCGTAGCCGGTCCGACACTCTCCGTCGGCTGACGGCTGCTGCCAGGCAGTGGCGCCTCCTGCCAGCGCGCCACGGCAGCCCGGAGGTCGTCATCGGCCTACCCGAGCAGCTGATCCGACAACGCTGCCCGTCGCTGCCAGATCACCTCGAACGGGCAGCGCGCACCCACCCGCAGCACCTGCAGGCCCCAACAGCCGGCTGGTGCTGTCGGCGAGCACACCGAGCGGCTTGGAGTAGGCCTCGTGATGACCGACGTCCCAACCGGCACATCGAAGACGACGACCGTGTCGGCATGACGCAGCCGCCCGGCGCGGGCGTCGTATGGCCCGAGGTCGCCATCAGTGATCCAGCCGTCACCCGCGAAGGTGGCTTCCTGCAGCGCCTCCCAGTCTCCCGACGCTCAACGGCTCCATCCCGGGCTGCCAGGAGATCCTGTCGATCTCGACCCGCTCCGCCCCGGTGTCGACGGCCAGCCGTTGAGCGAAGGTGCTCATACCGGCACCGCCCGGACCCGCAGCCACCACACGCACCAGCGCTCGTAGCGCCTGGCGGGAGGAGAGGATCGCCGAAGGCCGGGACAGACGGAGTCGGCGTTCAGGGCGCACCCCACTCGCAGCCGCCACCACAGGTCGTGGTCGGGGCCGGTCCCCGCAGGACGACCGCACCCGAAGGTCAAGAGGGTGCCCCGCAGCTGCCCGGCCGGCCAGACGAACCGGCCAGCGCTATTTCGCTAGCCCTCGCAGCGGGATTCCGCTGGGACCCCTCGGAGGCGGCGCCGGGAATCGAACCCGGGTACGGGGCTTTGCAGGCCCCTGCCTAAACCACTCGGCCACGCCGCCGCTCGGGGCAGCCTAGCCAACGTGGGCCGCATCGGTGACCGGCCGCATCGGTGACTGGCCGTGCTCCGCGGAGCGTCAGTGGCGCACCGCGTGGACGATCCGGACGATCAGTGCCACCACCACCACCAGCACCACGATCTTCAGACCGAGCAGGATCATGCCCACCACGGCGTGCAGGGCCCACAGCCCGATGAGGACGGCCCCGACGACCGCCGCGACCACCAACCCCTTGTCGAAGGTGCTGACCGCGCCACCGCCTTGTCGCTTCTCCACAGTGCTCATGTCGGCCTCCTGGTCGACCGTCCACATTGGCTCGATGTCGACCCGGCCCACGCTATCGCTCGCCTGGGCAGATCCGACAGCGCCCCTGCACTCTGCCGCCGGAGCTGCGACAGCACCCCGCTCTGCCGCCGGAGCTGCGACAGCACCCCGCTCTGCCACCGGAGCTGCAACAGCACCCCTGCGCTCTGCCGCCGGAGCTGCGACAGCACCCCGCTCTGCCACCGGAGCTGCGGACAGCACCCCACCGTGCCGCCATGACGGCCGCGACGGCGCCGTGGCCCTGTCATCAACGAAATGGGTCTACAAGCACCCCGGGGTTGCATACCCCGGCCGGGTCGAGCACCCCTTTCGCCGCCCGCAGCACGGTGGCGAACAGATCGGGGCGCTGTCGGTCGTACCAGGCGCGATGATCACGCCCCACCGCATGGTGGTGGGTGATCGACCCACCGCCGGCGAGCAGCGCTTCCGAGGCAGCCTGCTTCACCACCGACCACTGGCGCAGCTCGTCACCCCGACGCGCCGGTGCCAGCACCGTGAAGTAGGGAGCGGCGCCGTCGGGGTAGACGTGGGTGAGCCGGCACGTCACCGTGCCTGCCGAGGCGCCCACCTCGGCCAGGGCGGCTGTGACGGCGCTCACCACAGCGTCGTGCAACGCGGCCAAGCGGTCCCAGGTGACCGCCGTCTCGAAGGTCTCGCACAACACCCCCAGCTGCACCAACACGTCACGGAGGTAGGGAGCCCGTACGAAGGCGGCCCGCCAGCCGGCGTTGGCGTCGTCGCCCGCGGTGCCACCGGCTCCGGGGCCAGGGGTTGCGACAGCATCGGTGTCAGTGGCCGGTGCCGGGTCGGTCCGTCGAGAACCGGCCCCAGCCTGCGCCGGATCCCCCCCACCAGGGCGTCCCCACGACCCGTCGAGACGGCCTCCGTGGTCGGCAACCAGCTCAGCTGCCCGCCGAGCAGCCGCGTCGACGGGGTGGTCGGCGGACTCGAACCCCACCAGGAGCACCGCCTCGGATCCCGAGCCCACCCCGTTCATGACGGCTTCGAGCGGGTCGACCAGCCGACAGTTCGCCGGCTGCAGCCCGGACTGCGCGAGCGCCTGCACGGCTGGCAGCCCGGCGAGGAAGCTCGGGAAGCGGCACGAACCGCTGCTGCGCCACCGAGGACGGGGCCGGACCCGCACCCACGCCTCGGTGATGATCCCCAGCACCCCTTCTGATCCGATGAACAACCGGTCCGGCGACGGACCGGCCCCCGACGCGGGCAGGCGCCGGCTCTCGACGATCCCTGCCGGGGTGACCACTCGAAGCGACTCCACGACGTCGTCGATGTGGGTCGGGCCGCTCGCGAAGTGGCCGCCTGCTCGGGTCGCGATCCAACCTCCCAAGGTGGACCACTCGAAGCTCTGCGGGAAGTGCCGAAGGGTGAGGCCCGAGGGGCGGAGCTGGGCCTCGAGCGAGGGGCCCAGCGCACCGGCTTGGATCCGGGCCGAGCGGGACATCGGGTCGACCTCGACCACTTTATCGAGCAGGCCGAGGTCGACCGAGACAGCACCGCCGTAGCCCTCGCCGACGTCGGGCTCGACCCCACCGACGACGCTGCTGCCCCCGCCGTACGCGACGGCAGCCACCTGGTTCGACGTGCACCAGTCGAGCACCGCGACCACGTCGGCTTCGTTGCGGGGGCGGAGCACCAGATCCGGCGGATGCACCACCTCGCCTCGCAGGGCCCGCACCACGTCACGGTACGACTTGCCCATGGCGTGCCCCGCCCGGTCCTCGCTGCTGGCACTGGCCAGGTCGGCTAGTGCCGGGGGCGGGGTGACCCGAGGCGGGGGCAGCTCGAGGTCCCCTGGTGCCGGTGGCTCCTGGCGATGACCGTCGAGCCCGAACCGTGCACCGAGCAGATCCTCGAGCGCTGCCACCTCGGCATCACCCGGACCGCCTCCTTCGATCCCCCATCCCCACCACGACCGTCGTGCCATAGCCTGATCGTCGCGCTGATGCTGGCGGCGCACCACTTGTGAGCAGCTCGTGGTACCGTCCGCCAGTGTCATGGCACGCCATCCGACAAGCGCTGTCGGCTGACACCGGACGCCGGGGCCGGCTGCTGTGCCGGGATCTGAGCGATGCCGTCGACAGGTGGACCGCCGATCTCCTGGCCGAAGCCACAGGCGGGAACCCCGAGGATCTCGCCCTGGTGGCCGTGGGGGGCTATGGACGCCGTGAGCTCTGCCCGGGAAGCGACCTCGACCTGGTGCTGCTGCACACCGGGCGCTCCGACATCGGCGCGATAGCCGACGCCATGTGGTACCCCATCTGGGACGGCGGCGCTCGCCTGGACCACTCCGTGCGCCGGCCGGGCGAGGTGCTCCGGGCCGCCACCGACGATCTGCGAGTCCAGCTCGGACTGCTCGACGGTCGGGTGGTGGCAGGCGACCCGGCCGTGGCCGGCCCAGTGCTCGAGGAGGTGGGCGAGCTGTGGCGCCGGCGAGCACCGCAGTGGTACCCGGTCATCGTCGAGGCGGCCGGCAACCGCCGGGAACGCTACGGCGACCTGCCCTTCCTCCTCGAGCCCGATCTGAAGGAGAGCCACGGCGGCCTGCGCGATGCCCACGTGGTCCGCTGCCTGGCCCGAGCAGACGACACGCTGCGTGAGCAGATCGACGTGGCGGCCGTGGAAGAAGCCCGGTTACGGCTCCTCGACGTCCGAGTCGAGCTGCACCGTGCCGAGCACCACCCGTCGGACCGTCTGGTCCTCCAGGTGCAGGACGACGTCGCAGGAGCGCTCGGCCTCGACGACGCCGACACGCTCATGGCGGACGTGGCCGCGGCCGGGCGGGCAGTGAGCTGGGTGGCCAGCGACGCCTGGCGGCGCTTGGCGGCCACCACCACCGGTACGTCGGGGAGTCGCTCTCGCCTTCGCCGGCGAGCTGCGGGCGCTCGAGCAGCCCTCGTCGTCGCGACGACGAGGGCTGAGCCCGGCGTCGCCATCCGCCACCTCACCGGCCACGCCGGCGGCAGCTGGCCCGGCGAGGTCACACTCGATCCCGACGGCGCCGATCCGAGCGACCCGGCACTGGCGTTGCGAATGGCCGCGGTAGCCGCCGAGCGGTCGTTGCCGCTGGCCGGAGAAGCGCTGGCCGCACTTGCACGCGCCATCCGCGAGCCGCCTGATCCATGGCCGGCCGAGCTGCGAGCAGCCCTGGTGCGTGCCCTGGCGGCCGGCGCACCGGCGGTGGCCGCCTTCGAGGCACTGGACCACTACGGGCTGATGGTGCGCCTGGTTCCCGAATGGGCAGCGGTGCGAAACAAGCCTCAGCGCAACGCCTATCACAGGTTCACCGTGGACCGGCACCTCCTCGAAGCCGCCGCCCGGGCCGCCCCCCTCGCCCTGGCCGCAGCCCGTCCCGACCTGTTGCTGGTGGGCACCTGGCTCCACGACATCGGCAAGGGCTTCCCTGGGGACCACACCGAGACGGGACAGCAGATCGTCGACAGGGTCGCGCGGCGCATGGGGTTCCCCGACGCCGACGTGGACCGCCTGGTGACCATGGTCCGGCTCCACCTGCTGCTCCCCGATGTCGCCACCCGGCGCGACCTGGAGGACCCCGCCACGGTGACAGCGGTCGCCGAAGCGGTCGGCGACTCCACCACCTTGGGGTTGCTGGCCAGCCTCACCGAAGCCGACAGCCTCGCCACCGGCCCGAGCGCCTGGGGACCGTGGAAAGCCGGCTTGGTGGCCGAATTGGCAGCCCGGGTCCGTGCCCGGTTGGCGGGGACCGAGCCGGAGGGCGTGCTCGAGGCGGCGCCCGCCATCGACGACCGGCACCGGCGGCTCATCACGCAGGCCCGCCGGCTCGGCCGATCGCTCCTCTTGGCCGAATCGGACCAGGTGACCGTCGTGGCGCCCGACCGGCCTGGCCTGCTTGCCACCTGCACCGGCGTGCTCGCGCTGTTCGGCCTGGACGTCCGCTCTGCCGACGTGACCGGTGACGACGGTTTCGCCGTGGACCGCTTCGTCGTGGAGCTCCCGCATGGGCGCAGACCGGACTGGACCCGGGTCGCCGACGATCTCGAGGCTGCCCTGCGAGGAACGCTCCCCCTCGATCGCCGCCTGGCCGAGCGGGCTCAGGCCTACGACGGTGCCCGGCGACCCGGGCTCACCCGCCCGGCACCGACCCGGGTGGCCGTGGACAACCGCGCGTCGGACACCGCCACCGTGGTCGACGTCCGCACCGTCGACGGCATCGGCGTGCTGCACCGCTTGACCAAGGCCGTCCTCGGCTGCCAGCTCGACGTGGTCGCCGCCCGGGTCAGCACGCTCGGCGACGAAGTGGTGGACGCGTTCTACCTCCTCGACCCCACCACCGGCGGCAAGGTCGTCGACCCCGGCCGGCTGCGCTCGCTCGAGCAAGCGCTGGTGGCCGCCGGTGAGCAGCGCTGAGCGCAGACCAGTTCCTCGCCACTGGTCGTCAGCTTCTCGTGGTGCTCGCGCCGGTCCTTTCACCCACCCCGAGCGCGAGCGCCAGGAAGGGCCCTTGCCCGGTCAGATCCGCGCCGTCGACCGTCACCCAGGCATGTGCAGACACCGTGGAGCTGGCAGGCGCCGTGGAGCTGACCGGCGCTACTCCCAGATGGATGACGCAGCGGTGGTGCCGGTGCAGCACGACAGCCACAGCGAGGGCGTGGCGTAGGCACGCTTGACCCCGAGGCGGCCAGTGCCGAGACGCCACGGCCAGGGCTCGCAGCCTCCGGGCCTGGCCCGGCGATACGGCCACGGGGCCCGGCGATACGGCCACGGGGCCCGGCGATACGGCCACGGGGCTCGGCGATACGGCCACGGGGCTCGGCAGTGGCCCAGAAGACGAAGGTGGCCCAGAAGGCGAAGGTGGCCCAGAAGACGAAGGTGGCCCAGGAGGCGAAGGTGGCCCAGAAGACGAAGGTGGCCCAGAAGGCCGCGACGACCACTGCGTACCCGGCGCCGGGTACGGCAACTGGGGGCCCAACTCGAACCCCAGCCGACGTGCAAGCTCGGGAAGCGGCATGACCCGTAGGGCGATCTCGGTTCCGAGCATGGCCAGGAACGCCCATGTCACCGTGGCGACCGCCACGGCCCGACGCTCGTCCACGGACCGCAGTGCACCGACGGCTCGCTGGCCGCGACCCACCACCCGCCTCCCCGCACGACCGGCTCCGAGCCACCTCATCACTGGTGATCGTACGAGAAACCACCCCCTCGGACAGCCGGCACGGCATGGGACAGGGCCGCACGGAGCAGGGCCGGCATGGGACAGGGCCGCACGGAGCAGGGCCGGCATGGGACAGGGCCGCACGGAGCAGGGCCGGCATGCACCCAGTGCGGGCCGGCGGTCGTCCAGGGGAGCTGCCGCTACCAAAATTTCATGTAGCGCAGACACCCGATTTGGTAGAGAATGTGCAGTGGGAAGTGGTCGATGCCACCGTCTCCGGCCGATCGGCACCGGCCCGGTTCGAGGATGTCCCGGCCACGGCCAGGCTCGAGGGTGGGGAGGTACCTGTGCACCACGTCAGCGAACGAGCGACAGTTCGGCGCCAGACCGACGAGCTGCTCACTGCCCTTGGTGATACTCCGGCACAGGTGGCCGCTTCTCTGGCCGGTGCGGGGGTTCGGGGTGTGCCGTCGAATTCACGCGACTGCGCTGTGGCGGTGTACCTCGGCGCCGTGGTCGCCGCCGATGACCGGGTCCGAGGGGTGAAGGTCTGCAAGAGCGAGGTCCTGGTCGAGCGCACGGGATGGTGGCGGCGGTCGGTGGTGGTCGCCCTGCCCACCGCGGTGCGCGAGCTCATCGCTGCCTTCGACGCCCGCAGCTACCCCCAGTTGCTGCGGCCTGACGTCGCATCGGCGACCGGCCGCCTCTCTCCCGCTACGACCTCGACCACCCTGCCGTCCCCTGGCTGACCCCGGTGCACCCGGCGAGCCCCGGGACCGGTCCGTGCTCGCTCGCCGTGCCCGCACGGTCGGAGGGGTGCTGCTCACCGGTGGCACCAGCCGGCGCATGGGAACGGACAAGGCCACCATGGTGGTGGGGCATCGATCACTGGCCGAGCGGGTCGCCGCCCGGTTGCAGGCAGTCGCCGACCCGGTCGTCGAGGTCGGCCAAGGGGTGAGCGGCGTCGACATCGTGGTCTCGGAGGCGCCACCGGGCGGAGGGCCGCTTGCCGCGACCCTCGCCGGCGCCGAAGCGTTGTGGTCAGCGGGGTGCCACGGTCCGATCTTGCTAGTGGCTTGCGACCTTCCCTTGGTGACCGTCGCGCTGCTGCAGTGGCTGGCCGACGTTCCCGGAGGTTCCTCGGTGGTGCCGGTCGTCGCCGGTCGGCTACAGCCGCTGTGCGCCCGGTGGTCCGCACTCGACATCGCAGAAGCCCGGCAGGCCTACCGGCGCGGGGAGCGCTCCATGCGCCCGCTGACCGCACGCCCCGCTGTCCTTCTCGCCGACGAGCGCTGGTGGGGCTCTGTGTCCGAGCCAGAAGGCTTCGCCGACGTCGACTGTCCTGCAGACCTCGATCGGCTGAGGCTCGAGTGGCGACCGGGCGACACCACACCTCGCTGACCGTCTGCGCCGAAGCGCCGTCGTCCAGCACGCGACCACACGGCCACATCGACACCCCCACCCCCACACAGCACAGCCCCAGCCCCAGGCCTGCCCACCCCAGCCCACACCAGGCCTGCCCCACCCCAGCCCACACCAGGCCTGCCCCAGCCCAGCCCACACCAGCGCCACGGGACCGCTGCCACCTCGGCGACGTCGAGCACGCGTGCCAAGACCCACTCCCACCGACCCACGGCAGTGCTCGAAGCGTGGGTGGTCACCGCGCCACACGAGCGCTCCCCGCACCACACCGATACCACCAGCGGTACCCGGAGAGTTCTTCACAGTCGGCGATAGGATGCAGCCGTGGCTCCCACCACCCGGCTCACCGATTGGATCGCCTGCACCGACGAGCCCCTGCCGGTGCCAGAAGCCATGTCGTGGGTGGTGCTGCCGCGCTGTGGAGCGGTGGTCAGCTTCGTAGGCACTGTCCGCGACCACGCGGAGGGCCGCAGCGATGTCACCGCCGTGGAGTACGAGGCCTACCGTGAGCAGGTCGAGCCCAAGCTGGCAGCAGTGGCCGAGTCGGCCAGGAGGCGCTGGAGCGACCTGGGACGCCTGGTGCTTATCCATAGGGTGGGCCACCTGGCAGTCGGCGAAGGGTCGGTCCTGGTGGTTGCCTCCACTGCGCATCGGGCAGACGCGTTCGC